>JANMNT010000391.1:0-1725 GCA_031368465.1 Burkholderiales bacterium
CAGGGCACTAATGACCTTGTAACCCCGACGCGCGGCGAATGGGGTTTCCAGACATTCATTCACGAAACCGGGCACGCCCTCGGTCTCGATCATCCCGGCAACTACAACGGCGGCAGCCCGACTTATGCGAATGATGCGCTCTATACGCATGACTCGCTGCAATACACGGTCATGTCCTACTTCACCGGACCGAGCAAGCCGCAGCCTGCCGCGTTGCAGGCCGTCAGCGGGGCCGTGTCGGCCAAACAGGTGTGGAGCAACCGTATTGGCTCCATCAATTTCCCTCTGGATGTGCAAGTGGCGGGCACCACCGTGTTTGTTTCCGGCGGTGATGGTGCGGTCGCAGCGATTGATGGACGTACTGGAGCCGACCTATGGCGTGCTACGGCGGGTGCTCCAGTCGCAACAGGCGTTGGCAGCGACGGAAAAACAGCTGCTGTGGTGACTCAGGCCAATGACGTGGTGGTTTTTGTTGACGGGCGCGAGGCATGGCGCCAAAAGCTCAGCGCACAGGCCTACACCGCACCCTTGGTGGCCGGTGGCCGAGTATTCGTACTGTCTGCCGACAGATCAGTGAACGCATTTGACGGCCAAACTGGCCGCAAGCTTTGGTCGCAGCAGCGCCCCAATGAACCGCTCGTTTTGAAGCAAGCTGGTGTGATTTTGGCCGTTGGCGACACCCTGGTGGTTGGTTTTTCGGGCCGGCTGGCTGGCTTGAACCCTTCCAGTGGTGTGATCCGTTGGGAAGCGCCCATTGCATCTCCCCGCGGCGTGAACGATATTGAAAGACTGGTCGATCTGGTCGGCCGCGTCAGCCGTGACGGCGATGTGGTTTGCGCCAGAGCCTTTCAGGCTAGCGTGGGCTGCGTCAATACTGCCCGAGGCAGTCTGGTTTGGAGTAAACCCGCTAACGGCGCGCAAGGCGTGCATGGCGATGACAGGCGCGTTTTCGGCACAGAATCGGATGGTGTTGTTCAGGCTTGGCGGCGTACCGATGGCGAGCGCGCCTGGACGACTGAAGCATTGCGCTACCGTAGCCTGACAGCACCTCTGGTCGTTGGCCGATCAGTGGCGGTTGGCGATTTTGCCGGTATTGTTCACCTTCTGTCGCGTGAAGACGGCTCACTGCTCAACCGCCTGACCACCGATGGTTCTCCAATTGCGGCAGCTCCCGTATTGGTGGGTAATACGCTGGTGGCAGTCACGCGCAACGGTGGCATTTACGGTTTTGTACCTGAATAACTCGGCGTGAACCGATTGACCGTTTGGTCACATGAAAAGTAAAAATGAAACCCGTTATTGCCCTTGTTGGCCGCCCCAATGTTGGCAAATCTACTCTATTTAACCGCCTGACAAAAACGCGCGATGCCATCGTTGCCGACTATGCCGGATTGACCCGTGACCGCCACTATGGCAACGGCAATTTGGGTACGCATGAGTACATCGTGATTGACACAGGCGGCTTTGAGCCTGACGCACAAAGCGGCATTTACAAAGAAATGGCCAAGCAGACCCGCCAAGCGGTGGCCGAGGCCGATGTGGTGATTTTTGTGGTCGATGCGAGAGCTGGTGTCAGCGCACAAGACCACGACATTGGCAAATACCTGCGCAAGTTGGGCAAACCCACGGTGTTGACCGCCAACAAAGCCGAGGGGATGCTGGAAGGCGTTCAGCTGTCAGAATTTTTCGAACTTGGCTTGGGCGACGTATTGGGCGTATCCGCCG
>JANMNT010000402.1:0-2880 GCA_031368465.1 Burkholderiales bacterium
CCAATGCAAAGCCCAATCCCGCACGGATCACCGCATTGATCGATGAAAAGTAGATTTTCCACAGTGCCTTGAGTTTTTCCATGCTGGCCTCGTTTGGAGTGCCGTCGTCCGCCATGCAACCTGTTTCGACAACAGGGACACAGCCTCCCCGGACGGCTGATCAGCCATTCTGCCATGTTTGCCCGTCCGCAGCGGTTGGGTGATGCCACGTTTGGGGGATATTGGTTGGCCAAACGATGGTGGTACAGTTGATCAATTCTGCAAATACCGCCGACCTATAAACAGATGACGCATTCCCGACACAAATCAGTTGAGACAGCCGGCATGCTGTTGGCACTGCTGCTTACGCTTTTTTCGGTCGTGGCCGGCGCACAACCATCGGCCGATAGACCGTTATTACTCGCAAACGTGCTCGGCCCCGACGTTGATGTCACGCAATATCTGGTCAGCGAGAAATTTGACGGGGTCAGGGCGGTTTGGGATGGCAAGGTTTTGCGCTTTCGAAGTGGCAATTTGGTCAATGCGCCCGACTGGTTCATTGCAAAGTTACCCGCCTCACCGCTCGACGGCGAATTGTGGATGGGGCGCCAAAAATTTGAAGCGTTGTCGGGCGCCGTCCGCAAGCAGGTGCCGGTCGACGCTGACTGGCAGAAGATTTTCTACATGGTCTTTGAGCTGCCAAATGGGGAGGGCACGTTTGAAGCACGGGTGATCGAGCTGCAACGTTTGGTGGCGGCGGCCAACTGGCCCCAATTAAAGGCAGTCGAACAGGCGCGTGTGCCCGGGCGCTCGGCCCTGCAGAAAAAGTTAAACGAGATTGTCCGAGCCGGTGGCGAGGGCTTGATGCTGCATCTTGCCGACGCGCCGTATGTGACCGGTCGAAGCAACGTATTGCTCAAGTTAAAGTTACAGCTGGATACCGAGGCGAGGGTGATCTCGCACATCCCCGGCAAGGGTAAATACCAGGGCATGCTGGGCGCGCTTGAGGTCAAAACGCCGGCAGGTGTGGTTTTCAATATTGGCACCGGTTTTACCGATGCGGTGCGCAAAATGCCACCACCGGTTGGCAGCACCGTTACCTATACCTACCGCGATGTCACCAAAAACGGTGTACCCAGATTCGCCAGTTTTGTGCGCCTCCGGAACGACCCTTAGCCGCCTCATTCAGGGGACAAAATTTGCCGCAAAATCTGCGTATCATGCATTGACCGCTGCAATTTAGTCATGGGAGACCAGATGAATATGATCCGAACCCGGCAGACCTTTTTGGCATTGGCGTTGGCGGCATGCTCGTCACTCGCCTGCGCGGATTATTTGTGTGAAACCAAGGAGCGTGAACCAACCGCCCAGCAAAAGGAACTGTTTACACGGGGCGCTGCGGCCATGCGCGCCGCATTGTTGCCGCCGCCCGCTGGATGGGGGATGCAGACGCCCTCCCAGCGGGGGCCATCGGGCAAATTTTGCCCCGATTTCAAAAACGAACCGGTGACATTCGGCGCGTCCGTTTTATATACGCTCCCGCCGACTCTCGAACAACGGCGTCAACAACGCGCCGCCGACGTTGCCATGCGCCGCGAATTGGACGAGCTGAATACGCTCCCGCCGGATTTGCAGATACAGGTCACCGCCCTGGAAGCCGAGAATGCCAAATTGAACAAAGAGGGACGCGAAGCGGAGCGCGAAAAAAACCGTGACCTGGCAAAAGCAAAATTCGAGCAAGCAAAGGATGCGTCGAGAAATGCTTACAAAATTCGCAATGACTATTCAACAACCACGCAGGCAAAACAGCGTGCGATCTATACCAAATACGAGAAAGCGTTAAGACAGGATCGCGAATTGGTGTTTAGTGTCTCTCTGGTGGCCAACGACAAGGTTGAGGTCACGGATGGCGGGGCCGAGCGCATTTTGTTTGGGCCGGCCAACGTTAAAACCAATCAGGCAACCGAAAAAATAGTGCGAATTGTTGCCATCCTGCAGCGTAACGAGAATGCCACAGCCGAACAATTTGCGGTGCTCAAGGGGCTCATTGACCGGACAAAGTTGCAGGCATTGGTGGCGGGCAATATCCCTTCGATCGAGGACTCGCAGGCTGCGATTGCCAAACAAAATGAAGTCATTGCGCAGCTAAGAACACAGGCCATTGAGCAGCAAAAAATGGCCGATGCCGAACGCCACAACGAACAGGCCGCCGCGCGTGCGGCCAAGTCAGGTTTGCCCCCGCCGCCGAACGGGTCCGCGACACCGGCAACCTCAACTCCTGCAGCGACGCTGGCGGTGCCGGCCAAGCCCACGCCGGTCGCCGCCTCTGCCAACACTGGCACGTCCGCACCAACACCGCCCGCCAAGCCGGCTGAACCTGCTTCGGCTGCGGATCAAGTCAAGGACGTCAAGGATACGGTGAATAAGCTAAAGGGGCTGTTCGGGCGGTAAGGCGGTGCCCGGCGCAGAGCCGGGCGGAATCCTTTTTCAGCAAAGCTGAAAACGCCATCCTACGCCAGGCATGGCGCTCGGACGGCTGCGCAATGTATTTATTGGTGGAGCCGGCGGGAATGTGTCTCACACGAGTCTCGCGCATGGCGCTCGCCGCTCGCAGCGGCGCGAAGCAGTGCTTCGCAAAACGCCGCACTCGCCGTCCTCAGCGGCCGCCGCTTCGATCCGGCCAATCAACATCCAACAAATACAAACGCCACCCAAAGAAGCCGGGTGGCGTTTGTATTTGTTGGTGGAGCCGGCGGGAATCGAACCCGCGTCCGCAAGCCTTCTACAGGCCGATCTACATACTTAGATCCCCGTATTTAATTCTGACCACATACACGCCAAGGGGCAGGCTGGTACGCAGCGAGTCACCTTAATTTAACCATCAACCAAGTGACCCGGCTG
>JANMNT010000088.1:0-6377 GCA_031368465.1 Burkholderiales bacterium
TGATCTTGTATCAACACCCGCAAGGCTTCGCGTGCGGTGTGGCGCGAAATTTTGTACGCTTCACAGAGCTGCACTTCGGTGGGTAGTAGCGTGCCGACCGGATGGTTTCCCCCTTCAATATCGCGCCTGAGTAAATCGGCAATTTGGTGATAGCGTGGTTTGGTCGGGGAGGGCATCACGGGGTCTTTGAGGGGATTTCAGTCGGCAAGCCGAATATGTCCGGACAAATTACCACTTATACCAACCTACTGCAAATACTTGTCAATCGTAGCCGACAGCCAGTGGGTAGTGCGGCCATTGCCAAGGCGACCTTGCAACGGCAATCTCAACGTTGGCTACGCGCAAAAACGGGTGATGCCGTTCCCGGACATCATGCCCCGCTTGGCGTCAAAAACCACCGCCGGCGTTACGTCTGCGGCGGCGTCGAGTACAAATTCCGTTGATCGACCAGCTGTATTTGGATCATAAAACCCGACTTTGGTTGGGGTCTTTTTGCCGTGCGACGGACGTCAGTCCGATTCAGCTTTTGGGCGCTGCTGCCGATATACGGGATAACGGTGTGAACACACCAACCCTTTATTGGAATCCCGCATGTCCATTTATTCGGCGTCGCCACTGATTACCTACGCCCCGCTGGTCAACCGGCACGCGACGGTTGACGGTGTGCATCTCTACATCCATACGCGCGTGTCGGTACGGCTGCCGTTGACGCTCGCCATCATGGACGGTATGTCCGTCGGTGTCGGCGACGAGGTCTATATTCTCCCGCTTGGTTCGGTCCTTGAAACGTTCCAGGTGGATGAGTCGCGCATCAAAACGCTGGCCAACATGGGTCGGGTGGCGGAAGTGCGCGGTGAGTATCTGCCGGTCAAGCCATTGGACGAGATTTTCAAGGTGCCGCGTTTTGAATGGGGCAACAACACGTCGATCATGGTTGTGGTTGAATCAGAAAACCGGCGCGTGGCACTGGTGGTTGATGAACTCATTGGACAACACCAGGTGGTGGTGAAGAATCTTGAGACCAACTACCGCAAGGTTGACTGTGTGTCGGGCGCCACCATTCTTGGTGACGGCCGGGTGGCGCTGATTCTGGACGTCAGCCAGTTTGCCAAACAATAGACGAACTTAGGCAGTCGTACCGTCTGCGTTGCATTGACCGGTATAGAAGCGTCGCGGGCAAACCGCCTCATAACGGGCATTGCCGCCGATTTCGACCTGTTCGCCCTCGGTGACCCGATTGCCGCTGCCGTCCAGTCGCACATTCATGGTTGCCTTGCGGCCGCAGCGGCAGATGGTTTTCATTTCCTCCAGGTCGTCCGCCAACGTCAGCAACGCCTTTGACCCGGGAAACGGGTGGCCCAAAAAGTCACTGCGTAATCCATAACAAATCACCGGCGTCGATGACGTGTGCGCCAGCCGGTGCAATTGTGTCACCTGTGCCTCTGACAAAAATTGCGCCTCGTCGATCAAGATGCATGAAGGCTTTGGCTGATCGGCGTAAATCGCGCTGAAATCAGTCTTGTCGGAAAACGTTTGTGCACTGCGCGTGACACCAAGCCGTGACGTCACGTTGCCGACACCGTAGCGGTCATCCACACTCGCGGTATAAAGATCGGCCGATTGGCCGCGCTCTTCGTAGTTGTAGGCGACCTGTAATAGTGCGGTGGATTTGCCGGCGTTCATCGCCGCAAAGCGGAAGTATAGTTTTGCCAAAATCGCATTTCCTGAATGTAACGAGGATTCACTTTAGCGCATATCAAGCGGCAATATGGCAACGGCGCGGCGGCCCGACCGTGGGTCGGTGCCAGGACTACATTGTCCGGACGACACCGACCACCAAGCCCTCGATATCAAGCGTTTGTTTCGACAGATCAACAACAATCGGCAGGAATTCGGGGTTTTCCGCAATCAAGAAAGCCTGTTTGCCCTTGACCTTCAGGCGTTTGACGGTTGCGTCGCCTTCCACCCGTGCCACCACAATCTGTCCGTTACGCGCATTTGGCGTGCGATGTACCGCGAGCCAGTCGCCGTCCATGATGCCGACATCTTTCATGCTCATGCCTTTTACCTGGAGCAAATAGTCCGCGCGCGGCTGAAACATCAGCGGACTGACAGGGTAACGACCGACAACATTTTCCTGTGCGAGGATCGGTGAACCGGCGGCGACGCTGCCAATCAATGGCAGGCCAAATTCTTCGTCGTTGGCGGCAACGTCTTCACCCATGATTCGAATGCCGCGCGAGGCACCCGGCATCATTTCAATCGCGCCTTTGCGCTCGAGTGCGCGCAGATGTTCCTCGGCGGCATTCGGAGAGCGGAACCCCATCGAGGCGCACATTTCAGCGCGGGTCGGTGGCATCCCGTTTTCGGCGATCCATTGTTTTAGAAAGTCGAGAATTTCCTGCTGGCGTGTCGTTAGGTTTTCCATAACTGTCTTTTTATACAGTTTTTGTGTAAAACGCAAGCGTTATTTTTCGGCGGCGCAAATATGTCGTGTTGTTGTCAGCATTTTGTCGTCAAAACAGGGAAAAATAGCAGGTCAGAAATACGCCCATCCATCCCAAGATCGAATCAGGAAGCCGCCATGCAATTTTCGTCAGCCGTTACCCGCGCCCTTGTCATCATCAGCCTGGTTGCCATGCCGGCCGTCACGATCGCCGCCGAATTACGCGCCGGGCCGATGGTTGGCGCAACCGCCATGCGTCAGGCAAAAATTTGGGTGCAGGGTGGTAACAGCGGCACGGCTGCAATCGAATACTGGGATCTGGCGACGCCAACGTCAGTGCAGCGCAGCAAGCCGGTGAAACTTGAGGAAGAAACCGATTACGTTGCGCAATTCACACTCGGATTACTGGAGCCGGGGCGCAGTTATGGTTATCGGGTAATGATGGACGGCAAAGAGCAAAAGGTGCCACAAACATTGGCGTTCAAAACTCAGCCGTTGTGGCAATGGCGGACCGACCCGCCAAGCTGGAAAATGGTGTTCGGCTCTTGTTCATATGACAATGAGGCGCTTTACGATCGTCCCGGCCGGCCCTATGGTGGACCGCCTGAAAACAAACGCATCTTCGACGCGATGGCCAAGCAGCAACCCGACCTGACCTTGTGGGGCGGTGACTATTTGTATTTCCGCGAGGTCGACGAGGACAGTGAACTGGGTCTGCGGCACCGTTGGCGTTATGCGCGATCAATTGCCGAGCAGCAGGGGCTGCTGCGAACCGGGTCGCACCTGTCAATCTGGGATGACCATGAATTCGGCCCGAACGATTCCAACAGCAGCTACCGCTTCAAAGGCGAAGCGCTGACATTGTTCAAGCGTTATTGGGCAAACGCCAGCTTTGGATTGCCGGAGACGCCGGGCACCTTCGGCAACCACCGTTTTAACGAGGCCGAGATTTTTATGCTCGACAACCGTTATTACCGTGACAGCGACAAGTTGCAGTCGGATGACAAATCAAAACTCGGCGCGGCGCAGTTGCGCTGGCTAAAAAATGCACTGCTGGGGTCGGTTGCGCCGATCAAGATAATCGCTGCCGGCAGTCAAATCACCAATGACGTGACCCGTTGGGAAAGCTGGCAACGCTTTCCGAAGGAGCGCGAGGATATCCTGAAATTTCTGGTCGATCACAAAATTGACGGCGTGATTCTGTTGACCGGCGACCGGCATTTCACCGAGCTGTTAAAGACCGAGCGACCCGGCACCTACCCGTTATACGAGCTGACCTGTTCACCGCTGACGTCCGGCATCGGCTCAAACCTTGATGCCGAACGTGCCAACAAGCAGATTGTGCCCGGTACGTTTGTCGCCGATTACAATTTTTGTACGCTCGACTTCAGCGGGCCGCGTACCGCGCGCAAGATCACCATGCGCAGCCATTCAAATACCGGCACTAAATTTTGGGAACACGAAATCAACCTGACGGACCTTCGTTCGCCCAAATAAGTTGACGGTTCCAAGGCGCTGGCTCGACGCAGGTTAGTATCGACGCCGCGTCAATGCGCCGCCGCCGATCAACAGCAGCGCCATCACCCAGAACAGCGGCGACAGCCCGAATGCCGCGCCCGCCGCACCAAAAATCATCGGCATCACGGTTTGTGAGGAATTGATGAGGGTGGTGCGCAACCCGAGTGCTTCGCCGGCGCGTCCCTGTGGTGCCGCCTCGTGCAGAATCGTCAGCACCATCGGTTGCGGCGCGCCGAGCCCCAGCCCTAGCATAAACATCAAAACCATCAACAACGCCACGCTATGGGTAAATGGAACGAGCAGAAAACTCAGTCCGGCCAATAGCAGAGCGGCTTTGATGAGGGTCCAAGGTGCCACCCGCTGCACAAAAAATGGCAGGGCGAGACGCACGGAAAAAGTCGCTGCGGCAAACGCGCCCATCACAATTCCGATTTCGGATGCAGACAAACCGATCAATGACCCGTGTAACGGTATTGCAAAACCATAAACATCCCAGCCGACGGTGAACAGGGTCATGACGATGAACAGGCAGCGCAGGGTTTTGTCTTTGAGCAGCGCAAACACCGGGCCGGTTGATTCTTTCGCGGGTTTCGGATGCGGTTGATACATGGGAAGCAACTTCAACGACAGCGCAAGAATCGGCAATACCGTAAACATCGCCAGCAACAAAAACGTGCTGCGGTGACCAAATGAATCAATCGCCACGCCCGACAGGATCGGCGCGATGAATGACGATGCGGAAAAACCAAGTGAAACATAACTGAAGTTCACCGGCCGGTCCACCGGCGAACTCATTTCGCCGACCGCATGGTAGGCGGCGACGTTGATCAGCATAAAACCCAGCCCGACAATCACACTGGTGACATAAAGCGCATGGATCGACGGCCAGCAAAACGGCAGGATGGTACCGACGCCAACCGCGATGGAGCCGTATCGAAACGGCTTCTCGACACCAACACGATCAATCCAGCGGCCGGTCGAGACCGATAAAAATGCCGGTAGCAGCGCATATAGCGCCATCAACAGGCCGACGGTAAACGCCGAAGATTGCTGGTTGATGGCGGACAGCGTTACGGTGATGCGGCTGCCGTAAGAAGCAATGTGATTGAGCAGCAGCAGGATAATGATCAGCGGCAGGGGTTTCATGATCTTATTGATTTATGCCCGGCCAGCCAAACGCCGAGGCAGACGACGGCAAAGCCGACAAACGTGGTACCGGTCGGCACCACAGCAAAAAATAACCACTCACACGCAACGGCGACGACCGGTGGCAGATAAAGAATACGCGACACGCGGGTGGCTTCGCCGTGGCGCATCAATGTGTGCAACGCTGAGACGGCGAGGATCGAGGCAAAAATCACCAGAAACAACATCGCCCCAACCAATGGCCATGACCAGTTCACAACGGCGCCCTCAACCCCGTACGACAACGGCGCGAGTACCACCAGTGAGGCGGCGAATTGAATCAATGCCGCTGAAAACAAGTCCACATCCTTCAAGAAGCGCCGTTGATAAAGTGTGCCGGCGGTCAATGCGAGCAGCGCAATCGTGAGCGCGGTCAGGCTGGCGGGTGACATGGCGTGAATATCAATTTTGTGCCAGACCACCAGCGCCACGCCGGCCAGCCCCAAACCGATACCCAGCCACTGGCGCGACGACGGCGATTCGCCGAGCAGCCACGCCGCAACCATCGCCGTCAACAACGGTTGCGCCGCCAACACAATCGCCACCACACCCGCTGAAAGTCCGGTGTATTGGCCGTAATGGCTGCCGGACAAATGTATTGCGTGCATCAATAGTCCGGCGATAACGACGTGCAGCCACGCCATCGGCGATATCGGCCAGCGTGGTTTCAGCCAAATCAACAGCGGCACCAAACACACAATGCCGATGGCAAAACGCATGGTCAGGAATGTGAACGGTGCGGCATATTCGAGACCGGTCTTGGTGGCGATAAACCCCGACCCCCAAACAATGACAAAGTACCACGCCAGAAATGCATCGGACAAGGCGGGATGCCGGGGGCGGATTGTTGAAACGTCGACTTGCCGGACAATTGGTGACGTCATTCACGCGCCGCCGACCCGATTGAGTCCGCCCGGCGTTCGGCATCCTCGATCACCATTGTGGCACCACGTTCGGCAATCATGATGGTCGGTGAATTTGTGTTTCCCGAGGTAATGGTCGGCATGATCGAGGCATCAATAACCCGCAGCGCCTTGATGCCGCGCACACACAATCGTGAATCAACCACCGCCGTCGGGTCGTCTGCACGCCCCATTTTGCAGGTGCCGACCGGATGAAAGATGGTGGTACCGATGTCGCCGGCTGCTGACACCAGTTCCTCATCGTTCTGAAAACGCGCCCCGGGCAAAAACTCCGCAGGCTGAAATTTTGCCAGCGCGGCAGCAGC
>JANMNT010000094.1:0-7757 GCA_031368465.1 Burkholderiales bacterium
GCCTGCACCGCCACGTCAAACATTTGTCGTGGAATCAGTTCGCGCATTTTTGATGCAAGTTCACGGCCGCGGTACTGGCTGCTGGCGCGATGCACGATCAGCGACAACGCATCAACCTTGTCGCCGTTGATCAGGATGTCGAGCTTGACCAGGTCGGCGGTGCGGTACTCCTTGAATTCATAGTCGAGCGATGCATAACCACGCGATACCGATTTGAGCTTGTCAAAAAAATCCATGACCACTTCGTTCATCGGCATGTCGTATTTGAGGACGACTTGGCGACCATGGTATTGCATGTCAACCTGCATACCGCGTTTTTGGTTGCACAGAATAATCACCGAGCCGACGTACTCCTGCGGCATCATCATGGTGGCGGTGATGATCGGCTCGCGAATTTCCTCGATTTTTGTCAGTTCCGGCAGGCGCGAAGGATTTTCAATCTCGATGACAGTCAAATCCTTCAACAACACCTGATAAATCACGGTTGGCGCGGTGGTGATGAGTTCCTGGTTAAATTCGCGCTCCAGCCGCTCCTGCACAATCTCCATGTGCAGCAAACCGAGAAATCCGCAGCGAAAGCCGAAGCCGAGCGCCTGCGATGTCTCCGGCTCGAATCTGAGGCTGGCGTCGTTGAGCTGTAACTTGGTCAGGGCGTCACGCAGCCCGTCATATTGATTTGATTCAACCGGATACAGGCCGGCAAACACCTGTGGCTTGATTTCCTTGAAACCGGGCAACGCCTCGCTGGCGGGACGGTCCTGCAGCGTGATGGTGTCACCCACCTTTGCCGAAATCAGCTCCTTGATGCCGGCGATGACAAATCCCACCTCGCCGGCTTTTAATTCAGTTCTGGGTTGCGATTTTGGCGCAAACACACCGACTTGTTCGCAAAGCTGTTGCGAGTTGGTTGCCATCAGCAAAATTTTGTCTTTGGGCTTCAACACGCCGTCGACCACCCGCACCAACATGACCACACCGACGTAGTTGTCAAACCACGAGTCAATGATGAGTGCCTTCAGCGGTTTATTCACGTCGCCACGCGGCGGCGAAACCCGCGCAATCACCGTTTCGATCACATCGTCGATGCCGACACCTGTCTTGGCGCTGCAACGCACCGCGTCGTGCGCTTCGATACCAATGATGTCTTCGATTTCGTCGATCACTCGGTCCGGATCGGCCGACGGCAGGTCGATCTTGTTTAGTACCGGGTAAACCTCGACCCCCAGATCAGTCGCGGTATAACAGTTGGCAACCGTCTGTGCTTCCACGCCCTGGGACGCATCCACCACCAGCAGCGCACCCTCGCAGGCGGACAAGGAGCGCGAGACTTCGTATGAAAAATCAACGTGTCCGGGTGTGTCAATCAGGTTCAAATAATAGGTTTTGCCGTCTTTTGCTTTATAAGTCAGCGCCGCCGTCTGCGCCTTGATGGTGATGCCGCGCTCGCGTTCCAACGCCATCGAATCGAGCACCTGTGATTCCATTTCCCGCGATGACAACCCGCCGCAACGCTCGATGATGCGATCGGCCAGGGTCGATTTGCCATGGTCAATATGGGCGATGATGGAGAAATTGCGAATGAGGTTCATTAAAACGCTTTGCGAATAGTTGGCGGATGCGCACGTATTAGGTGCGGCAATCGCCCGGAATGGCGGTCGTGCCGTTTATGGCGCTGGGGAGATTAATGCGGTGGGGCAAACGGGCATACCCGGCACCCCGAATGGCGTTTCGAGCCGATCATATCTGGACAACCCGTGATTTTAGCCGAAAGCAGCTGTTTTTACGAGGTGGCTACCTGTTTGCGGCTTCCGCAGCAAGATGACGCTGGCGGGCAGCAACCCAGGCGGATTCGTCAAAATGGTAGTGACAAATCTCGATGCCGCCGTCAAACGGTCCGTCCAACAGCACCGGCACAAGCTCACCATACTGCGCCTCGCGCGCCGGATGGTCGTCCAAATCAACCACGATCAGGCCCAAGTCAACACCGTCACGGCTGGCGGCAGCCTGACAGGCATCGCGCATTTTGTCGCACAGACTGCAGTAGCTGCGGCCAACCAGGGTCAGCCGCAGCGCGGGCATTATTTTGCCTCGGGACGCAGGGTAATGTAGCGCGCCGGGGTGTCTTCGCGTTTGGCCAATAACGCAACCGGTCGCTTGTCGTCGAGTTTGGCGACAATGTCATTAAACTGCGCGACATTTTTGATTTCGGTTGAATTAACCATCAGGATCGCGTCGCCGCTACGCAGTCCGGCACGTGCGGCCGGTCCAGACGCCTCGGTGATAATGACGCCCTGGGTGATCGACATAGACTTACGGTCGTCGTCATCAACCTCCTCCAGAATCAAGCCCAGACGATCCGGTTTCATGGCCGGTTTGTCGGTGCCGCCGGATTTTGGCGATGACGCCGGCGGGGTGGCAGGCGTGTCAACCGACTCCATGACGGCGGTAGTAATTTCTTTTGCCGCGCCGCCACGCCAGATTGACAGAACCACCTTCGAGCCGGGCGCTTTCGGAAAAATAATGCGCTGAATATCGATATTCGACCGGACAATCTTACCGTCCACTTTTTGGATGACGTCGCGCGCTTTGAGGCCCGCCTTGTCTGCCGGGGCACCACTTTCGACGGCGTCAACCATCACGCCCGGATCTTTTTTCGGTAGTCCCAGCGCCTCGGCGAGATCTTCGGTGATCGGCGCCGGGCTCAGCACAATCCCGATCCGGCTGCGCTGCACCTTGCCGGATTTCATCAGCTGGTTGGCAACTTCCATTGCGGTATTGGACGGAATGGCGAACGAAATCCCGAGATAACCGCCGGTCCCGGTAAAGATTTGCGAATTGACGCCAACCACTTCGCCTTTGGTGTTGAACAGCGGGCCGCCCGAGTTGCCGGGATTGACCGCCGCGTCAGTCTGGATAAACGGTACGAGTTCACCGGTCTCGCGCGACTTCGCGCTGACAATGCCGGCGGTGACGGTACTTTCAAAGCCGAATGGCGAACCGATCGCCAGCACCCATTCACCGACCTTGAGGCGGTCAGAATTGCCAATGGTCACTTTTGGCAACCCGGTTGCTTCGATCTTTAACACGGCCACGTCGGTACGTTCGTCGGCGCCAATCACCTTTGCCTTGAATTCACGTTTGTCGTTGAGGGTTACCTTCACCTCCTCGGCAAACACCGTTACATTCGGGTTGCGGCCGGGTACCAGCACCACGTGCCGGTTGGTGATGATGAATCCGTCTGAAGAAATAATGAATCCGGAGCCCTGACCCAAGTCGCGCAACGGCGCTTCGCTGTTTGGCGCACGTGGTTCGCGCGGATTGCGGCGCGGGTTTTGTGGATTCTGGCGCGGCTGCGGAATGGCTTCTGGCGGCATAAACCGGCGGAAAAATTCATAAAACTGCTCACTGTCCTCGGGGCTGACACCACCGGCCTGCTGACCGGTCGGACGTGATTTGGTACTGACGTTGACGACCGCCGAGCCCTCTTTTTCGACCAGCTCGGAAAAGTCCGGCAACGCGACACGTTGTGCATGCGCGTCTGGGATTGAGATCAACAGTCCGAGGCTGACAAAAAATGCACCTGTCAGCAAAGTCCATTTGTGGATCGGGTTCACGCGGGTCTGGCTATTACGATTGTTCATGTTTGGTTCGGTTCCTACGATCAAAAATTCGTCACCGGCAAAAACCGGCAGGTTGAAAAAAATTTGGTTAAAAACGCATCAAGACTCAACACAACTTATTTGCGGCGCGACACACTATCGGCAATCGACTGCACGGTGGCCAACGGGACTTCACCCATCACCGTGATCTGATGGTCCAGTATCGACCGTATTGAAAAACTGACCGGACCATCGTCGGTCAATCCGGCAGACGGTAACACAGGAACACCCGTTGATGGCTCGATAAACACCGAAACATGCAACAGCCCGTCGGAAAACACCATCTGCGAAACCGAGTCTTTGCGGCCGGCCAGATTACGCACCATCTCGGTTACTTTCCGGAAGCCCGCCGGAAGATTCCCGACCTGCCAGCCGGTGTCGACCGGCTTTGGATTGTTTTTGACGGCGTAGTCGCGCTGCCAACCTTTTTCGTCAAATCGCGAACGGACACTTTGTTTGGCGACCGTGCCGGTGACATCAAGCTGGGTAAACATGAACTGTTCGAGCAACTGGTTGCGTTCGTTATACAGCCGCGCCCGCAGCAGCAACCCGGTGCCGACCTCGGCGCACAATTTCTGCATATACCGCATGGCATCCTTTGGCTCGAGGATGATCCACTGGCAGTCGTGCCCGGAAATACGTTCGACCTGACCGACCTTGACGCGATAGTTCTGCGTAATTTCAGCGGTGCTGCCGGTCACCAGCGACGGGAAAAAGCGTCCGGTCGCACGTTGGTCGACCCGTACCGTCTTTTGGTCGGGGTGATAACAAAACATCTCATTGTTGCGCCGGATAACTTCCATCAACGGCCCGTCAAGCATTTCCAACTTTTCATGCTCATTGCCCTGACGATCGACCAGATGTGTGATGCGCGTGGTGGTTGAACCATCGGTGGTTTGATGCACAAACACACCCGTATACGGCAACTCGCGCGCCGATTTTGCAATACGCTCGAGCCAGTCGTTGGCGTTCTTGGGCGGGGCGGCGCCAGCCGTGGCCATCGAGCCGGCGGCAACAACCCCCGCCAGCCAGCCACATAGGCGTCCGATGATTTGACGGTCGATGATTGGACGGTTCTTCATGGAAGACAAATCACGCCAGAACAATTGACGACCTATTGACCGGCCGCGGTGCGAGGTGCTTCACGCCGCGCAGACGCCGATTGGAACGCATTTGGATTGGCAAACTGGCGGTGAATGGCCAGATAGTCATTCACCCGTGCGTCGGTGCGCGGGGTTGCCGATTGCATCGGTTGCAACGCAATCTGCTGAACCGTTTGCATCGGCGCGACCACGCCACTTTGCTGCTTCATCCCAATTACCGCGATCGCTGATACGGTGACAACCGACGCGGCCATCGCCATTGCCAGCCTTGTATTGCGATGTGTTGACGCCGCCTTGATTGCCGACGGCGCAAGCACGGTCGGTTCAGCCGCCAGCTTGGCAAAAATGGCATCGGCGCACACGCGACGGCGTTTCACCTCACCCAGCGATTCACCACGCAGCACCTCACCGATCAAGTGATAGCTGTCCCAGACCTCGCGGCGATCGTGATCCGCACCGAGTTTGCGGATGGTCTCGACCGCATCGTCGCGGTCCAATTCGCCATCCAGTAATGTTGATATCTTGTCATTCATATTGGCATTCTCCATTTTGCCCTTTTCCCCTGCTACTAACTACTTAGCCTGCGTGCAGCTGCATTTGATTACAAGTCCGCCGCGTGCTGTTTTTGTCCCTGCTAATTTTTCCTGCTTATTGATCCTGCAAACGTGTTCCGATTACAAGTGTTCCGATTACCAACGTGTATCTTTATCTGTACCCAATTGCGGCCGCAACTGCGTCGCAACCGCTTCACGTGCCCTGAAAATGCGCGAACGAACGGTACCGATCGGGCATTCCATGATTTGTGCAATTTCCTCGTATGACAACCCTTCAATCTCTCGCAGGGTAATCGCGGTACGTAATTCTTCCGGCAGCGCGTCGATGGTGCGGGTGACAATTTCACCGATTTGTTTGCTCATCAGTATCGAATCCGGCGTTGCCATATCACGCAGACCGGTCGCATCTTCAAAATTTTCCGCTTCTTCGGCGTCATAGCCGGTCGAGGTCGGCGCACGGCGCCCCTGACTGATCAGGTAATTTTTGGCGGTGTTGATGGCAATCCGGTACAGCCACGTATAAAACGCGCTGTCGCCACGGAAATTGCCGATCGCGCGGTACGCTTTGATAAACGCCTCCTGCGAGACGTCTTCAATTTCGGACTGGTTGCGAATGATGCGCGACAACAAACGCTCGACCTTGCGCTGGTATTTGATGACCAGCAATTCAAAGGCGCGCTTATCGCCGGCTTGCACCCGCATGACCAGCTGTTGATCGATCTCGCGATCGCTCATTGATACGGCCCCTTTTGTTGCAGATGCAGAGTTCCGATCGCCTTCATGCTGCAGTTTGCGAAGTGTACTAACTCCGCGTACTTGAGCATGCATGGAACCGGATATCCCGCCTGATGTCAGACTGGTACGATCACCAATTATAAACGCCGCCATCAACACTCTCCTATATTGCCTCGGTTTATCCGCACAATTGCCTACAGCCCCGCCCACCCTGCGTCAATTGAAACAACGCAAACACATTCAACGGAACGGTATAGTGACAAAGCCAAAACCAAATAGTTCCGTTTTCGCCAATGGCGCCGCCATTGCGCCGTCTTGAAGTACCTCAACCGCCAGTGTCTCGCATGCCAATTCCGCAAAAATACTATGATGTTTTGATTATCGGCTCCGGCCTGGCCGGCATTTCACTTGCCCTGCGACTCGCCGATACGAAAAAAGTTGCCCTGCTGACCAAGGGCGAATTGCTCGACGCCGCCAGTGCATGGGCACAGGGTGGCATTGCCGCCGTGCTCGCGGACGACGATTCGCCGGAAAATCACATTCAAGACACCCACGTTGCCGGCGGCGGCCTATGCCATGACGATGCGGTCAGGTTCGTGGTCGAAAACGGCCGGCGGGCGGTCGAATGGCTGGTCGCCCAAGGTGTGCCGTTTACCAAGGACGAGCAGGACGATACCCAGCTGCATTTGACGCGTGAAGGCGGACATTCGCATCGCCGTATTGTTCACGCCGACGACGCCACCGGCCGTGCGGTGCAAAAAACCCTGGTGCAACAGCTCAAGTCACACCCGAACGTCGAAGTGCTCGAACATCGCATTGCGGTGGATCTGATCACGTCCAAACGGCTTGGGCGGGCAGACGAAAACCGCTGCTACGGTGCCTATGTGCTCGATAAAACCACCGGACAGGTGGTCACCATCGGCGCGCGCTTCACCGCACTCGCCACCGGTGGCGCAGGCAAGGTCTATGTCTATACCACCAACCCGGACGTGGCTACCGGCGACGGTGTCGCCATGGGCTGGCGTGCGGGCTGCCGGGTGTCGAACATGGAATTTATGCAGTTCCACCCGACGTGTTTGTACCACCCGTCGGCAAAATCATTTCTGATCACCGAAGCCGTGCGTGGCGAAGGCGGCTATTTGCGTATTCCCACCGGCTATGAAAATGCAGGCGAACGCTTCATGCCGGCCCACGACGAACGCGCCGAGCTGGCACCACGTGACATTGTGGCCCGCGCCATCGACTATGAAATGAAAAAACGCGGCTTGGATTTTGTGCATCTCGACATTTCACACAAACCGGCGGCATTTTTACGTACACATTTCCCGAATATTGTTGAGAAGTGTCTTTCGCTGGGCATCGACATCACACGTGACCCGATCCCGGTGGTGCCCGCGGCGCATTACACCTGCGGCGGCTTGGTGACCGATTTGCGCGGTCGCACCGATGTTGACGGCCTTTATGCATTGGGCGAAGTGTCGTGTACGGGCCTGCATGGTGCCAACCGGCTCGCGTCAAACTCATTGCTCGAGTGTCTGGTGTTTTCGGAAGCGGTACTACGCGATATGTCCACACAGTCACGCGCCGACACGCCTGCCCTGCCCGCGTGGGACGAAAGCCGCGTCACGAATGCCGATGAGGAAGTCATCATTTCGCACAATTGGGACGAACTCAGACGCTTCATGTGGGATTATGTCGGCATCGTA
>JANMNT010000128.1:0-8031 GCA_031368465.1 Burkholderiales bacterium
GCGCAAAACGTTTATCCAGCAACTTGTGTATGTGCCGGCCTATTGGCCCGGCGTCGGGAATCAAATCGGCGTGCCAAGATTTGAAAGTAGCTTGGCCGAAATGACCTTGCCGTTGCCGATTGACCAGCGTTACGACGAAAATGACATGTCACATATTTTGAGCGTGAAATCGTTAATGACACAAAATCAAAATTGAGTTGATTATGTGCCTGCCAAAAATACAATTTTGACAATTCCCGAGGAATTTCATAGATATGACCGCTACTCCAATTGATCCCTCCATGTTGTCGACAGAACGCGCTTTTCTTGATCGCGTCTATAAAACATACACCGTAGATCACTCGTCGCAAACAAAGGTAATGCGTGAGTTGGTGGTTAAGACCATCAGCCCTTACCTAGATGGTGAGGGTTATGGCTTGGAACTCGGCTGCTCTGACGGCTATATGACACAGATGTTGGCGAACCACCTGACGAATCTTGATGTTGTTGATGGGTCGCAGAGTTTTCTGGATGAGGCGAAAAAGCGCAAGCTGGATAACGTAAATTATGTGTATTCTTTGTTTGAGGAGTTCGAAAGCGACGTCAAATACGACTATGTTTTTGCCAGTTTCATACAAGAACATGTGCTCGATCCCGGCTTGGTGCTTGCGATGATCAAGCGCGTCATAAAGCCGAATGGCCGACTATTCTTGGTCGTGCCAAATGCGCGTGCTTTGTCGCGACAGTTAGCGCTGCATATGGGGCTAATCAAGGATCTAAAGGCGTTGACGGAAAACGATCTGGTGAACGGGCATCGACGGGTATATGACCGCGTCTGTTTCAACCGGGAAATACGCGAAGCCGGTTTTCAGATTGTTGCAGAGGGCGGGCTGATGCTGAAAATACTCGCAGACTTTCAATTGGACAAACTCATTGATGACGGCATGCTTGGTCCCCAACAAATAGACGGCCTTTACCGGCTAGGGCTCGAATATCCGGATTTGTGCGGTTCATTATTTGCCGTTTGCAAGCCAGCTGATGACTGAAGGCGAGAAAATCGCGTTGGTAGATCAACAACGGTTGCTTGAAAATGTGTCCGCTACATACCGGCGAGCCTCAACGCAAGATGACTGGATGAGAAGACTCGCGGTAAGGGCCGTTGATCCTTGGCTCCGCAAAACCCAGTCGGCCATTGAAGTTGGTTGCTCCGATGGCTTGATGACTGAGCTGTTGTCGAAAAAGTTGCGGCACCTCGCGGTGGTGGAAGCAACTGAATCTTTTGCTAAGTTAGTGCAAGAGCGACAACTGCCGAATGTCGATATTTTTAATCTTATGGCCGAAACGTATCGACCTAAATCACCCGTTGACTGTGTATTCCTTACTTGGGTGCTGACGCACATTGTTGATCCGCAGTTATTGCTGTGCGAAATAAAGAGTTGGTTGGTGCCAGGTGGTTTCATTTATGTCGTGGTGCCCAATATGCGCGTATTGTCGCGGCAGTTGGCGCTGCATATGGGACTAATTGAGGATTTATATGGGTTGACAGAAAATGACTGCAACCATGGCCACGTTCGCGCGTACGATCGGCAGCGGCTGAATGCTGAACTTCAATTAGCTGGATTTGAGACATTTTCGCAGGGCGGGCTGATGCTAAAGCCGCTGGCTGATTTCCAGATGGACCAGTTGTACGAGCAGCGAATACTGGATGAATCACATATCGAGGGACTTTACCGGTTGGGTCTAGAATACCCTGATTTTGCTAGTGCGATATTCTCGATTGCGGGCGTAAAACAGTCATGATAAAAGCGCTGGTCTTATTTGGGTCATCGAGGGGTAATTCCAAGCTTGTTGCAAACCGGATGGCTGATTTCGCATCCTTCAATTTGGATGTAGTCAATGTGGCGGAGCTGCATGACGCAACAATCATTCAACAATATGAGCTGTTGATTTTTTTGGCGTCAACATGGGGCGATGGCGAATTACAGGAAGATATGGAAAATTTCTTCAGCCGCATTCCAATTGACCTTGCGGGTAAGGCGTATGCAATTTGTGAGCTGGGAAATTATTATGGTTACGACGATTTTGAATTTGGTGCATTGAGGATCATGCAGGTTGAGTTGTCGCGCGCAAATGGTCGCGAGCTCATTGAGCCATTCTGCATGGACAGCATGCCAAAAAAAGATTGGAATGGATTTGAGCGTTGGGTTAGGCAGCTAAACGATGCGGTCAGTAGAATCGATGCGTGACCTGGACATCATTGCCGAAATTCGCAAAAGAGTCGGGCGTGAATTTCGCTACGATCTTGTTGGAGAATCCGTCGTCTCACTTTATCTTACGTCAGACGATTACCTCTACCAAGGGTTGATTCGACATCATACCCCCACTGAAAAGCAAGAGATACTCCGACTAGTTGCAAAGTTAACGTCATTGCGGATCCTCGATATTCGTCGTTGCATGGCCCATTCGGTTCCTGCGGAATGGTCGGAATTGAAGGAGTTAACTCATCTTGACTTGGGCTCAAACTTTCTGGGCGAGGTTCCAAATTGTGTCGCGCATTTGCCGAAACTTGAGTATCTGAATTTAGCCGTCAATCAGCTCAAGACACTTCCGGCATCGTTGTCAAATTTAAGCGAAATGCGAACTTTTCTCGTGCATAAAAATGAGATCGAAATATTCCCAATTGAATACGCGGCATTTCAAAAGCTAGATTATCTAAATCTATATCTCAATCAAATACGCAGTATCCCGGATTGTGTTTGGGACTATCAATCACTGCGAACGTTTAGTTGGGGTGTATCAAGTATCAAAGTGATTCCGGATGGAATTGCCAAGCTGCAGAATCTGCAGTACTTCACCTGCGTCGGAAACAAACTTACTGCACTGCCGGATGCATTCTGCGCATTAAAAAACCTCGTCGCAACACGGCTGCATAAGAACAAGCTTGCATGCTTACCGTTGGAAATGGGCGCGCTCCAAAAACTTGAGCAGATTACCCTCTATCAAAATGAACTGGCTGTCTTGCCAGAATCATTCGCGCGGCTGGGTCAATTGCGAAAACTAAATTTGGCTTGCAACCAATTTGAACAATTTCCTGCATTTATTAATGAATTGCCAAATCTTGCCTGGCTTGCAACCTTCGAGAATCCAGGCGCGTACCGAATTGGCGAGGCCACGCAGCTGCAGGTCGTTCATACGCGGCCATTCAATGCGCGAGCTAGCAGCCGGGAACTGGGGTTCTCAGATGAAAAATTTGGGTCCGAGATTGTCCGCCAAAAGATGTCAAAACTATAAGTTAACCATGCCCGAAAAAATCCTAATTTTCCCCAGCGGAATACCGAGATCGATTGAGTTCCTTGGACGCTGTATACACGAGGGGCGCAATGTTTGTTCAAAGCGCCACGTAGACCCCGTTTGGGGTCGATTTGGGTATTTAGACCGCAATCGTTGGGGATTGCGTTAGGCGATACGATTGTGAATAGTATTGATATCATGGCTCAACAGCATGAAAATCGCCCCCGCGTTCCTGATGAGGACTTCATCTTTTCTACGCGCCCCAATCAATTGCAACCCTAACGGCATGCCGCTCTGATCGCGCAGCGCCGGAATGCTGATCGCCGGCGTGTGCAACACCGACGCCAGTCGATTAAAGATCGGGTCGCCGGTTGATGCCAGTCCACGCGGTGCGGCACCCGGTGCGGATGGCAGCAGCCAAACATCCCATTGTCTGAACAGTTCATCCGTAACCAGTCGCGCCTCGTCAGCGGCGGCCATCGCGTGCCGATAGGTGTTGTCTGTAATGCGTGCGCCTTCATCGAGCGCGGTCGCAATGGCCGGCGTCAGCAGCGCGCGGTGTTGTGTGCGTTCGGCATGGTAGGCGCGCGCCGATTCGTATTGCTGAATGATCATTTGTTGTGTGTGCAGTTGCGCGAGTGCCTCGGGTAGCGGCAATTCGACGACCTCATGGCCCACCGTCATAAGCGCATGCCGGGCATGCCCGACTGCGGCCAACATGTCGGCTGTGGCATATGCATCAAAGTTGGTCACAACGCCAATTCTTAGTTTCCGCGCCGCGTCATCTGGGGCAAGCGATGTCGGTGAGCCATTCATTGCCGCCAGCCACGCCGCGCAGTGTTTAATGCTTCTCGCAAAAACCCCCACCGTGTCCAGCGTCTCGGACTGCACCTTGACCCCCGTGCGCGGCACCATTCCAAATGTTGGCTTGAATCCAAACACACCACAATATGCCGCCGGTCGCAGGATCGAGCCGGCCGTTTGTGTGCCGATGGCGATATCCACATGGCTGGCGGCAACCGCCGCGGCGGAACCGGCCGACGAGCCGCCCGGCGAATAATCAAGGTTGACCGGGTTACGTGTTTCGGCCGGAACAAACATCGCCAGTTCGGTGGTGACCGTCTTGCCCACGATGACTGCTCCGGCCGCACGCATCATCGACACACACGCGGCATCAACAGTGGCCGCATTGGCATGCGCATAAATCGCCGAGCCGCATCTGGTCGGCAACCCGGCGACGTCGATGATGTCTTTCACCCCAACGGTGACGTTTTGCAAATGATCAGATCGAATAACAACGTCGCCATTTGGCGGGTCTTTTTGAGGCAGTTATGTCTGAAAAAGCGCACCACGCCTTGAGTTTTACATCTTGATTGCGGATGTCGGCGATCAGGTTTGCGTGCTGTTCTGGCGGCATAGGGTTAACGCATACCGGGCATCATGCCCTTCATCCCACGCATCATCTTGGCCATGCCGCCGCCTTTCATCATTTTCATCATCTTTTGCATTTGCTCGAATTGGGTCAGCAGCTTGTTCACTTCTTGCACCGTCACGCCCGCGCCGGCGGCGATGCGACGTTTGCGTGAGGCCTTCAGCAAATCCGGCTTGCGGCGTTCCAACGGTGTCATCGAATTAATGATGCCCTCGGTGCGACGCAGTTGTTTTTCCTGCAGGTCGGGCGCTTGATTGGCAGCCTGCGTCAATTGCGCGGGGAGTTTATCCATCAGCGCGGTCATGCCGCCCATTTTGCGCATTTGCACCAGCTGCATTTTGAAATCGTCAAAGTCAAAATCTTTTCCTTTTTTGAACTTCTCCGCGAGTTTTTGTGCCTCGACGGTATCGACGGATTGCTGCGCGGCCTCGACCAATGACAATACGTCGCCCATGCCGAGAATACGTGACGCCATACGTTCCGGGTAGAACGCTTCCAGACCGTCCATTTTTTCTGAAACACCGACCAGCTTGATCGGCTTGCCGGTGATGTAGCGCACCGACAGCGCCGCACCACCGCGTGAATCGCCGTCCAATTTGGTCAGTACCACGCCGGTCAATGGCAACGCATCGTTGAATGCCTTGGCGACATTGACGGCGTCCTGGCCTTGCATGGCGTCGACGGTAAACAACGTTTCAATCGGCTCGACGGCCGCGTGAATGGCCTTGATTTCCGCCATCATGGCGTCGTCAATTGCGAGGCGCCCGGCGGTGTCAACAATCAACACATCGTGAAAATGTGTTTTCGCCCATTGTCTTGCGGCGACGGCAATGTCGACGGGCTTTTGCGAAATATCGCTTTCAAAAAAATCCACACCAACTTGCCTGGCCAGCGTGCGCAGTTGTTCAATCGCGGCGGGACGATAGACGTCGACACTCACCGCCAACACCTTTTTTTTGAAGCGTTCGCGCAATAATTTCGCGAGCTTGCCAGCGCTGGTGGTTTTACCCGCACCCTGTAGGCCGGCCATCATGATGATTGCCGGCGGCGTGGTCGACAAATTGACCGGCAGTTTGTTGAGATCCGGCAGTCGCTGGCCGGATTGGCTGCCGTCCGCCGGCCCGCCCATCAACACAATCAGCTCTTGATGGACAATGCCGATCAGGGCTTGGCCTGGGCTGAGACTCTGTAACACCTCCGCGCCCAGCGCCTTTTCTTTCACCCGCGCAATGAACTCTTTGACGACCGGCAGGCCGACGTCCGCCTCCAACAGCGCCATGCGCACATCGCGCAGTGCATCGCCGACGTTGGCCTCGGTCAGGCGCGACTGGCCGCGCAGTTGTTTGACGATGCCGTTCAGGCGGTTGGTGAGGTTATCTAACATAGGGGTGGCAGCTCAAAAATGGTGTGAAAAACCGTGGTGCAGGTAAACTATGGCAATCTCGAAACGTGGGGAAAACACCGCTTAAATTAACCCCGTCATCCCAGCGCAGGCTAGGAT
The DNA here is from genome assembly GCA_031368465.1 of Burkholderiales bacterium. Lineage (GTDB taxonomy): Bacteria > Pseudomonadota > Gammaproteobacteria > Burkholderiales > Usitatibacteraceae > UKL13-2. Next base: position 6,204 of record JANMNT010000128.1, read on the forward strand.
CCAGCACAGCCGTAACAATCGGTGTTGGGCCGGACTGGATGGCCCGATAAGGCCAGCCCCTCCCAGCCTGCGCTGGAATGACGAATTTAAGGCGTTTCCCCAGCCTGCGATGGGATCACGGATCAAAAGCGTTTCCCGGCAACCGAAAGACGTATACCGCAATCCACAGCCAATAATCAAAAAGTAGTCAATAACGTGCTCGACCTTAATTTTATCACCGCCCTCATCTACCTTTCCGCGTCTGCCGGTGCGTGGATCGCCGCGCGTCGGGCGAGTGACGCCGGCGCCAGTGTTGCCGTTGGCGCAGACGGCTGGCCAAAAAACGCCTTGCTGGCGGGTTTGGCCGTACACGCGGTCGCCATCGGCTGGGCGTTGTTTGGTGGTACTGCACCCGGCGTCAACATCGGCTTCTCGCATGCGATATCGTTAATTGTCTGGCTGACCATGGTCAGTTACGTCGCGGTCGGGAACGACACCCGTTTAACGCGGCTGGCGACACTCTATCTGGCCCCGGTCGGCGCGTTGGCGGCGGCATTGGTGGTGTGGCTGCCGGCCAAACGCGTGGTTGACTACGGCGCCACCGATTTCGCCTTTGGTCTGCATGTGGTGGTCGCGGTCATGGCCTATGCACTTTTTACCGTCGCGGCGTGCCACGCGTTATTGCTCATGTTTTTGCAACGGCAATTGTTGGCCGGCACGGTTGCCGCCGGCCCGGACGGCCTGCCGCCCTTGATGCGAATCGAGCGCATCATGTTCCAGCTGCTCTGGATCGCCTTTGCCTTGCTTACCGCAACATTGCTGTCGGGTGTGTTTTTTTCCGAGGCGCTGTTTGGCAAAGCGTTTGCCATCACCCACAAGACCGTGTTTGCCGTGATGTCGTGGTTTGTGTTTGGCGGCCTGTTGGCCGGGCACCTGTTTGCCGGATGGCGCGGCAGGCTTGCAGTACGTTGGACGCTGATTGGTTTTGTCATGTTGCTGCTGTCTTATGTCGGCAGCAAGTTCGTGCTTGAAGTCATTTTGAAGCGGGTTTGAACTGCCCGCGGGTGACGTTTCCGCCAAATCACGCGTGCTTCCCCCTTTGCTGTCGCCGCTGCGAGTTTCGCAACGCCTACAGAGCCGACCGTGTCCTTCGGGCTTGACATATTACGTAACACGTAATACCCTTCACAAATGATCAAATCGTTCAAGTGCAAGGATACTGAAGCGCTGTTTCACGATGAGGTCGTACCCCGTTTTCGCGCCATTGAAAGAGCCGCCCGGCGGAAGCTGCTGTATTTGCCTTCATCAACTTGTCTTGCGTCACCTCGCCCGAGAAACCCAGATACGCGCCAAGCACCACAAGCACGACCGACAGCGCCGGCAGAAGATTCAACATGATCGGAATGCCACCCAAGACAGCGGGACCGCCCAAGAGCATGGCGTCCTTGCGGCTCATGATGATCTGAACTTCCGGCAGCAGCATCGGCAGTTCGATGCGCGCGATGTTGCGAAATGCCTTCACCATCACGCTGCCGGGCTGCGCACCGCCGGGTAATTTGTTGTTACCGCGCAGGAAGCGGCGACGCGGCATGCCCGACGGTTGCTTGAAGCGCACAAACACGATGACGTCATCGAACGTGTCGAGTGAGGTCTCCTTTGCGCGAAAGCCAAGGGCCGCCGCCTGCTTGACCGTCTGGGTTCGCTGTCCGCGAGAGAAGATGCGGATCGTTTCGTAGGCTTCGAGCGACGTGCGCGTTTTGACATCGAAATGCGGGTGGTCGCCGCTGAGTGCTGCGACCTCGGCTTGCGGCAGTTCGATAAAGTTCGCGCGCGCCATGACGTTTTCGAA
>JANMNT010000142.1:0-2101 GCA_031368465.1 Burkholderiales bacterium
CCGTTTTTTGCCCAATCAACGTCAAAGCCCGGCGACTTGGCGGGTAACTTGATGTACTCAACAAGCTGCAGAACAATGTCGGTATCCCAGTGTTTGGCGATATCGGCGGACAATTGCTTGTGATCGATCACAACTTCAGGAATGGCGTCGCGTGCAGTCATGTTGGGCTCCCGGCCATATGGCGATATAGGGTTCGATTCATTTTACGCATTTGCGTCACACCGCATTTGCGCGTGATTTGTCCTGGTGGTTACCGACTATTTGATTTCCCGCGCCTTACATTCCAGCGGCGTGAATTTTGCTGGCAGATCGGTTTTGTCCAACCCCGCCACCAACATGCCCGCCGGCACAGGCGCCGCCGCACAGGTCCATGAAATCGGCACCGCCTGCTGCCCTTCGACATAGGCGGGTCGTAATGTCAGCACCTTGCCGCGCAGATTTTCATGCACGGTATTGCCCCACGTCACATTCACGGCACCATCCGCCACAGAGATGCCGGTGACAAATTTGCCGACCAACTTGGCGGCCTCCGGCAGTCCGGCCTCGGTGTTGTCGGCCGGCATTTTCCCGGTCAACGCGTACACCGTACCCACGCCTTTTTTTGCCACGTCGATCAGCGCCGCACTCTCCTTGATTTGCCCGCGCACGGTCATCACCGAAAGATCCGGCATGGCGAGCACCGCCAACACACCGATGACCACCAACACAATCACCAACTCGATGAGTGAAAAGGCACTTTGCGATCTGGCTGGGTTACGCATGGTTTGTCCGGTCATCAATGGTCATTGAATTGCGTCAACCGCGCCCTGCAATGCGGTCGGTTGAGCATGCCGCAGGGCAGTCACGCTGTACACGCCGCCACGGCCTTGGCAAAAAAATCAGCCTGCACCGCACGTTGGGAGAGCGTCACGTCAAGGTCGCGCAGCAGTCCATCTTGCAGACTATAGACCCAGCCATGGACAGCCAAATCCTGGCCGCGATCCCATGCATCGCGGACAATCGTCGTTTGGCAGACGTTTGCAACCTGTTCGATGACGTTTAGTTCACACAGGCGGTTAACACGACTGCTCTCAAGGCCGATTGCCGCCAATGCCTTGGCGTGCTTGTCGCGCACGTCGTGAATATGATGCAGCCAATTGTCGACCAGGCCCATACGCTCGCCGAATAGTGCGGCGCTGACACCGGCGCAGCCGTAATGCCCGACTACCATGATGTGCTCGACCTTGAGCACGTCGACCGCAAACTGGATCACCGACAGGCAATTCAGATCGGTATGCACCACAACGTTGGCAATATTGCGATGAACAAATACCTCACCCGGCATCAATCCGACAATTTCATTCGCCGGCACACGGCTGTCCGAACAGCCGATCCACAAAAACTTCGGGTTCTGCTGGCGGGCCAATTGGTCAAAAAATTCCGGGTTCTGTTCGCGAATACGCGCCGACCATTCCTGATTGTTTCGAAACAACCCATCCAGATTTTTATCCTGCAGCGTCATATTGGTTGCGCGCGCGTGGTGGACGGTTAGTAGCGTGCACTGCCGGGGGTGCGCGGAAACGGAATCACATCGCGCACATTGGACAGGCCGGTGGCATACGAAATGGTGCGTTCAAAACCCAACCCAAAGCCCGCGTGAGGAACCGTGCCATAACGCCGCAGATCACGATACCAGCTGTAATGCGCCGGGTCGAGTCCGGCCTCGATCATGCGCGCGTCAAGCACTTCCAGGCGCTCTTCGCGTTGTGAGCCGCCGATGATCTCGCCGATACCCGGCGCCAGCACATCCATCGCCGCCACCGTCTTGTTGTCATCATTTAGACGCATGTAAAACGCCTTGATCTCTTTCGGGTAGTTCATCAACACCAGCGGGCCGTTGACGTGTTTCTCGGCGAGGTAACGTTCGTGCTCGGATTGCAGGTCGATACCCCATTTGACCGGATATTCAAATTTTTCCTTGCAATTCTCAAGCACCTTGATCGCATCGGTGTAATCCATGCGCACAAAATCGGTATTTACGATGTTGGTGAGCTTGGCGACAATACCCTTCTCAATACGTTCGTCAAAAAATGCCATGTCATCGGCGCGCTCGTCGAGTACC
>JANMNT010000187.1:0-30402 GCA_031368465.1 Burkholderiales bacterium
GTCGAACTCGCCCGCTTGGCCTCGCCCGCCGGCTCGACGCTGTCGATCCGGTCGAGCAGCACCTCAAACAGTATCCGCATCTCGAGCCGCGCGAGGTCCACGGATGGCATCGCGCGTCAGCGTGGCATAGCCCGATTGATCGGCCAGACCGAGTAAAAAGCCCGCCAGACCCTTGCGTTCAAAGCCCGAGCCGACAAATAGCGCAACCGGTGCAGCCTTCGGGATGCGCAACGTCTGGCGAATGGCCTGCCGGAATTGATCACGCAGCCCTGGGTGAAATTTTTGCGCGTCCACACCAGACAAAATCACGCGTAACTTTTTTTCGTCGATTGCAAAATGCCGCTGAATGTCGGCCTTGACCATCGCTGAATTACAAATCACCGCACGCAATTTTGGTGAATTGAACATTGCCCGTTCGGCTTGTAACAAATAGCGGTGGTGCGGACTCAATCGCACGCCGAGACGTTTGAGCCCGTCCATTACGCGTGCGCGCTGTATCAGCCATTCTGCATGCACACCATCACCGGCGCGAAAGATATCACAGCCTTCGATACGTTCATGGGACTGCACCAGATCGTACTGTGTGGCGGCAAGGTGTTGTCTAACTGCCAGGGCAAAACCACGATCGCGGCCGGTTGAGGTGAGGTAACGCGGATTGATGCGCACCGGCTCTGGCGCGCCGGCCTGGCCGGCATTGCCGGGCCAATTGCGAGTCAAAATGGTGAGTGACACACCCTGCGCGGCGAGCGCGGACACGGCGGTTTCGACAAACCGCTCGGCACCACCAAACGGGTTGTACTTCGCGCGAATCAGGGCGATTTTCATGCCTACAGGTGTTGCCACTTGTCAGGCCGTTGCCAGCAGGTCATTTAACGCATCACGCACTTGGTCGACTGGCAACTCAATCAGGCAATCACTGACTTTGGAGCCGCCGCAACCGTCGTTGCCGCAGGGGCGGCAGGAATGTTCTGGCTTCAACGACGCGACAACACGAAACTTGACGCCCCACGGACCCCAGTGTTTTTCACCAGAGGGGCCAAACATGGCAACCGTCGGAGTCTGCATCGCGGCGGCGATATGCATCGGTGCAGAATCGACGCCGACAAACGCGCGCGCCCGCGCCGTCAGTGCGGCGAGCTCTTTGAGCGAAAGCGCGCCGGTCAGGTCAACCACCGGCGCTTTTAAATGAGTTTTTATCGCCGCGATCATTGCACGTTCGTCAGCCGAAGGCGCGGCGGTCAACACGACACGGTCGCCCTGTTTGCCCAATTGCAAAATAAGTTCGGCAAATTTTTCGGCCGGCCAAGTCTTGAAAAACCAGCGCGACGTCGGATGCATATGAATAAAATGTTTTGCCTGAATGCCATGTGCCGCCATTATTTGATCGACCTTGGCCTCTGCCGCTTCGCCGGGCACCAACACCAGCTTTTTTTCAGCTTGTGTCGGATGAATACCGAGCCGCCGCAGCGCGTCGAGATTTTGTTCGACGGTGTGACGGAACGTGGTGCTGGGCAGCGGGAAGGTGTGGGTGAAGCTGGCCTTCCACCAGCCGGAGTTGCGCCCCTCGCTCATCGCCGTGGCGCGCGGCGCAACCGAAATCGCCGGCCCGAGCAAACGTGTCAACCAAGCGCCGCGCGGGTGTTCTGTCAGGTGCAACACCATGTCATAGCGGCGCCGGCGCAACGCCGCGATTAGCTTCAGTTCCGCGCGGGCCTGGGCAAACAAACCCAGCCGCTTCCATTCACGGTCAATGGTGTGCACCTCCGACACCGAAGGGTGTTCGGTCAGCATTTCACGCGTGTCATGGTAAACCAGCGCATCGACTTCAACATCCGGCAGCTGGTTCTTTAACGTGCGAAACACCGGCGACGAAAGTAAAACGTCACCCTGATGGCGCAATTTGACAACCAAAATACGGCGTACGGTCGAAAGATCAATGGCGATATCAGACATTTTGATTTGCCGGAAAGATTGACGCGTTGACAGTCAACACATCAATACGCTGGGTAAGGCGTTTTGGCGGACAAACCGTTGTTCGCGGCATAATCGTGTTTTGTATATTGTGATGACAGCCATAATGATACCGTCCTATGTGCCGCCGCAACACTGCGCATTTTTTTCTCGGTCAGTCCGCGCAATCTGCCTTCAAGCAATGTTGTTGCCGACCCAAGTCAGAAAGTGCAGAAAGCGGGAATGAAGGCATTGCAAGCGGTCACGCGTATCGCGTTTCTCATCAAGCGTGATGCACGCAAGCTGTTGTTACGCTTCAGTTGGAAAAAGCCGACGGCATTGCCGCGCAAGAATTTCAAATTTAGCGCTTATCTTTCGATCTATAACGACTGGGATCTGCTGGTGCCGGCGTTACAATCGATCGCCGGTTACGTCGATGAACTGGTGGTGGTCGATGGCGCGTACGAATGGATGGTTCCATACCTGAAAGCGACCGGTAGCGATCCATTGAGGTCGGATAAAAGGGTTTATACCGCCCTGGACGCCTGCGGTATTCCGTACCGCACGATCAATCGCACATGGGGAAATGAAGCCGAGAAGCGATTCGCCGGCTACGCGGCATGTACACATCGTTTCGTCTACCGCATCGACGCCGACGAGGTACTATTTTTCAACGACCACGCACTTGACGCATTTCTCGGCAGCGCCTGCGCGATCGCGGAAATGCAAATGCCTTTGTACGTCGCGCCGGGATGGATCGTTCGCGCGACGGGATTGCGGGGACTGGTGCGTAAAATCCCGAGTCAAATATGTCTGTTCGACCGCGAAAAAATAACGGCTGGCGCACATTTGAAATACTTGTGGCTGGTATTGGCGGGCGATTCGCCTTCGATGCACGACAAAGCGACGTTCTCAGTGTTTGAGCGGCCGATTGCGTTTTGCGCACATCTTTCCGACTGGCGCACTGCGGAAACGGCCGTCAACCGCGGCGCCTTCTATGTCATGAATTGGATGCGCCACCATGAGGTTTCATGGTTGCCGGATCTACGGGGGTCGCCAGCCGGTGATTTTGAAGCGGTTTTCAAGACCATCCCGGCGGCGCAGTTCAAGGATGCACTCACGCGCGGCAGGTTTCCGATGGGCACAATCATGTTGTCCGGTCGCGAGGCGCTGACACCATCGCCGCTGTCCGAGCAACAGGAACATGCGTTTGCGGCATGTTTTCCGGTTTTTCTCGACCGTCTGGCCAGGCAAAATCGAGATGCCGCCGAACATTCCCAGACGCTCATTTTTGGCGAGCCGATTTTTTTTGACATCTCAACGGCGGCAGCGAGATACGCGCTTTCAACCGATGGCAGCGTGACAATCACCACATCAGTGCCGCTTACCGCGCTGACCATTCGCGCCCACACCCTTGCCTCCGTTGCGCCGTTTTATGTTGCTGAAGACCTGCCCTGCCTGGTCGCCGGCACCGAACTTCGATTTGAATTGCCACCGATACTGCCAAACCAACGCGGCGCCTTGCGGCAAGCCATCGAAGTGGTTGGTTATTTCGGCAAAAGTGGTGATGGCGGCGGCCTGTGCAGCTTCATGATTGGCAAACCGTCGCCGGATCGGTCATTGGCCGCCGAAAACGGATGAATATGGCCTGTTGGCGCATTGAAGCGGACCTCATTGCCAAATTCCCGTGTCCAGCGGACAGGTTTGGTATGAATTTACTTTCAAATGTATGGCTTAGCCATTGACGGAAAAGGTTTTTTTGGCTACGATTTCAGGATGGATGCGGAAATTCAACGCTTTGAAGAAAAGCTCAACCACTTTGTGACTTTGTTTCAGCGTTCGCGCGCGGAAAACAATGAGCTGCGCCAGCTGCTCGCGGCCAAGTCGGATGAAGTTAAACGTCTTGCCGAAAAACTCGATCAAGCAAAAATACGTATAGAGGCATTGATCGGCCAGATACCTGAAGTCGAAGGCGAGCGCGTATGACCGCAGCAAAAGCAGCACCCGCCAAAGCGGTTACCATCAATGTGCTCGGTCGGGAATTTCGCGTGGCTGCCCCCGATGGGGAAGAACGCCAGCTGATGGCGTCGGTAGAATTGGTCAACCGCAAAATGAAGGAAATCCGCGATACCGGCAAGGTGGTCGGCAATGAGCGAATCGCCATCATGGCGGCACTGAATCTTGCGCACGAACAATTGCATATTGGCGCGGATGCAGCCCAACCGGCAGCGGCGGCATCGAAGTCGTCTGCATCGACGGCGAACGTAACCATTGACGAAGCCTATATCAAGGGTAAACTCAGTGCGTTCGAAGCAACACTCGAAAAAGCGATTTCCGAACAAGAAAAGCTTTTTTAGGCGGCTTCGTGCAGAAGCGGGTTTTAGCGTTCGCTTGGTGCTTACATCCTTTGTTCCGATAGACTTTATGTCAATGGTTGCGCGCCCAAGATTTGCCGGTGTGATCGTCCCACGCGGATGAACCTGATGGCAGGCGGTGTGCTTCCTCCCTTGAACCTGGGTTCAAGGTGCGGCGCCGAGCGAACCCTAAAATCCGCTGCCCTTTTTTGTTTCTATTCGACCGACATTTGCGCCGACGCTTGTCGGACGCCGGTGATCACAAGAGAAGACTGATGGCGTATTGGTTGATGAAGTCAGAACCGTCCGAGTTCTCGATTGATGATTTGGCAAAAGCAAAAGAACAAAGTGTTGCGTGGTTTGGCGTGCGCAATTATCTGGCGCGCAATTTCATGCGCGACCGGATGAAAATCGGCGACGATGTATTGTTTTACCACTCGTCATGTCCGGCGCCCGGTGTGGCCGGTTTGGCAAAGGTTTCGACAAACGCCTATCCGGACGAGACCCAGTTCGACAAAAAGAGCAAGTATTTTGATGCCAAGGCGACCCGCGAAACGCCGCGTTGGATGCTGGTCGATGTGCAACTGGTGAAAAAAACCCGGCTGGTGTCGTTGGCCGAGATGCGTCAGACCAAGGCGCTTGAAGATATGTTGATCCTGCAACGCGGCAACCGGCTGTCGATCACGCCTGTCACTGCCGGCCAATGGAAAGCTGTGCTCAAGCTTGCCGCCGGGTAAGCAGACCAAGTGCATCCCGAAATCCAGTATTTGTTGATCTACCTCGCTGCGGGCTGCTTCGTGGGGTTTTTTGCCGGCCTGCTCGGGATTGGTGGCGGCTCGGTGATGGTACCGATTCTTTCAATGACATTCGCAGCGCGCGGGTTTTCAACCGATCACGTGATCCATATGGCGTTGGCCACCTCCATGGCAACCATCATTCCCGGTGCGTTTATGAGTGCACGCACACACCACCAGCATCACGCCGTCAATTGGGATGTGGTCAAACGAATGACACCTGGTATCTTGACCGGCACATTTTGCGGTGCGGTGATTGCGCACTTTTCATCGACCGCATTTTTGAAGGGGTTCTTTGTCGCCTTCATTTGTTTTTTGGCCGCGCAAATGTTACTCGACCTGCGACCCCGCGCCGCCACCGATGCGCCGACCCGTTTGCCCGGCGCGGGTGGCTTGTTTGTTTTTGGCATGGTCATGGGCGTGGTGTCGAGTTTCGCCGGCATTGGTGGCGCGGTTTTGTCGATCGCTTTTTTGTCGTGGTGCAACATGCGTATGCACGAAACAATCGGTACCGCCGCTGCGATTGGTGTCCCGCTGGCCGTTGCCGGTACGGTCGGCTTTATCGCCACCGGGCTGTGGGACAAAACGCTGCCCGAATGGAGTGTTGGTTACGTCTATTTGCCGGCGGTGTTCGGTATCGCCATCACCAGCATTGTGATTGCACCGATTGGTGCGCGCCTGGCGCACCGGTTACCGGTGAATATCCTTAAAAAAGTGTTTGTGGTGTTCCTGTTGGCGCTTGCCGTCAAGATGGCGGTATCGGTGTAACTAGATACCATTCCATTCACGCATCACGCGGGTAAACATTTCGACCGATTCATCCAGCTTGCTCATCGAGCACCATTCATCGGTTTGATGCGCCAGCTCCGGCTGACCGGGTCCGAGAATAATCGTCGGCACCGCGCCGTTGCCCAACGCAGCACTCTCCAGATAACCGCGCTTCAGATCCGCGCCGTCGGTCGAGAACATGATGGTTTGTGGGGTCGGCGTCTCACCGACAAATGCTGCGGACATCGCATATACACTTTCAACCCATTCGTCGGGTTCTGAATAGAGTGGTGGCGTTTCGACAATTTTTCGCAGCGTGCCCAAATCGCCGATCAGGCTGCTTATCGAATGGCATAGATGAACGTGATCGATTCCTGGCACGGTACGCATATCGACGGTGAGCTTGACCGAGTCGGGGACCGAGTTGGTGTTGAGTCCGCCATGAATGGTCGCAATATTCATGGTGGGCTTGCCCATCACCGCGTGGCAATCCACACCGCAATGATGTTTCCATTGGAAATGTTCGAGCTCGTCGATCACCTTCGCCATTTTCAGAATGGCATTGTCGCCCTGCTCCGGCATCGACGCGTGCGCGGTCTTGCCGCGTGTTTCAATTTCAACCCAGATCAAGCCCTTGTGGCCGACAAAAGGATAGTTTGCGGTTGGCTCGGCGACCACAATTGCACCGGCGCGATCCAGCAGCTTTTGGTCGGCCAAATATTTGGCACCCTCACAGCCAACCTCTTCGGAGGCGGTCAGAACCAATGTGACGCCCGGCGAATTTTTCAGAAGCGGCGCCAGACCGATGGCCGCCACCACAAACGCAGCAATGCCGCTTTTCATATCGGTTGAACCGCGTCCGTAAACCAGATCGCCGTCGGTCTCGCCGGCGAACGGATCGCGGGTCCACGTGGCGGCCCCGAGCGGCACGATATCGATATGGCCGGTAAAACAAATTGGCGGCTTCGTGTGTCTACCGCCTATCGTGGCGATGACACTGGTTCGGGTCGGCGCAAACTCATGATACGCAACGTCAAACCCGGCGTCGCCCAGCAACTTGCCAAGAAAGTGTGCGCAATCGCGCTCCTGCCCCGGTGGATTGATGGTGTTGAAGTGCAACAGGTCGCGGGTTAGTTGTCGCCCATTGAGCTGCGCGGCACCTCGGTTGCTGTTGTTTGACGGTGATTGCTGCATGGGATCGTGATCGCTGATATTTCTGGATCATCATCTTAACAAATTCACTGATGCGTGCCGGCTTTGGGTGATGGGCAGTTTGGTCTGCCCGGCGGGTACATTTTGTCCTGTCCGACAAGGCGCCGGTGTTGCCCGTCATTGTCAGATTCATTGCTGATTGACCTCGGCGGGATTCGACACACCGCTCTGTAGAAGTTTCCTTTTGGCGCATACTTAACGTCCCACTTACCTAACGCGAGGGGCCAATCATGAGATTTCCTTCTAACCAGTTTCGACTTCGCGTCGCATTGACGATCGCCGCGGCTGCGACAATGACGTTGTCTTTTGGCGCGCATGCAGCGGTCAGCGTCACCTTTACGAAGTCCGACCAATACGCTGATATGCCGTTTACCCAAAGTGGCAAGGACGAGGTTCTCAACTCACTGCGAAATCATTTTGAAAAACTCGGCGCGAAGCTTCCCGCCGGTCATGACCTCAAGATTGACGTAATCGACGTTGATCTTGCGGGCACGATCGAGCCGGCACGCGCGAATACCAATGCTGATTTTCGTATTTTGCGCGGCGGCGCAGACTGGCCGATGATCAAACTCAAGTATGTGGTCGAGGAAAACGGCAAAGTCGCCAAGAGCGGCGAAGCCAGGATCAGCGATCTCAACTATTTGCGCGGGATGAATCGGTACAGCACAAACGAGCCGCTGCGTTACGAGAAGGCGATGCTTGATGATTGGTTCGCAAGGGACATTGCGCCGGCAAAAAAATAGTCCGGGCTGAAAGTCTGCCGTAAAAATACAAAGTCTCGCAAAGACAAGCGGTTGCAGCCAATTCTGGCTGGAACACACCGCGAATAAACGACTTTGTTATTTCTTTGACCGTTTGGTCGTGATTTCAAAATCGGCGCCTTGTTCCCTCCAGACAAACTGGTTACACAGCCGCGAGATGCCCCCCATTAAGTGTGGCCGTTGATATAAGTTAGCACACACTTCTATCTGAACAGCGGGTGATGGCTTGTGGATGTGTTGTCATTGTCATTTACGCGATTGACAATTCTCCATCTACTGTTATAGTTCACTACCACACCATGCAACGATTACTGTGTTGCGGTTGATTGTGCCAGGTCGGCAATCAGGCGCATCGTCAATTCAGAGGGATTATGGCTGCTAAGAACACCTTCGCCCGCATTACCAATGCACCCATATGGCCAAAGCTTGCGGGAATTCTCGTCATCGTCGTCAGCGGACTGACACAGATACAACCGACACTTGCCGCGACCGAAATAAACGGCAACTTGGTCAGCGTCGAATGGCTGCAAAAAAATCTGATGGATCCTGACCTGGTGATTCTCGACGCGTCACCGGGTCAGATTTACAAAGAAAAACACATCCCCGGCGCCATCAACGTTGATTATTTTGCCTACGGCTCACCCTACAACACGGGCGCCGCGATGCAAAAGAATTTTCAGTCGTGGGGAATCAGCGCTGGCAAGAAAATTGTCTTGTACGACCAGGGTGGCGCGTACTTCGCGCCCCGGCTGTTTTTTACGCTTTATTATTACAACGTCCCGGCGCGCAATATTTTTATCCTCGATGGCGGATTGTCGAAGTGGCAGGCACAGGGTTTTGCGGTCACCAAAGAAGCCTCGCCGCCACCTGTGCAAGGCACCTTCAAGATCAACACGACCAATGAAACCGTGCGGGTACGACTGCCGGAATTTATCACCGCATCGGGTGACTTGAACAACAACGTGTTGCTTGAAGCGCTTGGACCCGACTGGCATTTTGGCGAAGTGCTGTCATTTGGCAAGCGCGGCCATATTCCCAACGCCATCATGCTGCCCAGCGATGATTTTTTTAACGCCGACAAGACCTTTAAATCAGTTGCGGAGATCCAGCGCGCGCTCGACTACTTCGGCATCAAACCGGCGCAAAAAATTCACACCCATTGTGGCGGCGGCGGGGCTGCGGCGGTGCCGTTTTTTGCGCTCAAATTCATGTTGAACTATCCAGAGGTCACACTGTTTATCGAGTCACAAATGGGCTGGCTGCGTGATCCGCGCGATCTGCCGTTCTGGACCTACGATGCGCCGTCCACCATGCGCGACGCCAATTGGTTGAAGTCGTGGAACGGCAATATGCTCAGAATGGTCGGCGTCAGTCAGATCAGCGTTATTGATGTGCGTCCGGCCGAGACTTATATGGACGGACATGTGCCATTTGCACTGAATATCCCGGCGGCGGTATTCAAGGAGCACATTGCCCAACCTTCACAACTCGCACAATCGTTGGGCCAGGCAGGGGTCAATGCTGCACACGAAGCAGTGATCATCTCCGGCGCGGGATTGACCAAGGATGCGGCGTTGGCATTTGTGATGCTGGAAAAACTCGGCCAGAAACACGTCTCGATATTTATGGATTCGTCGAGTCAATGGGAAAAGCTTGGTTTTGTCGTGACCGCGCAGCCGACCGCAGTTGGCGCAAAAAAATCCCCTTTTGATATGAGCATTCCACCGACGGTTTATCCGGGCAATGTTCGTTCCCAGGTTGTTGTCAGCGATGCGAACCGCACCAAAGGGCTTTACCCAAAGGTCTATATTGCCGCCGGAAAGGAACTGCCCGCCAAAAAACGCGATGGCAAGAGCGTACATGTGCCATACACAACCCTGTTGAATGCCGACGGCACACCCAAAGCGGCGATGGAGATCTGGACCATCCTGAGCAAAGCCGGTGTTCCACGCTACGCCGAGTTGATCAGCTATGGTGATGATCCGGGTGAAGCAGCAGTTGTCTATTTCATCCTGAAATTAATGGGATACCCGGATATCAAGATGCTGGATGGCCGACCATGAATTTCGACAATGTGTACTATTTTTGTCCGGCAGCAGGTCCGAATCATCACCCCAGATGGAGCGCCATATCATGAGTGACAGTTGGAACAACAACGCGCCAATCTACCGGCAGCTAAAGGAACGGATCATCGGCATGATGCTCGACGGATTACTCAAGCCGGGTGACGCGCTGCCGTCGGTTCGGCAGGTCGCGGCTGATTTTCAACTCAATCCAATCACCGTCTCGCGCGCCTACCAGACGCTCGCAGACGAAACGCTGGTCGAAAAACGCAGGGGAATTGGCATGTACATGACCGAGGGTGCGCTTGAAAAATTGATGGCGAGTGAACGTGAACGTTTCCTCAACGAAGAATGGCCGGCGGTGGTCAAACGCATCCGGCGCCTCGGCCTCGACACGCAACAATTATTGGGTGGGGCAAATGCCGGGGGTGTCGTATGAGCGCCGTCATATCTGCAAAGGGCCTGACCAAACGCTACGGCAAACTGCTTGCCGTCGATCATATCGACCTGGACATTCCAAGCGGCCGCATCGTCGGCCTGATCGGCCCGAACGGCTCCGGCAAGACCACGGCACTAAAGACAATATTGGGCCTGGCACCCTTTGAGGGCGAACTCAATGTGCTTGGGCTGGATCCGCGCTCGCAGCGGGATGAACTCATGGCACAGGTCTGTTTTATCGCCGACGTGGCCATTCTGCCGCGCTGGTTGCGGGTCGCGGACGCCGTCGATTTTGTCGCCGGCGTGCATCCAAAATTTGATCGCACCAAAGCCGAGCGTTATTTGGCGAATACCAAACTGAAGCCTTCAATGAAGGTCAAAGAAATGTCGAAAGGCATGATCGTGCAATTGCACCTGGCGCTGGTGATGGCGATCGATGCCAAGTTGCTGGTGCTTGATGAGCCGACGCTGGGGCTCGATATTCTTTACCGCAAGCAGTTCTACCAGCACCTGCTCGAAGACTATTTCGACCAGAACAAAACCATCATTGTCACCACCCATCAAGTCGAGGAAATCGAACATATTTTGACCGACTTGATTTTTATCCGTGAAGGCAAGCTGATCCTGAAGTCGACCATGGATGATCTCGGCGTGCGTTTCGCGGAGGTCATGGTATCGGCTGAACATGTCGACACCGCGCGCGCGCTGGGGCCGATTGATGAACGCCAGGTGTTTGGCAAGTCGGTCATGTTGTTTGACGGCGTCGCGCACGAAAAACTCGCCGCGCTTGGTGAAACCCGCACGCCGGGTATTGCCGATCTATTTGTTGCCACCATGAAAGGGACCTACGCATGAACACATTCGAGTGGCTGCTCAAGCGGGAATACTGGGAGCATAAAGGCGCATTCTTATGGGCACCGGTTGTTGTTGGATTGATTATGGCGGCGTTTGTGCTGGTGTCGCTGATCATCGCGCTGTCGGGCTTGAGCAGCGGTATGCAGATCAATGGCATCGATGTCACCAATCTTGCCAGTGTTATCACGCCTGAACAAAAGGCCGCATTCGCCGCAAAATTTGCGTTCGGCTATGCGGGCATTTCAATGCCGATTTTTATTGCGCTTGGGTTTTGCGTTTTCTTTTTTTGCCTCGGCACACTTTACGACGAACGGCGTGACCGCAGCGTCCTGTTTTGGAAGTCGCTGCCTCTTTCGGATCACGCCACCGTTTTGTCCAAGGTGGTCATGGCAATCGGCATTGCACCGGCAATCGCCATTGTGGTTGGCTGCATCACGTCGGTGTTCATCGGATTCCTAATCTGTCTCGCCGCCGCGGTGGCGGGCATCAACGTTTTTGGCGAGGTGCTTTCCACGCCCGCCACCTATCTTGCGCCGCTGCAGATTGCCGCAATGTTGCCGATCTATGCCCTGTGGGCGCTACCCGCCATCGGCTGGCTGATCATGGTTTCGGCATGGGCGCGCAGCAGACCATTGTTGTGGGCCATCGGTGTCCCGGTGATGACCGGGATCTTGCTCAGCTGGGCGCAACGCATGTTTTCAATCGATTGGAATTCAGCCTGGTATTGGAAAAATGTTGTCGGGCGTTTATTGGCGAGTGTGTTGCCAGGTTCGTGGCTTTCGGAGCGATCTGCGGCGGCCGGCATCGAAGGCCCGCTGACGGCATTGAGCGGTGTGCTCAACCAGTCATGGCAATTGCTTGCTCACGCGAACATCTGGATTGGTGCCGTGGCCGGCGTCGCCATGATCTATGCGGCGATCCGCTTGCGTGGTTGGCGCGACGAAGGTTGACCGGCCGGCCGGCGGGGATTTGCCGGCGCGCTTGGTCGCCCTCGATAGCAGCCAACCCTGTTGAATCCGGAACGTTGGCCGATAACACAAATGTTGATGCGCATGATTGGCATATCACGCCGATCCCCGCCGCCGGTTTTATCAAAAAGTGCCGTTTGGCCATTACCGGTCATCGGCACTTTTGACATCTCAGGCACCATTTTTGCAATTTCGTCGGAATGCGTTGGCCTGTTGGCTGTGTGATCAATAAAGTGCACTCATCAACAACACACCAACAACCGATTAAAGGAAACCATCATGACAACCCCAACCAACCACAACAAAGACAACATCGGCGCCACCACATTGCTTGTTGCATTGTTCCTCATGCTGCTCGCCGGCGTGCTCAGTAACCCGGCTGTCGCCAAGTCAACCGCGGCACCTGTCGCCAAGTCATTCGTCGCCCCGGCATCCTATGGCAGCGCCGTCAAAGTCGACACGATTGTTGTGACGGCAACCAGACTGAAATAAGGACGCACCTTTACAATCGGTTTGTTGGTGTTTTTATGCAGGCAATTTATGCGGTTGCGGTGAACAGCTGTAGAACAAACAATTAATGTGACTGACCAGCAAAACGGCGGACAATGTCCGCCGTTTGCATTTACCCTTGACGGCAAAGCGACTCAATTCGCATTCAGCTCACCGCACCCTTGCTGAGCCATTGTCGCCAGACCTTGATCTCGCGTCCCGCGGAAAATCGGCCGGCATGCTGTTGAATCAACTCCAATAGTTTCTTGTTATCGGTTGTCCGGCTGAATAAAATTTCGGCGACCGGCCCGGTTTCAGGCGAATACCATGCACCGAAGTTGCCGTTGGCGACAAGTTCTTCCAGCACCAACCTGTCGCGCTGTGATACCTGCTCGTCTGCTGTACGCATGATCTGGACAATACGCACCTCTTCAATACCGTTTGGGTCAATGCCGGTTGTATTCAGGGGCTTGTTGACCAGACACGGGACTGCGTTGAGTGCCATATAACCGTCGCGCACGTATTGATCAGGCTGAAAATAGGATTCGAGTACCGGCATGGACGGCGCAGCCACCACCACAATGCCGCGCTTCAGACCGGACGGATCCTGTAACGGGCCCGCCGCAGCCAGCTTTTGCAGGTCAAACAGGCGCTTGAAATTGGCGATATGGCCGCGTTGCATGGTCGCGCCGAGCACCTTATCTGTAACCGGTTTATTTGTTTCCAGAAAGATAAACCAGGTTCTGTCTGCCGTGATCGATGGTTTCTCATTTAACGAAACACATCCCGCCATTAGTAGTGCGGATAGCCAGAAAGTGATCAATTTTTGTCTCACGTGAATTCCTTTTTGCTTTTGTGGTGTTGAAAAGGATAGCGGAAGTTGCACGTCGTGTTTCACGGGGGCCGTGACCGCACCCGCCCGGCATACATTTCATCGGCGATTTTGACGACTCATACAGTGTTTTTGCCGGCTGGTCGGATTGTCATGGCGCGTTCAACACACGACCAATAAAGTAGTCACATCAACCAAACAAATTCACAACCAAACCAAGGAAACCACCATGAACATGAACACCACAACGATGAACAAAGACGACACCGGATACACCACCCTGCTGGCAGGAATGCTTGTCATGATAGTCGCCGCCACATTCAGCAGCATGCCAGCCGTGGCGAAGGTATCTGCCGAGACAACGGCGAAATCTGCCGCCGTTTCGATCGCAGACAGCCGCGCAACCGGTACAAACGTTGAAACAATTGTTGTCACAGCCACCCGTTTGAAATAACGCGATTTCCATTGGGTTGGTTGTGTAGCTTTTGTTGGAGCGGCTTTTGCGTTGATCGCACCTGAAGCGCAGGTAGTCGAATACAAAACGGCGGACTTTGGTCCGCCGTTTTTGTTTCAGAATCGTGCGTCGGGTGGCAAATAGCGCCACTGCCCGATTGGCAATTTCGCCATGGAAATTTTGCCGATGCGGATGCGTTTCATCGAGATGACGCGAAGGCCAACGGCCTGGCACACGTGAACAATCTGGCCGTGCTGAACAGCTTTGACGGCAAATCGCAAACGCGTTTCGTTTTGCCAGCTTACTTTTGCTGGCGGTAGTGCTTTGCCGTTGAAGCGCAGGCCGTGATTCAATTGCTTGAGTCCATTGGCGGCGATTTCACCGGCGACTTCAACGACGTATTCCTGCTCGACAGTGGCGGCATCGTTGACAAGTTTTCGTACCACGCGCCAATCCTGGGTGAAGACCGCCAGGCCGCCGGCATTGGGCTGCAGCGGCAGGGCTGCGGTCTGGCGCGAGAAATGACGTTTGAGCGGCTCAATGCCAGAGTTGTCGTCTGTTGCACGGTTATCGACTGAAATAACCGGCAGTTGGTCCGCGGCAAGACCGGCGGGTTGGTGAACAAGGAAGGTCACCAGTTCAACCGGCGATGGCGAGGCATCAGGGTGTAAGACGATGGTTTGATTCGTCACCCGTGATTCCGGCTCATTCACAACCACGCCGTCTACGCTGACCCACCCACCCTCGATATAACGTTCCGCATCGCTGCGCGAACACGGCACCATTTCAGCTATTCGTTTGGCAAGGCGGACGGGTTCGGTCATGTTGCGGGGTCTTTGATTGGGTGCGCCATTGTAGGCGCGTATTTGTCCGGGAGGGGTATGTGCGGCAGGTCGGATCGGACTTGAACGCCGGCGGCCTTGCGTTGCCTGCTGTTTCACGACTGTTGCAACGCCGTCGGGTTGACCGCGTAGCGTTCGAGATCGTGCTGACTGCGCAAAGTCCCGCCTGATGACTTATCCTTCATTATGACTGCCGCCAATACTGAACCCACCCCAACAAGCCTGGTTGGCATTACGCTTGCCGCAATGGTCACCCATCTGGTTGATGCGATTGGCTGGGAGGCGATGGCCGTTCAAGTTCCGATTCGGTGTTTCCAGCATGACCCCGGCATCAAGTCGAGCTTGGTATTTTTGCGACGGACGCCCTGGGCACGACAACGGGTTGAGCGACTCTATTTGCAGGTCGTTCGCCACACCCTTGCGGTCAAGCGTGGCGAGTAAAGTCGTTTATTGACGAGGCGTTTGAGGCAAAATGCGCCGGGAGAACCCGTCCATCAATGCGTTTAGCCTCTGCATAGGCCATAAGTAATTTGCAACGTTCCACGCATCAAAAAAACACTTGACGCTTATTACCTGTGTGATGTACAGTGTGCGCCACATTGTGTATATCGTATAGGGTAGATCAACAGAAACCATGGATGCCGACCTCTTTGAAAAACTCAGGCTGGAGCTACGACGTGGCAGTCTTATCCTGGCTGTATTGGTGCAACTCAGAAGTGAGCACTACGGGTACACGCTTCGCAAGGCGCTCGCGGCGCACGGCCTGGAGATTGACGAAAGCACGCTTTACCCATTATTACGACGGCTTGAGACGCAGGGACTGCTGACCAGCGAATGGCGTGAAGAGGACAAACGCAACAAGCGGTTTTATCGACTTTCAACTGAAGGCCGGCCGATTCTCGACCAATTACTCGGCGAATGGCGCGCGATTGATGGCGCCCTCACCAGCATTGGAATGGCCAGCGCGCCGCATGCAGTCGGCGCCGGCAGCAACGAACAAACGTAAAAGGAACGACATCATGGAACTCGTTGATCGATATTTACATGCCGTCAAAGGCTATTTACCCGCGACGCAGCAACTCGACATCATCGCCGAGCTGAAAGACGATCTGTTGTCACAATTTGAAGAAAAGGAAGCCTGGCTGCAACGGGCGCTGACAGATGCTGAACAAAAGGCATTCATCAAACAATCGGGACACCCGATGCTGGTCGCGAGCCGCTACCTCCCGCAGCAACATCTGATCGGCCCGACCATGTATCCGTTTTGGTGGACGAGCCAACGCATCATGTTGTTTGTGATCGCGTCGGTATACGGATTGCTGGCCGGTGTACGCGCCCTGACAAACGCCAATCCTTTTCAGGCATTCGTTCAGGCGTTGAGTCAGGCGACAAACAGTTTTGTCGGCACTGCGTTGTTTTATGCCGCCGTCATTACCATTGTGTTCTGGTTTTTTGAACGCAACCAGGTGCGATTTGGTTTCCTGGCGAACTGGGACCCGGCCAAACTCGCCCCCGCCAAGAACAAGTTGCAGATCAAACGCAGTGAGTCGCTGTTCGAGGTGGTCGCCGAAACCATATTCCTGCTTTGGTGGGTTGGCGCGATCAGCTTTGCCACAAGCTTCTATCACCATGGCAAAGCGGTACCATTCGCGATGTCACCCGCCTGGCAACCCTTTTGGTGGGGAATACTCGCGGTGTCGGTCGGCGGCATCACGCTTGCGATCGCGAATCTCATCTGGCCGTATTGGACGCAGCGCCGACTGCTGTTTGGCATCGTGTTGAACGTCGTTGCAATTGGCATTGCCTACTTGCTGTTTCAACAAGATGTTTTGATCGTTGCGGGCGACGCCAGTATTGAGATTGCGAAATTTGGCAACGCCGGCGCCTTGTTGGACAAATTTGCCCACGGACTATTGGTTTTATTGGCGCTGCTGTGGTCGATCGAGATCATTCAATACACGAAAAAAATGTTGTCGCCTTAACATCCCCGCATAAGCTTGGTACCATCAACACCACGTAATCAAACGTTGCTTCCCCCTGCCGGAAATCCAATATGAAACAACATTTATCCCGCGATCAATTTGAAGCACTTGAGCAAGTCAGTAAGCAGCCAAAAGGCACCAAACCAAGCGCATGCGTGGCGCGCAATGGCAAGTTCCTTACCGGCATCAAGCTGCTTGATCATCGACGCGATGGCAGCTACGTATTGACCGACAAGGGGCGCGAGGCGCTGTTCGTCAAAAACTGTATTGCCGGATTGAGTGCGATGGCGCTCGATGCAAATACCAAGCTTGACCCCGACATTGCCACCTTTCTCGGTCGAAAAAGTTACATCGTAGCTGGGGCCGTTCCTGGCCGATTTGAGGTGACCGAAAAAGGTCGGGAGTGCCTCGCCGATATCGCGCTAAATCCCTGAAAAGTTGTTTCAATATCAGCAACGACGGATTGAAAAAAGGATTCTGCTGATCGGTTTGGGCCGCCCGGGCGGTGGCGTCACCTGCGTATTCGACTTGTGCGAAGGGCGCGGCGCGGACATTGCGCGTTGGGCGGATCATTAGAGCGTCGACCTTTTTTTTGGGGGGGGGGTGATGCCTACCGCAAAGCAATTCGTCTTCGGATGGTGCGGGCGTATTTACCGTGGTCGGCTTGAAAGGCAATACTGACAGCACACTATTTGCGCCGCCTGACGCGTTATTGGTCGTAACGGCTCGCGGCAATTTCACAGCCACTGAATCCACCAACACACAATCCCGGCTCGACGCCGCCGCCATCGCCGCCATCCCAAACCACGCCTGCCAAATGATCCGGGCCGGGGTTAGTACACCGAAAATTTAATGTTGTTCTGGCGCAGCGTTTCGTCGATGAATGGTTTCCATGCGCCGCGTGGTGACCAGACCTTGGCCACCGCCTCAAAGGCGGTATTGGGATCTTGTTTTAGTTCGATCACGCGATAAAGAAACACCATTGATGATGCACGCAGGTTGATTTCGCAATGGACCAACACCTTTTTGTCGCTGTATTTTTTCATCGCTGCGGCAAATGCGTTGTAGTGTTCCGCCTTCGGCGCACCAAACGGGATTGGAATATGAACGTAGGCGATGGCCTGCCGTTGCAAAATAGCCTGCTCATCCGATACGTTACCTGATGTTCCATCCGGCACCAAAAAAATAACCGCCTCGACATTTTGTTTGCCGAGCGTTGCGAGTGCCGCCGCAACGGGTTGGCCGGACGTTGTGAGTTTCGGGTTGATTTCGACCAGATTCGGCGCGACAAAATCAGCCGCCTGCGCACTCAATGCGATGGCATACGACGCCAACAGAACCGACACGATCCCTGGAGCGTCGCGATACCTCACGGATTCACCGTGATGTTCTCTTGCATCCAGGCCGGCAGTCGCAGATTGATATGCACCAGCGTAAATTCAGTGCCACCTTCGCGCGGGCGGATCGACACCACACGCTGGTTGGTATTGGTGCCGACCCTGAACAGCATGCCATCGCGCGGTGCGGTTTCACCTCTACAGGTCAAACGGCTGTCACGCTCGTTATTTTCTTTGCGCGCCTTGCGCTCGGCACGTTGTTCCGCCCGCTGTTCTGCCGATAACGGCTTTGAGCAGTCGAGCACCTCGCCAAATCTCGCCAGGTCGTCCTGATAAAACGCGGCAATCTTTTCCGGGGACTCATCGACACGCAACTTGGCAACGACCAGTTTGGCGCCAAATCCGCCCAACGAAAACTGCAGGTTCGCGCCATCACCGTCGCGGTGTTTGTCCGCGCCTTTTTCCACTAGCTTGGCGCCGGGGAAAATACGCATGCCGGTATCTTTCGGGTTCACATCTTCGGATATGTTGAGGGTGCCTGCGATATTCAGACCGCCTTCCGCGTGCGCGACGGTTGAACCAAAAATAACCGTTGTGAACATTGCCACAACAATGGCGGCAGCAAAGCGGTTTGAGTGAGTTGGCATTAAATACATCGGTTGCTCCCAGGGGAATATTACTATGTACCCAGATTAACCAAACCCGCCGCCTACCCCAAGCGACGTACGATGGAATGCAGAACCCGTGGGTTGAATGACACTGCGCCAAACCACAATGATTTTCTATTGCAAAGTCGAGCAGCGGCGGGCGCCGCGAGGCGTTTTATGCTGGAGATGACCGCGGATTCTGGTGTTTCAATTTTGAATTTGACACTGCATGCGCTGCGCCCGATTGTGATTTCAACAAACCAAGGCCCGGCACCAGCCTGCGACGCACACCTCGACCGCCATCACAGTTATCATGGATGGAATTCAGGCAATCGGCAACGCCGCATTCATATCAACTTCGATGAAAACCAAACATTTTCCCTACAAACTCGATAAACGATGGGCCCCCCTTTTCCTAACATTGGGGGTTGATAAAAACGATGGCGTCGACATCACCGGCAAAGGTGAACTCATCGCAACCTTCGGATGGTTCAACGTCAAGACCACGCTCGACAATATTGCCAGAACCACTATCACCGGCCCGCATCGTTGGTATACCGCAGTCGGGCTGCGCCTGAGTTTCACCGACGACGGCCTGACCTTCGGCACCAACCATCACAAGGGATTGAGCATTGCGTTCGTAGAAAAAATCCCGCGCGTGATTGGATTCAAACGACACTCGATGTTGTGGGTGAGTGTGGCCGATCCGGAAGGGCTCGCCAAGGCGATTGGCAAATAGACGATCGCACATCGCGAAAGGACGGCGGGACGGCAGCGGTACAACAGCGATTGGGCGCGATGCGCCAGCGACACGACAAAACGACAACAAAGATATGCCGCTGCGATTGCCGCGTATCGCCACATGGTATTGCCGTTTGTGATCACTATGTGACAATTTGTCGCGGCGACCTTTTCCGACGAAAAATTATCGTCGGGAACATTTTGTTATGTTGATGGAATACAAGGGCGTTTATCGGGCCGCCGATACAACCCATTCCCTTAAATCTGCATTTCATCGCAATCGAATCGTCAACGTGCTGAGCGGCCTTTATCTTGATTGCGCCATGCAATGTGCGTTTCTTATTACGCGCGTTGTTCTGTCCCTTAATTATTTTGGAGCTCCAAATGAAAAAACATTCCTGGCTTATTGGCGCAAGTGTCAGCGCCATCTTGTTATCTGCTTGTGCCGTCAATAGCGATACGGTAGGCGCCACCGACGCACCTACCGCCGTGGCTGAAGGCAGCTCCTTCTGCCACAAAGAACGACTCAATCCCGTTGGCAATATGATCGAATGCAACTGGACAAGTAACGCGACGGATGCGTGCGAGCGTAGCATTCCGGTGAGCCGCATCGCAAGAGACGCGTTGACGGCCGACCCGGTCACCGTGAAACGATGTACCAGCGGGCAGTGGCTGGTGCAAATCACAAGGAAGTAGCGCCAATACCAACCGACGCAGACAAACGTGTCAGCGTGACGCGCTTGTTTGTCGTCGATGTCGGTCGTTGAATGTGGTGACTGGCAGTCCCACATTCCCATTTGTGCTGCGCGTGCATCAGCTGCGGATTGCGGCTTCAGTTCTACGGTGACGCCGGCCGCGGCTATCGAGGTTGTGCCATTTCGCAAACCGCGTAGAGAATGCGTAATATTCTTCAGCGCGTGATTGATACGGGTTTTCCATTTGCGCGCGCCGAATAGTCGGCGGCGTTTTGTGTCGTCTGCGATCAATCAATGCGCACCCTCCCAATTCACGCCCACACCCGGCTCGGCAACCAGTGCCACATCCAATTTGGCCACATTGGTCATCAGGCCTGGTACGTTCGCCCTCACAATTTTCAATTCCGATTGCGGGACTTCCAGCACCAGCTCATCGTGCACCTGCATCACCAATTTTGTTTCGAGCTTGGATGTTTCCAACCAGCCCTGCACCGCGATCATCGCGAGTTTTATCAAGTCCGCGGCGGTTCCCTGCATCGGCGCGTTGATGGCGGCGCGTTCCGCACCTTGACGGCGACCTTGGTTGGCAGAGCGAATATCGGGCAACCATAAACGCCGGCCAAACACGGTTTCGACAAACCCTGATTCACGCGCGGCGTTACGGGTGCGCTCCATGTAGTCCGCCACGCCGGGGTAACGCGCAAAATAGCGTTCGATGTAGCTCGCGGCGGCCGACCGCTCGATTCCCAGATTGGCGGCAAGGCCGAACGCGCTCATACCGTAGATCAGGCCGAAGTTGATGACCTTGGCGTAGCGGCGCTGCTCATTCGAAACTTCGTCACGCGTCACGCCGAACACTTCGGCGGCGGTGGCGCGGTGTACGTCTTCACCGGCGGCGAACGCGTCGAGCAACCCCTTGTCACCGGAGAGGTGCGCCATGATGCGCAGCTCGATTTGTGAATAGTCCGCGCTGATAATCACGCTGCCGGGCGGGGCGATAAAGGCTTCGCGAATGCGGCGGCCCTCGGCGGTGCGTACCGGAATATTTTGCAAATTGGGATCGGTGCTCGACAGCCGGCCCGTGACCGCAACGGCCTGCGCGTAGTTGGTGTGCACACGTCCGGTTCTGGCGTTGACCATGCGCGGCAGTTTGTCGGTGTAGGTACTTTTGAGTTTTGCAACGCTGCGGTATTCAAGGATCGCCTTGGGCAACGGGTAATCAAGTGCGAGTTTTTCCAGCGTTTCTTCGTCGGTTGAAGGCGCACCACCCGGGGTTTTTTTGAGTGGCTTGATGCCTTGTTTGTCGAACAGGATTTCACCGAGCTGTTTGGGCGAGCCGAGATTAAACGGTTGGCCGGCGAGTTCGTGCGCACGTGATTCGAGCTCGAGCATTTTCAGACCCAGCTCACCACTTTGTTTTTCGAGCAGTTTTGCGTCGATTAACACGCCGTTGCGTTCCATGGTCAGCAGTACGTGCGCAACCGGCATCTCAATTTGCTCGTAGACAAATTTTAGTTTGGCGTCGGCGTTGATCTGCGGCAGCATGGCGTCATGCAGTTGCAGCGTGACGTCCGAATCCTCGCTCGAATTCTCCGTCGCCTTTTCGACGCTGACTTGATCAAAACAGATTTGTGACGCGCCCTTGCCGGCAACTTCCTCAAAGCTGATGGTCTTGGCGCCCAAATGCCGGGTCGCGAGCGAATCCATGTCGTGGCGCTGGTGCGACTCGAGCACATACGATTGCAGCAATGTGTCGTGAACATATCCTTGCACCGCGATGCCGTGGTTGGCAAATACATGCAAATCGTATTTGATGTTCTGGCCGAGTTTTTTCCGGGATGAATCGGTCAACCAGGGCTTCAGTTTGTTAATCGCAAAATCAAAATCAAGCTGATCCGGCGCGCCGGGATAGATGTGTTTGAGCGGGAGATAGGCGGCTTCACCGGCAACACACGCAAACGACAGGCCGACAATTTGCGCCTGCATTTGATCGAGGCTGGTGGTTTCGGTGTCGAGACAGACCAACTCTGTCGCATAAAGTTTTTCCAGCCAGACATTGAGCGACGCTTCAGTGTCAATACATGCGTATTTGCGCGTGTTGATAAATGGCGTCTGTACCGCCGCGGCTTCACCGGATGACCAGCGGACGGCGCCGCTGTCTTTGCCCGCTTGCTTAAAAACGGCGTCGCCACCTTTCGCCGTTAAGTTGGCGTCGGCGCCGCCCGCCGGCGAGTCCGCCCCGGCCGACTTGTGCAACTGCGCCCGCAAGGTACGAAAACCAAATGTCTCATAGAGTTTGTCGAGCCGCGCAACATCAACATGTTTGTGATTGATCGTGTCAAAATCAAACGACAACGGTACATCACACTTTACGGTGACCAAAACGCGTCCGGTCGGCAACCAATCACGCGCCTTGACGATGTTGGCGCCAACCACGCCTTTGATTTTTTCGGCGTTGGCCATCACCCCTTCGAGTGAGTCGTATTCGGCGAGCAGCTTCACGGCAGTTTTGGGGCCGACCTTTTCCACACCAGGAACGTTGTCAACCGTGTCCCCCATCAGCGCCAGATAATCGACGATCCGATTCGGCGGCACGCCATATTTGCTGATAACCCCGGCGATATCGAGCTTTTCGTTTGACATGGTATTGACCAGTGTGACGCTGTCGTTCACCAGCTGTGCGAGGTCTTTGTCGCCGGTCGAAATGACAGTATCGACGCCGCGCGTGCTGGCGTGGACACTCAGGGTGCCGATCACATCGTCGGCCTCCATGCCAGCAACTTCCACACACGGCCAGCCGAGCGCCTCACAAACTTCGCGGATATGGCCAATCTGATGCGCCAATTCTTCGGGCATAGCGGTGCGCGTCGCCTTGTATTCGGGATAGATTTCATCACGAAACGTTTTACCCTTCGGGTCGAAAACGCAGGCGCTATAATCGGCAGGGTAATCGAGACGCAGGCGGTTGAGCATATTGGCAACGCCATAAATCGCCCCGGTGGGTTCGCCCGCGGGACTTTTGAAATCCGGCATCGCGTGAAACGCGCGATAAAAATAACTCGAAATATCCACCAGCAAAAGCCGCTTGCGGGCGGTTCCGGACGGCGGGGAAATCAGCGGTTGGTTATCGGACGTGCTGGACATTGCAGTCATTGGAGAAAATGTTGGGGAATTCAGATAAATCGATTGAAAGTCTAAAGCTCGCCGGCGGGAAAATTCCGAAGCGCGCGGATCCTGAATTGCGCGAACAAAGTCTGGGCGCAGCGCGCGAATCGTGGTGGGTGCTCAACATTATGGCCGAAATGGTTTCGGCATCGGAGCGACTCGGTACGGTTTCGCCTGCCGTGGCGATTTTTGGCAGCGCAAGGCTTAAGCAGGACAATCCATATTACGCGGTCACCGAGACTATCGCCCGCAAGTTATCCGACGCCGGATTTGGCGTGTTATCGGGTGGCGGGCCGGGCATTATGGAAGCCGCCAACAAAGGCGCACTCGGCGGCAAGGGACCGAGTATCGGTTTGAATATTTTGTTGCCGCATGAGCAAGAGGGTAATGGCTATCAGGATATCTCGGTTGTCTTCCAACACTTTTTTGCGCGCAAGGCGATGTTTGTCAAACACGCCATGGCATATGTGGTGATGCCGGGCGGGTTTGGCACCCTCGACGAACTTTGGGAGGCGCTCACCCTGATCCAAACCGGCAAGTTGCGCAAAATGCCGGTAATTTTGGTCGGCGCTAATTTTTGGGCCGG
Organism: Burkholderiales bacterium; assembly: GCA_031368465.1. Lineage (GTDB taxonomy): Bacteria > Pseudomonadota > Gammaproteobacteria > Burkholderiales > Usitatibacteraceae > UKL13-2. The sequence continues at coordinate 23,934 of JANMNT010000187.1, forward strand.
GATGATCGATTGGGTAACAACCCGCATGCTGGCAGAGGGGGTGATCAGCGAAAAGGACTTGAGTCTGTTTCAAGTCATCGATGACCCGGATGACGTCGTTGCGGCAATTTTTGCGCACTACGCGAATCGATCCATCGCGCCAAACGCCGACGAAAAAGCGCTGGAAATGTCACTTTGAAATGCGCAAGTCAGCCATCACCGAACCGGAGAACTCCATGCGTTACATCCTTCACAGTCTTTGCGTTTTGATGTTTGCCATTTCCACCACAAGTGTCGCGCAGCCGGCGTCAGAAAAGCCGCGTCGACCGGCCGACGCGGTTGTGATTGATGACTATGTATTGCCGATGCTGCCTAAAGGCAAGACGCGCGATGATTTTCTGCGTGACCATAAAATCACCACCCGGAAGACCGATTCGGAAACCGTGGTTGAACACCGCCTGCAGGGAAGGCTCTACAAAATGGAAGTCAAGCCAGCCAGCGGCCCGTCCTACCATTTGATCGATGAAAAGGGCGATGGCAAGTTTGTGCGCATGGGCGAAATCGATACGAAGATTTCGGTGCCAATGTGGGTGCTGCTGACATGGTAAAACTTTTGGCTGTTGGCGAATGCCCGGGTCGTTGCTGCACGCGCTGATGATGCTGGCGTCGCCTGAAGAAATGGCGCCGGCATGAGTGTTTTTACGCCTGTTTCCATCGACGAGGCGCGTGGCTTTTCCGCGCCTTACAACATCGGTGACATTATTGATTTTCAGGATATCGCCGCCGGCGTCGAGAATTCAAATTTTTTTGTCACAACCACCCGCGGTAGGTATGTTCTGACCATCTTTGAAAAAATTCCGCGCATTGATCTCGATTTCTACATGGGACTGATGTCGCATTTGCATGACAAGGGTGTTGATTGCGCAGCACCGCTCAAGGCCGCCAACGGAGACGTGTTACGCGAACTCAAGGGCAAACCAGCAGCCCTGGTGACGCGACTGGCGGGTAACGATATCGCGCACCCCAAGCCGGCTGATTGTCATGCGGTGGGTGCGGCCCTGGCAAATATGCACATTGCGGCGGCCGGGTTCACGCTGCCTATGGCAAATTGGCGCGGATTATCGTGGTGGCGTCGAGAGACGGAAGGTCTGAAAGTACTTGCAACCGTCGCCGAGAGCACGTTATTGCAAAGTGAAATTCTGTTTCAGGCCGGCTTCGATCACCTCGACATACCGGGTGGCATCGTGCACGCGGATTTGTTCCGCGACAATATTTTGTGGGATGACCACGCCGACCAACACTTTCCGCAAATGATTGATTTTTATTTCGCCTGCCATGACCATCTGTTGTGGGATGTTGCCATCACCGTCAACGACTGGTGCCTCGATTTCGCCGCCTATCCGGAGGCAAAGCTCGATGACGCCAAACTTTGTGCGCTGCTGGCCGGCTATGCCGGCGTACGCGCATTTGTTCCCGCCGAGCGCGAGGCATGGCCGCAGATGTTACGTGCGGCGGCGTTGCGGACTTGGTTAGGGCGGCTGGGATATCACTACTTTCCGCGCGCATCGACGTTGAGCCACACCAAAGACCACCCATTTTCCGAGCGGCTGTTGCGGTTCCACATCAAAAACCACGATCAGGCGCGACAATTTTTTCCGATTTGAAACGAGTCATTCCTTATGCAAGTTGTTGATGTTTCCGCCTTCAGTGGCGCAGGCTGGATTAAAGAAGCGTGGGCCCTATTTCGCGCGCAACCACTGGCGTGGATTTCGCTCACGTCGGCGTGGGTCATGGTATCGCTATTCATGCTGCTGATCCCGTTGGTTGGCGCCCCGGCCATGACCATGAGCCAGCCGGCATTTTTTGCCGGCTTTGTACTGGCGTGTCGCGATCAGGAAATGGGCAAGTTGGTGACGATCAACCATTTATTTGCCGGATTCAGGGTCAGCGGGCGGACCTTGATTCAGGTCGGTGCCGTCTCGTTGTTGCTTGAATTGCTGGTCATGATGGCGCTGAGTGCGTTTGGTTTTTTCGACGGGCTGCGCAGCCTTGATCGTGAAAACATGTCGGTTGAGACGATTTCCCGGGCGTTTGACGGACAGGGCCCCCTCTGGTTTGCCGCGCTTGTTGCCATCATGCTCATCAAGGGCGTGTTGTGGTTTACCGCCGCGCTGATGGCCCATCAACCGATGCCGGCATCACACGCGATTCGTTGGAGCTTTTTCGCCCTGGTCGGCAATTTTGTGCCGCTCGTCCTGTTTTGCCTTTTGGCGATGGCGCTGTTGTTTGCCGCCATCATCCCGTGGATGCTGGGCCTGATTGTGTTTTTGCCGGTGTATGCAATTACCCACTACACCAGCTTCAAAGCGGTGTTTCGTGCCGATGCCGACCCTTCCGCAGACGCACCATTGGATACGCCGCCGGCAGCTTAATCCGTCGCGAATATTGCCCCGGCAATCGTGCTTGGCTGCGAAAACTTGCGCCGTGTCAATAACACCTGGGCGCAACGCTAAAGCGTGTGTAATTCCGCGTTGGCCGGGAATACAATTGTCTATTTGGTCGGGGGCAAAATTATGGGGCGTCTATTGATTGCGGTATTGACCGCATTGTTCATTCAGGCGGCAGACGCAGCGGACATCGTGATCGGGCAATCTGCACCATTGACAGGTGGCAATGCCGAGCTTGGCAACGATATCCGCAACGGTGCGCTCGCCTACTTTGCCAAGGTCAATGCCGCCGGCGGGATCAACGGCAGCAAGATCCGGCTGGTAACCCTTGACGATAAAAACGACGCGAAGACCGCCGGTGAAAATGCCAGACAGTTGATCCAAAATGAAAAAGTGCTGGCGCTGTTTGGCTTTGCGTCCGCGACCGTGAGCCTGCCGGCAATGCCGCATGTGATTGCAAACAAGGTGGCGTTTTTTGCACCGTTTACCGGCGCCGATACCATCCGCAAACAAAACGACTTTGTTTATACGATCCGCGCGACCTACGCCGACGAAATTGAAAAGATCATCGGTTTTTGGGGGCCGCTTGGCATCACCAAGGTGCTGGTGCTGCACTACGATGACGAGGTGGGCAAACAAAACTACCAGACGGTTGCACGCGCGCTTGAAAAATTCGGCAAGGTGCCGAGCGCGCTGCCGCTCAAACGCAATACCGACGTCTCGCCGGACAATATCAAGGCGTTGCTTGCCGCCAACCCGAAACTGATTCTGGCGACAACCCTTGCCGCGCCGATTGTGCAAATCACCAAGTTGCTCGCCGCCCAGAACAAACCGATTCCAATCACCTCGCTGTCGTTTGCCAGCCTGAGCCAGATCACCAAGGGTCTCGGCGAAAGCGCGGCTGGGATCACCGTATCGCTAACCGTGCCGTCACCCAACCAGCTCGAAATACCGATTGTCGCCGAATGCCGTGAGGCATGGACATCTTCAAATCAGCCAGGCGCATTGACAACAACGTCGCTGGAATCGTGTATTGCCGCCAAGGTGCTGGTCGACAGCATTCGCCGTGCCGGAAAAGATGTCACCCGCGCCGGCCTGCAACGCGCCCTCTCATCACTTGCAAAAGTTGATGTCGGCGGATTTGTCATGAATTTTCGCGATGGATCAAATCATGGCGGCATATTTGTCGACATCGCGGTGATCCGTCGCAACGGTGAATTGCGCACCTGACAATCGCCCGCCGCAGATGCAAAAGTGCCCAAGGGACGGCGCGTTCGAGGCTGTTTTGGCTGAAACAGCCCGCCAATAAATAGTTTTACGAAACCGCCGTCAGCTTGGCGTATTGAATCGCCAGCCACTTGGTGCCTTCGCTGCGAAACTTCACCTGCACACGCGCATCGACGCCGCGGCCTTCAAACGCCAGCACCACACCCTCGCCAAATTTTGCGTGTGCGACGTTCTGGCCAATCACAAACGGTAGTCCATCGCTGCGTGCCGTCTCAAAATTTGCGCGCGACGTATCCGGTGCGCCCTGCCGCCCATACTCGGCGGCTTTTTCATCCTTCACAACATTCTGCTTGAAGCCGGTGTAAGTGCCGCCGCTGCTATTGCCGCTGCCATAGTCTGATCCATACGATCCGCGCACGCCCGATGTTTTGCCCCATTGATTGCCGCCGCCACCGGCATATGCCGCCTGCTTTTCGGGTACCACGATCCATTTACACAGATTGGCGGGGATTTCATCAATAAAGCGCGACACAATGCCGTAGCGGGTCTGGCCGTGCAACATGCGCTGCGCCGCATAGGACAAATAAAGCCGTTTGCGCGCGCGGGTAATCGCCACATACATCAAGCGGCGCTCTTCTTCGACCCCGGCAAAATCCGACAGTGAATTTTCGTGTGGAAACAGCCCTTCTTCCAATCCGCCCAAAAAGACATGGTCAAACTCCAGCCCCTTTGCTGCGTGTACCGTCATCAGTTGCAACGCGTCGTCGCTGACGGCGGCTTCGTGATCGCCTGCTTCCAGGCTGGCGTGGGTCAAAAAGCCCACCAACGGACTGTCGTCACCTTCATAGGCTTCTTCGAATTGCGCGCAGGCGCTGACCAACTCGGCCAGGTTCTCCAATCGGTCGGCCCCTTCCCGCTCGGTTTCATAATGATTCTTGAGACCGCTTTTCTCCAGCGCCTCATCAACCAGCTCCGCGAGTGAAATTTTTGCCGCACCGGACGACTTGAGACCTTCAACCACCCGCAAAAACGTGCCGATGGCGGCGGCACTGCGACCGGTGATGGCATTTTGCGCGATGCCGTTCAACGCCGCCTCATACAGTGACACGTTGTAGCGCTGCGCCAGTTCCTGCACCTGTTCAACCGAGCGCGCACCAATGCCACGCGGGGGGAAATTCACCACCCGGGAAAAAGCGCCGTCGTCATTCGGGTTGCCCGCCAGCCGCAAGTAGGCGAGTGCGTGTTTGACTTCCTGGCGCTCAAAAAAGCGCAGTCCGCCGTACACACGGTATGCAATGCCGGCGCTGAACAGGGTGTGTTCAAGCACCCGCGATTGCGCGTTCGAGCGATACAAAAGCGCCATTTCCGACAGAGCCTTGCCCTCGCGGTGCAGGGCCTTGACCTCGTCGATGACAAATTGCGCCTCGTCGGCATCGGTCGACGCCGCATAGATACGCAACGGCTCGCCCTTGCCTTCATCGGTCCACAGATTTTTTCCGAGCCGGTCCTTGTTGTGATCAATCACGGCGTTGGCGGCATCGAGAATATTGCCCTGCGAACGGTAATTCTGTTCGAGTTTGATCACATTGCCGTGCGCAAAGTCGCGCTGAAACTCGCGCATATTGGCCGCTTCCGCGCCCCGAAAGGCGTAGATCGATTGGTCGTCGTCGCCCACCGCAAATACCGCCGTGTCTTTTCCGGCGAGCAACTGGATCCATTGATATTGCAGCCGGTTGGTGTCCTGGAATTCGTCGACTAAAATGAACTTGAATCGGTCTCGGTAGTGTTCAAGCAGCGGTACATTTTTTGCAAGAAGCTCATAACAGCGCAATAACAACTCCGCAAAGTCGGTCACGCCTTCGCGCTGGCACTGCTCCTCGTAGGCCTGATACAGCTCGACCTGGCGGCGCGTGAATTCATCCTTTGCCTCGACCCGGTTGGCACGCAGGCCCTGCTCCTTGGCGCTGTTGATGAACCACGCAAGTTCACGCGGCTTGAATTTTTCATCGTCAATATTCAGCGTCTTTAACAATCGCTTGATGGCCGATTGTTGATCGGCAGAATCCAAAATCTGGAAGGTCTGCGGCAAATTGGCGTCGCGGTGATGCGCGCGCAGCAAACGGTTACAAAGTCCGTGGAACGTCCCGACCCACATGCCGCGCGTGTTGATCGGCATCATTGCCGACAGGCGCGTCAACATTTCCTTGGCGGCCTTGTTGGTAAACGTCACCGCAAGAATACCGCCCGGGGATGCCTGCCCGGACTGGATGAGAAAGGCAATGCGGGTGGTCAAGACGCGCGTCTTGCCGGAGCCCGCGCCGGCCAGCACCAGCGACGATGCGCGCGGCAGGGTGACCGCTTTTAGCTGCTCAGGGTTGAGGTTGTCGAGAAGGCGCGGATGGACGGCGGCAAGATTGGGCGTGGCGGTGTGGTCTGACGACATCATGGGTCACTGCAAATAAGTTAGCCATGATTATAGGTGTCTTGCTGTTGACGATTCCGCCGCAGGCCTGGTGCAAGCAAAAAATTATCTTGAAGTCTTTACATCTCCGAGGTTGAATTCAGCGCCAATTTTTGCGGCGAGATCTTTTGCCTCAGCCTCACCGCCCAGGTTCGCAATGGTGAGCGTATTGTCTGCCGATCGCTCAACCGGGTAGCCGGCATCACGCAACGATCGACTGGCAGCCAACATGGCGTCGCGGGGGGGGCACCCCCCCCCCCGGACATTACAAAATCCGGAACCCCCTGCCCCCCAGCCCCCCCCCCGCGCGGTTTGGTTTTGACAGCTGGGGCGGTGTTTTGTGGGGGGAAAGGAA
>JANMNT010000196.1:0-2481 GCA_031368465.1 Burkholderiales bacterium
CCATCGCGGTCACGGCCGCGACCAGTACATCGAGATCTTCAAAAATGCCGGTCTTGGTGCCGATCGATGTGAATGTCTCCGCCGCATCCCATCCCAGATGATTGGCATAGATGAACACGATATCAGCGTTTGCCAACGAACCGGGCAGGGCGTTGCGCATGGCGCCCAACTTCATGGTGTTGGAGCGGGGCTCGAGTACGGCGATGATGCGCTGGTTGTTGACGCGGCTGCGCAATCCGGCGAGTGTCGTGGCGATGGCGGTCGGATGGTGGGCGAAATCGTCGTAAACGGTGATGCCATCGTCCATGCCGCCGATCACGCCGCGCACTTCCATGCGCCGCGCGACGCCCTCAAACAGGTTTAATGCCTCGAGCGCAAGTTTTACCGGGACCCCCGCATGTCTGGCGGCGGCAACCGCCGCAAGGGCGTTCATTTTGTTGTGCGCGCCGGTCAGATCCCACGTCACCTCGCCACGGTCTTTTTCATCACAGCGGACGCTGAACTGTCGTTCTTCCGTACCACGCCGGTAATCCCATTGCATGCCCGGCCCAAAATATTCGATGGGTGTCCAACAGCCCCTGCCAATCGCGTTGGCCAGATGTGGTTCCGTGCCGTTGGCGACGATCAAGCCATTGGCCGGCACGGTGCGCACCAGATGATGGAATTGGGTTTCAATGGTCTCAATGTTGGGAAAAATATCCGCATGGTCGTACTCGAGATTATTCAGAATGACGGTGCGCGAATGATAGTGGACAAACTTGGAGCGTTTGTCGAAAAACGCGGTGTCATATTCATCCGCTTCGATGACAAAAAACGGCGAATCGGCTTTTGGCATGCGTGCGGAAATACCGAAATTCTTGGCGATTCCGCCGATCAGAAAACCCGGTGCGACACCGGCATAGTCAAGTATCCACGCGAGCATTGACGAGGTGGTGGTTTTGCCGTGTGTACCCGCCACGGATAACACCCAGCGCCCCTGCAATACGTTTTCACCCAGCCATTGCGGGCCGGAAATGTACCGTAGGCCACGGTTCAAAATCTCTTCAATAATTGGTTTGCCACGGGTCATCGCGTTACCGACGACATAAATATCGGCCTTGAACGTGTCAAGCTGTTCGGCGTCAAAGCCCTCATGCAGGCCAATGCCAAGCGCCTCCAGTTGCGTTGACATCGGCGGATAGACGTTCGCGTCGCAGCCCGTCACCTCATGCCCCATGTCTTTGGCGAGGGCGGCCAGACCACCCATGAACGTCCCGCAGATACCAAGAATATGAATATGCATCAGGAAATTTTTCTGGTTAAAGAGACGCTTTTTTTAAAAATGAAATAAACCGCGCCCGGCTGGCAAAAGTCAGCAAGACGTTTGACTGCACCGGCAAAATGGTTGCGGTGACGGCGGGATGACAGGGCAGAAAATTCATGCAGGGATTGTAACAAATGGCACGCTGCGCGCCCCGTGCCAAATCATCGCGTGCATTACCGATGTCCCCACGAATGCAAGGGTTAAGCATCGGCACTTGCGCCGCCGTGTGAATGTACGAACGCCGGCCCCGCCGGTTTGGTGAAGGAGTAAACTCTCCAGCCTGATTCAATTCGCCTCAATCGTTGACTTGCATTCCATGATGACGCCCAAACATGGCAGAGTCGGCAGTTGCAAGGGTCAAACGCAAGGAGCAAGCATGGTTCCACATCTCACCACATCAATGGCCGGCCCGCTGTTCGAGCTTGAACAAAAAATTCTTGATTCGCGTCCCGAAATCGAGCGCTGGTTCCGTGCGCAATGGCAGACCCATACGCTGCCGTTTTATTCATCGGTTGATTTGCGCAATTCGGGCTTTAAGCTGGCACCGGTTGACACCAATCTATTCCCCGGCGGCTTCAACAACCTTAATCCGGACTTCCTGCCGCTTTGTGTGCATGCGGCAATGTCGGCGGTACAAAAAATTTGCCCGGACAAACAACGTTTCCTGCTGATTCCTGAGAATCACACCCGCAATTTGTTTTATCTGACCAACGTGGTCGCGATCAAGCGCATTCTCGAAGGCGCCGGGCTCGACGTGCGGGTCGGCTCAATCAATCCGGAAATCACGGCGGCAACGACACTCGATTTGCCGAACGGCGAAAAATTAACGCTCGAGCCGGTGGTGCGCATCGGCAACTGGGTCGGAGTGGCCGGATTTAATCCTTGCGCAGTGTTGTTGAATAACGATCTATCGGCCGGTGTGCCGCCGATACTCGAGGGCATCGAACAGCCGATCGTCCAGGCGCTTGTGCGTGGCCCGTGCGTGCGAAAGCAGCATGGCCACGTCGATGTCGGTCGGCGAGGCCGTGGAGCCGGCAGCAGACAGCGGATCGACGGCAACCGGCTGGTTCTGCCGGAACTCGACCAGGTTCAGCAGACGTTCTTGCGGATTGCGCTCATAAACCAGCAAATGCCGGTACTGCGCACGTGTCGCGGCACCGGCCAGGGCCAGCTGAAAT
>JANMNT010000237.1:0-3952 GCA_031368465.1 Burkholderiales bacterium
CCCATGAACTCGGCCGAGCGGGCATACCAGTATCCGTTTTCCAGCGCGGCATTGAGTTGCAGCAAGCCTATCGGCAGCAGCGTCAATAGTGCCATCAGCGATAGGCCGATATTGAATGCCCAGAAACTACCTTTGAGCAGGCCTTCATTCCAAATTGCGTCAGGCTTAAGGCCGCGCACGCAAAACAACAGCAGACCGATTCCCAGCATCCCATACACGCCAAATAGGGCAGTATGACCATGCAGCGGTGTAAGGTTCAATCCTTGCATGTAGTACAGCGCCAACGGCGTATTGATCAAGAAACCAAACAGTCCCGCGCCGACGATATTCCAAAACGAAACAGCGAGGAAGAACATGATGGGCCAGCGATAGGTTGCCATCCACGGAGCCGCACGGCCGTGTTGGAAGGTGCCATAGGCCTCCAATCCAATCAATGCAAGCGGCACGACCTCCAACGCCGAAAATGAGGAGCCCAATGCAACCACAGCCGTGGTTGTGCCGGCAAAGTACAAATGGTGGAATGTGCCAAGCACACCACCAGCCATGAATATGATCGTGGCAAATAACACGTTGACGGTGGCGGTCGAGCCCCGCACCAATCCGAGTTTGACAAACAAAAACGAAATGACCGCAACCGCAAAAACCTCAAAAAAGCCCTCGACCCACAAGTGCACAACCCACCAACGCCAGTACTCCACCATCGACAATGAGGTGTGCTCGCGCCACATCAACCCGGCGCCGTAAAACAGTCCGATGGCAATCGTGGACAAAAACAATAGGCCAACAATTGACGACATCTCGTCCTTGCGCCGCATCGCCGGCCATAACGCGCGACCCACAAGCGTAAGCCAAAGCATGAGACCGATAAATAAAAATGACTGCCAAAAGCGACCAATATCAACATATTCCCAGCCTTGGTGGCCAAACCAGAAGTTGTTTGCAAGTCCAAGTTTTTGCATTACTGCAAACCATTGCCCGGTGAAAGCGCCGACGGTGATAATCAACAGGCAAACAAACAGGAAGTTCACCCCGGCGCGCTGCCACTTCGGTTCGTGACCCGAAATCGCCGGCGCAATATATAGACCCGTACCCAGCCATGCCACTGCAATCCAAAGCACAGAAAGCTGTGTGTGCCAGCTGCGGGTCAATGAATACGGGAGAATGTCAGCCAACGGAAAACCATAAAATTCCTGACCTTCGACCTGGTAGTGCGCGGTCGTCGCACCCATCAGTATTTGCACCAAAAACAATGCCAATACCAGCCAGAAAAATTTGCCTGTCGCGCGCATCGATGGTGTGATGACGATGTCGCGCATTGGATCGGTTGCGGGCGCTATCGGTGCACTTTCTTTACCGTGATAAACCGCGTAGTGCCAGCCTAGAAGTGCGATGCCGGCAATCATGAAAAGCACGCTGAAGACCGTCCATAAAAACCCGCTTGCAGTAGGTGCATTGCCAACCAATGGCTCAAACGGCCAATTGTTGGTATAGCTTGCGGTTGAGTTTTCACGATTGGTCACGGTCGCCCAGGCCGTCCAGAAGAAAAACGCCACCAGCATGCGCCGATGCTCAGCGGTATCGACCGTACCTTCCCTCATTGCGTAGCCCTTGCGCAACGCCGCTGTTGCAGCATCATTGCCGAATAGACTTTGATAGTGCGCCGCGACAACGGCAATCGCCTTTGCGCGTTCATCGGCAACAGTAAGAACCCCGGTGACAGGGTCATAACCATTGTTGCGAATTTCCGGTTTGAGATCAGCCTGCAGCTTGGCCTGGTCACCTGCGCCCAGGCTGCCATAGGTCTGGCCCAGTAGGCGTTGTGCACGCAATTCGAGCCACGCGACAGCTTCACGATGTAGCCAATCGGCGCTCCAGTCGGGCGCAACCAATGCGCCATGCCCCCAGATCGAGCCCAGCTGTTGGCCGCCAATGCTCTGCCAGACAACCCGGCCCGTTTCAATATCGCTGCGTGAATAGATAAGGGTGCCATCAGCGCCTTTTACCAATTCCGGCATCGGTGGTGCCTGACGATGTATTTCGCCGCCCATCCAAAGCAAGACGGAAAACGACGTAAGCAGCAGAATCCCCAGGCCTACCCACAACTTGCGAGTTTGATTCATGATCGTTTCCCCTTGATTTTCCGATACGTCGGTCGTTGCACGATGAACCAACGTGAGTGGTATGCCGACCTGTTTCGTACGATTTTTCCACCGAAAAAGCACATCGCCTTGACGATTGGCGCAGTGTAATAGACAAGCCGACGACGATTCCTTAATCTGTCTTAAGGACTCGATGAACGGGATGAACGAACCTAGCGACACCACGAAACCGGTTCTTTCAAGGAGCGCATATGTCAACCGTCACCCGCGTCAGGATGTATTTGTCGATTTTGCTTGTCGCCGTCTGCGGCAGCGTCGCCGCGCAAGCGCCGTCCGCGCCCAAGCCGGCCGACCCCGAGAAAAAGAACATTGCGCCGGCGGACGTGAAGTATCACGCTGCTGGTTCACCGCTTGCAGACACCGAGATGTACCAAAACGTCAATCCAAAAGCGCCGGCGATGACCAAGGCGGAGTTCGACAAAGGACGTAAGGTGTATTTCGAACGTTGTGCCGGCTGTCACGGCGTATTGCGCAAAGGCGCGACCGGCAAACCGCTGACGCCTGATAAAACGCTGGCCTCCGGCACAGAGTATCTGAAGGTCTTTATTAAATATGGCTCACCAGCGGGTATGCCAAATTGGGGCACATCAGGTGAAATGACCGACGAAGAAGTTGACTTGATGGCGCGTTACATTCAACAGGATCCGCCGACCCCGCCAGAATTTGGCATGCCGGAAATCAAGGGCACGTGGAAGGTGTTGGTGCCATTGGCAAAGCGTCCCACACGCAAGATGAATGCATACAACATCGACAATATCTTTTCGACCACCCTGCGTGATACCGGCGAAGTTGCGCTCATTGATGGCGATACAAAGAAGATCATTAATATCGTCAAAACCGGCTATGCCGTCCACATCTCGCGCATCTCGGCGTCCGGCCGTTATTTGTTTGTGATCGGCCGGGACGGAAAGATCAACCTGATTGACCTGTGGATGGAAATGCCGGACAACGTCGCCGAAGTGCGGGTCGGCCTTGAGGCGAGAAGTGTGGAGACCTCCAAGTACAAGGGCTTTGAAGACAAATATGCGATTGCTGGTGCCTACTGGCCGCCACAATACGTCATCATGAACGGCGACACCCTCGAGCCGCTGAAAGTCGTATCCACCCGGGGCATGACGGTTGATACACAGGAGTACCACCCTGAGCCGCGCGTTGCGGCGATTGTCGCCTCGCATTTCAAGCCCGAGTTTGTGGTCAACGTCAAAGAGACCGGCAAAATCCTGATGGTCAACTATCGCGACATCAACAACCTGACGACGACCGAGATTGGTGCCGCCCGTTTTCTTCACGACGGCGGTCTGGATGCCTCACACCGCTACTTTATCGTTGCGGCGAATCAATCCAACAAGCTGGCGGTCGTTGATGTCAAGACCGATAAGCTTGCGGCGCTGATTGACGTCGGCAAGATTCCGCACGGCGGTCGTGGTGCCAACTTTGTTCACCCGAAATTTGGCCCGGTTTGGGCGACCGGCCACCTAGGTGATGAGACCATTGCGCTGATCGGCACCGATCCGGCCAAACGGCCAAAAGAAGCGTGGAAAGTTGTTGCGACGCTAAAAGGACAGGGTGGTGGTTCGCTGTTTATCAAGACGCATCCAAAATCGACCAATCTATATGTCGATACACCGCTGAACCCCGACCCGAAACTCAGCCAATCTGTTGCGGTATTCGATATCCGCAATCTTGACCGCCCATATACCGTGCTGCCAATCGCCGAGTGGGCGGGTGTGACGGATGGGGCCAAACGTGTCGTGCAGCCTGAATTTAACAAAGCGGGCGACGAAGTTTGGTTT
>JANMNT010000240.1:0-13268 GCA_031368465.1 Burkholderiales bacterium
ATTAACGATGCCCCGTGAAACCATCACCGCGGAGAAAATCGATGTGATGATCCCCAGACAATGCACAACCGCAAACCCGCGTACCGGCCCGGATCCCCAAATCAGCAACGCCAGACCGGCGATCAAGGTGGTGATGTTCGAATCGATAATCGTATCCAGGGCGCGGTCATAGCCCGCCTGTATCGCCATTTGTGGCGACATGCCGTTTCGCAATTCCTCACGGATACGCTCGTTGATCAACACGTTGGCATCGATTGCCATACCAAGCGTCAGCGCGATGGCGGCGATACCCGGCAAGGTTAGCGTCGCCTGCAACATCGACAACAGGGCGAGCAGAAAAAAGAGATTCGCCGCGAGCGACACGACCGATATCACGCCGAACAGCGCGTAATAAAACACCATGAAGACGGTGATCAAGACAAAACCAAACAGTAGGGAATTTTTGCCTTTTTCAATGTTTTCCGCACCGAGGCTCGGGCCGATGGTGCGTTCCTCAATGATTTCCATCGGCGCGGCAAGCGCGCCGGCACGCATCAACAGCGCAAGATTTTTTGCCTCTTGGGAGGTCGGTATTCCGGTGATCTGAAAATTGACACCAAGTTCACTTTGAATGGTCGGCCAGCTGAGAATTTCCGGCTTGCCCTTTTCAGTCAAAATTACCGCCATGTTTTTGCCGACGTTTTCCCGTGTCGCGAGTGTCATGGCACGGCCTCCGGCACCGTCAAGCCTGACACTGACATTCGGTGTGTTGCCTTTTTGCGTGTCGAAGCCCGGCTGGGCATCCGTCACCTTGTCACCGGTGACAATCACTTGTTTACGAACCAGTACCACCCGCCCTTGTGGATCCTGCATCTTGTCGGTTCCAAACGGGGTCGGGTCGGTACGGAAACGCTCAAATGAGCCTGCGCTCATGTGCTCTTCCGCAACCATTCTGAATTCGAGCGTGGCGGTACGCCCGATGATGTCTTTGGCCTGGCCCGGATCCTGCACCCCCGCCAGCTGTATCAATATTCGGTCCGCACCCTGCTGCTGGACAATCGGTTCTGATACACCAAGCTCATTCACCCGCTTGCGCAGCGCCGTCATGTTTTGCTGGAGGGCGGCGTCTTTCAGCTTCACCACCGTCTCAGGCCTCATCGTCAGCGTGACAACAATCTCATCACCCTGGTTGGCATCACGAATCAACAAATCCGAATATTGTGCGTTGAGCGCCTTGAGTCCCTTGTCGGCTTCGCTGCGTTCCTTGAAGCGAACAACAACGTTTTCACCTTCGCGTGAAATGCCGGTGTAGAACACTTTTTTGTCACGAAACAGTGCACGCGTTTCGTTCTGATAACGATCGACCGCCTTGTTGGTGGCCGCCTTCATGTCGACCTGCATCAGGAAATGCACACCGCCGCGCAAGTCAAGGCCCAAATACATCGGAAGGGCGTTGACCTTGGCCAGCCATGCGGGCGACTTTGAAAGCATGTTGAGCGCAACAACATACCCCTCGCCAAGCTGCTTTTGAAGCTCATCGCGCGCGGCCGTTTGTGACTTGCCATCCGGAACACGAACCTTGAGGAACTCGCCATCGAGTTCCACCGCCGCGCTGGTGGAGATGTTTGCCGCCTTGAGCAGATCAGTCACCCGGCTCTGCAACCCGGCATCAACTTTGCTGGCGCGCAGCCCGGAGACCTGAACGGCAGGCTCGTCACCAAAAAAATTCGGTGCAGTGTAAAGCATAGCCGTCAAAACCGCGACGATGATGATGGCGTATTTCCAAGCAGGATACTTATTCATTACAACCTCAAACAATCAGAAACGTGGAGATTCATCGTGCTGCCAAATGCGTCGTAAAAACTACTTCAGTACATCGTTTAACGTGCCCTTCGGCAGCAGTGTTGTAACCGCGCCCTTTTGCACATGAATGATGTGGCCTTCTGCAACCTCGAGCCCGATATAGCCGTCGCCGATCTTGGTGATGCGTCCGATGATGCCGATCGCAATCACCTCGTCGCCTTTTTGCAGGCCGTCGATCATGCTTTTCTGCTCTTTCGCCTTTTTCATCTGCGGGCGGATCATGAGGAAATAAAGCAAGATGAACATCAGGAAGATTGGCAACAAGCCGATCAAAGTGTCACCGCCAGTTGCTTGGGCGGTTTGCGCGTAGGCGTTACTAATCATGAAAAACTCTCCAGAGGACGGGGTGGGCCGGTTTTGTCAACGACGGCCCTTGGTTGAATGTATCCCGCAGCAGACTGCTGCAATACAGTTTGGGGACAAGCGACAGAAATCAACCCGAAATTATAGCGGATTCGTCCTGTTTGAGGCTGTCCGGGCGTTCAGAGGTGGCGTCAACCGCCATGCAACACCGATTCGCTGAAAATGCCAGGGTCACTTGAGCACTCCCTGTCATGCTTTCGGCGGTGCAAACAGCTCAATCCGCGCCCTGCGCGCGGCCGGCATAAAACGCATCCCGAAATGAATCAAATTGTCCCGCGTCAATGGCGGCACGCATATCGCGCATCAACTGCTGGTAGTAAAACAGGTTGTGGACGGTGTTAAAGCGCGCGCCCATAATCTCGTTGGTACGTTGCAAATGATGCAAATAGGCGCGGGTCGCTGTTCGACAGGTGTAACAACCACAGGTTTCATCCAAAGGGCGAAGATCGTCGCGGTGTTTTGCGTTGCGAATTTTGACATCGCCATGGCGGGTGAAAAGCCAACCGTTTCGTGCGTTGCGGGTCGGCATCACGCAGTCAAACATGTCCATGCCACGCGCAACGGCTTCGACCAAATCCTCCGGCGTTCCGATACCCATCACATAGCGCGGCTTTTGTTCGGGTAGTTTTGGCGCAGTGTGATCAAGTATGCGCAACATATCCTCTTTCGGCTCACCGACCGATAATCCGCCGATCGCATAACCGTGGAAATCCATGGCGGTCAGCGCCTCTCGCGACTCGTCGCGCAGGTCCTCATACATCCCGCCCTGGACGATGCCAAATAAAGCATTGTGATTTTCCAGCCTGTCAAATTCATCGCGGCAGCGTTTTGCCCAGCGCAATGACAACTGCATTGACGCTGCCGCCTCGTCTCGGGTCGCCGGATAATTTGTACATTCGTCGAAAATCATCACGACATCGGAATTCAGCACGTGCTGGATGCGCATTGACTCTTCGGGGGACAAAAAGCATTTGTCGCCATTAATCGGCGACTGGAATGCAACGCCTTCCTCGGTGATTTTGCGCAGGTCTCCCAGACTCCAAACCTGAAAACCACCCGAATCTGTCAGGATGGGCTTGTCCCATGCCATAAAGCGATGCAACCCGCCATGTTTGGCGATGACCTCAACGCCGGGCCGCAACCACAAATGAAATGTATTGCCAAGCACAATCTGGGCGCCGATCTCAGTCAATTCGAGCGGGCTCATTGCCTTGACTGTGCCGTAGGTTCCCACCGGCATAAAGACCGGCGTTTCTATCGTGCCGTGGGCCAGCGTCAAGCGACCGCGTCGCGCCACACCCTGACTGTTCTGGCTTTGCGCCAGGATTTGAAATTCCAAAGGACCGCCCCAAGAACAAAAATATGTCCGCGAGCATAACGACTATCGGTCGATTTTGCCACCGGTATTGACTGGACGACCAAATTTGGGCGGAAAACAGCGACTCTTGCCATCCCCGATCATGGGGCAGAAATGTCAATGGTGATTTGACAGTAATAAATAGTATTATCCGAAATGATATTCTGACCCGATGTGTAAAACTAACATTTGCTTGAGTATTCATGAACCCGAAATGCCCGTCCTACGCAAATTGACCAACAATGCTGCAAAAAACTAGCGCAAAAGATCTGAAGATTGGAATGTTTGTCGCCGATCTGGATCGGCCCTGGATGGACACGCCATTCTTGTTGCAGGGCTTTATGCTTGAGGATGCCGATCAGATCCAGCAGGTGCAATCACACTGTCAATGGGTGCTGATTGACCCGATGCGTTCAGTTGGTCCCGAATTCGAGCAGCGGCCAAAAAAGAAAGAAGCACCCGCGAAGCGCGACTTGGGCAACGACCCAATCGTTGTGGTGCATCGTTCCGAGGCACCCAAGCCCAAAACCGTCGAGGAACTTAGGCAGGCAACTGGCAATTTGGGTGTGGGCGCAAGGAAATCAACGTTGGGCGCCAAGCCGGGCGAACCGAATGGCACGAACCCGAAACAACTTGGTGAGTTCGCCATACCCATTAGCCAACGCACGGCTGGCGAAGGCGATGGTGGAAAATTTGATCCTTCGCGTACTTCAACCGGTCTGTCAGCGGCGCGCGGCGCGCTAAAGCCGTCGGCAGCACCATCCGGTGGTCGCGGATTGCGCGGCATATTTGGGCAGATCAAGCAGGATGTGAAAGGCCTGTTTTCGTCCGCGCCCAAAGATAAGTTTGATTTCGAGCAATACGACGCGCCGACGGCGAAGGTCGAGGCTGAGCGTCCTTCTTTCATGCCTGAGACGGTGCAACTGACAATTTACGAGGACAAACAACCGGTTGAATCTGAGATCGGTGCCGCCACCAACGCTTTTGCCAGCACCCAGGAACTGTTGCAAAACGTTGTCGAGGACATTCGCTCGGGAAGTTCTATGGAAGTCGAAATGGTCGAACGCGTCATCGACGACATGGTCGAGAGTATGGTGCGTAATCCGGACGCAATGATGTGGGTCGCGCGCATGCGTGAAAAGGATACGTCAACCTATGACCACGGATTACGTGTCGCCATCAATCTGATCGCCTTTGGACGCCACCTCGGCTACCCAAAAGAGCAACTTGGTCTACTCGGCGTATTGGGGCTGCTGCTCGACATTGGCAAGATTCGTGTGCCGCGCGAATTGCTCGAGAAAAATGCGCAACTGACAAAAGAAGAGTTTGTTGAAATCAAGCGCCATGTAAACCACAGTGTCGACATCCTGAATCAAACCGCAAACGTCAATCCGGACGTCACCGAGGCGGTTGCACAACATCACGAGCGGATGGATGGTTCGGGCTACCCGTTTGGATTGCCCGGCGACAAGATCAGCATTTTCGGAAAAATGGCGGCAATTGCCGACACCTACTCGGCGATCACCACCAAACGTGCGTATGCAGAAGCCGCATCGCCACACGATGCGCTGCAAATGTTGTCCGGCTGGGGTGGCACACAATTCCAACCCGATATGGTTGAACACTTCATCCAATCGATCGGCGTTTTTCCGGTCGGCAGTCTGGTTGAACTGTCCACCGGGGAAGTTGCGGTTGTCGTGACACACAACAAGCAAAAGCGACTGCGCCCCAAAGTGCTGGTGGTGACCGAAGAAGACAAAAAGCCGCGCAAGCACCCGACTGTCAAGGACTTGATTTATGATGTTTCCGACAATCCGATCTATATTCGCCGCGGACTGCCAAGCAACTCATACGGCATCGACCCGAACGAATACTATTTGAATTAGATTCGACCACGGTATCCAGAAGCGACGACCCAATGGCCACCGACCCGAAGCTTTCGGCGACATCAACTTTACGCGCAGCGGCGGACGATACCGAATCACCGCTATTGGTTCGCGGGCAACTCATTTCGTCGATCACGAACGCGATCGAATTTGCCCGCATGTCACAACGCTTTGTCGGCCTGTTGATGGTACAACTGATCAGACCTGACAAACTCGAGGCGATCGTCGGCGAGACGTCGGCAGAATTGATGAAAAACGCCATGCTCCGCCTGCCGGGTGCCTTGCGCCAGGTTGATCGCCTCGCGGCGGTAACCGATGATAAGTTGATCATTTTGTTACCGAACCTGAAAAGTACTTCGCAGGCATGGCTTGCCGCAGGCAAGGTACAACGCGTGCTCGAGGAGGGTTTCTCAACGCAAAACGGGCCGATGACAGTGCGAACGGTGGTTGGCATCGCCACCTTTCCCGATCATGCCAGCCTCGCTGAAGAGCTGATTGTGCATGCGGATATCGCCGTCGGCGTGGCGGCACTGCGCGACGTTTCGCAACACGTGTTTCAGGCCGAAGACCGCCGTGACTCAGACATTTATCTCGGCCTCGAGGCGCCGTTGCGCGAGGCGATTCGCACCAGCCAGGTTGAGCTCCATTACCAACCGCAGGTGGAGTTGAAATCCGGAAAGTGTTTATCCGTCGAAGCGCTGATCCGCTGGAACGCACCCGATTTTGGTTTTGTCGCCCCTGCAACCATCATTCGCATCGCTGAAATGAGCGGCTCAATCGGACCGTTGACAACCTGGGTGATCAACACAACGCTTCGCCAACAGGCATACTGGCTCAAACGCGACGTAAATCTCGGCGTCAGCATCAATCTTTCAACTGTCAATCTGGCTGACGCAGAATTACCCGATGTTATCCAACAGGCAATCGGGACATGGGGAACCGATCCCACGCGCGTGACATTTGAAATCACCGAGAGCGCCACAATTGGCGATGCGGAAAAATCAATCGGCGTGCTTGAAAAGTTGAAGACGCTCGGCGTCAAGGTTGCGTTGGACGATTTTGGCACGGGATATTCGTCGTTGTCGTACGTGAAGAATTTCCCTCTGGATGAACTCAAGATTGACAAAACATTCATCCAGAATATGCGGCAATCAATCCCCGACCAGAAGATCGTGCGTTCTGTGGTTGATCTTGCCCACAGCTTCGACTTAAAAATCGTTGCCGAGGGCGTTGAGGACGATGCCACGCTACGCGAGCTGAAGAAAATGGGCTGTGATTTGGTGCAAGGCTATGTGATGAGCCCGGCGCTGCCTCCCGCGCAATTACTTGAGTGGCTGGACAGCCACAACAGATGACCCGCTTGAGGCGGGCATTTGCGCACCGCGATGCGCCGAATCATTAGTCGACCGGTGCGCCGGATTGTTTGTTTGAAACGCCATTTGACGTCGGCGTTGTTGTCGCCGGAATACCGACTGGCCAACCGTTTGACGGCAAACCTCGTTTATCGGCGTGGGGTTTCGGGCATTTTGTCGTGGAACCCCTTACTTCTATTGGCATTTGATAAATTGCCCCGGCTTAAAATGTCCTTGCAAAAATAGAACGATCGCACTATTATTGATGAATGTCGACCATCAAACCACGCCTGTCAAAGGGTGAAGAAACGCGCGCATCAATCTTGGATGTCGCCGTGCGTATTGCCGGCACCGAAGGGTTTGAAGCATTAACCATCGGCGGCCTTGCGGACAAAGCGGGGCTGTCAAAGAGCGGGCTTTTTGCGCATTTCGGCTCAAAAGAAGACCTGCAAATTGCCACGCTTGATGAAGCCGTCCGACGCTACAACCAATTTGCTTTTTTGCCGGCTTTGTCAGCGCCGCGCGGCCTCAAACGACTTACCGCTCTGTTCCACAATTGGCTCGAATGGGTCGAACGCAGCACGTTAAAAGCATGTCCGATGATGTCTGCACTTGCAGAATTTGACGACCGACCCGGGGTCATGCGGGATGCCGTTTCAACACACATGCAACGCATGAATGACGAGATCATGCATAGCGTGCAAATGACGATTGATACCGGCGAATTTCGGCAGGACACCGATTGCGCACAATTTGCCTTTGAACTGTTCGGCATCATTGCAACCAGCTACCGGGCGCGCAACCTGTTTCAGGATCGACACGCCGATGTGCGTGCAAAAAAAGCCTTTGACAGACTGGTGGCAAGCTGCCGTCAGCAGCAATTCACCTAACAACATCAAAAGGACATTTGATGAATTCAATATTGCACGATATGACGCCGTCGATAAATAGCACATACGTGCTTATTAGGCGGTATTTACGGACGTCAATTCGACTGCAGCATTTGCTCCACCCGGCAATCCGCGCACGCATGCATATCATTTCGCTGTTGGCACCGCGAATCGCACTGCAACACGCGCTTGACCGATTTGTCACACCGCCCAGATTTGCCCACAGCGCCCATGAAAAAAAGCTGATCGCCCTTGCGCGTCCACACAACATAGATACCGCCCATGGCACGATTGCGGCGTGGGCGATTGGCATTGCAACCAACCCCGCTGTCATTCTTTGCCATGGCTGGGGCGGACGCGGCGCGCAGCTGCGCGGTTTCGTTGCGCCACTTGTTGACGCCGGATACCAGGTGGTTCTGTTTGACCACATTGGCCATGGCTTCAGCGACGGCAAAAAAGCGGCGCTGGTCGATTTTTGGCGTGGACTTGAGGCGGTATGGGATGCGTTGATTGATCGTGGTGTGCCGGTGCACGGGATGGTTTCGCATTCGCTCGGCGGCGCAGCCGTGGCGAGCGCCTTACGACGCAGTTTGACCAGACGCCATATTGAGGCGCCGCCTCCACGCGTGGTGTTGATTGCGCCACCAGCTTCACTCATTCGATACTCGCGTTTGTTTGCGCGATACTTTGGCATTCCGGAGCGGGTGCGCCGTGCGATGCAGTGGCGTTTTGAGCGCCAATACGGCGTTGCGTGGGATGAGTTTGAGTTGCCACATTCGGTATCGGGGATCGATGCGCCGGCACTGTTCATTCACGATCATGATGATCAAGACACCCGTCTGGCCGGCAGTATCGCCCTTGCCAGTGCATGGCCGGACGCACGCTTTCATGCCACCCGGGGCCTTGGACACCGGCGCGTACTTCGTGATCAATCGGTCATTCAGGCAACTGTCGACTTCATTGCCGACAAGGTGGTGTTCCAGCGTCCGGTAATGCCGGCCGATGACAGACCATCGCCTCTGTTTTGAATACCGTGGCCATAGCGGCGGCATTTGGGGAGACAGACGGACCAAGACATTGACGTTTTTTGACGGTGTGACACAATGCGGCTACCGCCATTTTTGAAAGCCCGTTGCCATGCTGCACGCCATGCAAGTCCAAGCCCCGCTCATTTCAACGCTGATTGAATACGCGTCAAAAAATCACAGCGATACAGAAATTGTTTCTCGAACCGTTGAAGGCGGGCTGCACCGGTACACCTATCGTGATGCATGCCGCCGCAGCAAGCGGTTGGCCAATGCCCTCAAGCACCTGCGAACCAAAATCGGCGACCGGATCGGCACCGTGGCGTGGAACGGTTACCGGCACTACGAGCTCTACTACGCAGTATCCGGTATGGGTGCCATCGTCCATACCGTAAATCCGAGATTGTTCCCCGAGCAAATTGCCTGGATTATCAATCACGCAAAAGACCGGGTGATATTTTTTGACACCACCTTTGCGCCACTGGTTGAAAAGCTGGTGCCGCTTTTGCCTGACGTCGAGATCTACGTGGCGATGACGGATCGTGCGCACATGCCGGTGGTCAAGATCCCAAATCTGCTTTGTTATGAGGATTTGCTCGATAACGAGCAGGACGATTTTGTCTGGCCGCAATTTCCCGACACAACCCCGTCGAGTCTCTGTTATACATCGGGGACCACCGGTAATCCCAAAGGTGTCCTATACACACATCGATCGACGATATACCATTGTTACGCCGGTATTGCGCCGGATGCACTTAACGTCAGCGCAGCCGAAACGGTTATGCCTGTGGTGCCGATGTTTCATGTCAATGCATGGGCGGTTCCCTATATGGCAACCGCCACCGGTGCCAAATTGGTGTTCCCTGGCGCGGCACTTGATGGTGCAAGTGTCTATGATTTGATGGAACGCGAACAGGTCACCATCAGTCTTGGTGTACCAACCATCTGGATGGGTCTGCTCGCCCACGTTGAAACGCACGGCGTAAAGTTTTCAAGCCTCAAGGAAACCGCCATTGGTGGCGCCGCCTGCCCACCGGTCATCATCGACAAATTTGCCCGCGAATATGGCGTCAATGTGGTTCACGCCTGGGGGATGACTGAGCTGTCACCGATCGGTACCGTTTGCCGGCTGAAAGCCAAACATGCATCGCTGACATACAGGGAAAAATTTGCCATTCGTGTCAAGCAGGGACGCGCACTGTTTGGTATTGAAATGAAGATTGTTGACGATGCCGGAAAGTCCCTCGCACACGACGGCAAGGCGTTTGGCGACTTGATGGTGCGCGGCCCGTGGGTGGTTGACACCTATTACGGTGAGCAAAAGTCGGCGCTGGTCGACGGCTGGTTTCCAACCGGTGATGTGGCAACCATTGACGCCGATGGATATATGCAAATAACGGATCGCTCCAAAGACGTCATCAAGTCCGGCGGCGAGTGGATCAGCTCAATCGAATTGGAAAATATCGCCATTGCACACCCGGCGGTGGCCGAAGCAGCGGTCATTGGCATTGCCCATCCGAAATGGGATGAACGCCCGTTATTGCTGGTTGTACTAAAAAAGGATTCCACCGCGACAAAAGAAGAAATGCTCGCCTTTTTCGACGGCAAGATTGCCAAATGGATGCTGCCCAATGATGCGGTGTTTGTCACAGAGCTGCCGCATACGGCAACCGGCAAGCTGCAAAAACGAACCCTGCGGGAAACGTGGGCCGGTCACTACACGGTTTAAGAAAATTTCGCCGGGTCGATAAACACTGCGATGAACTGCGCGGGATCCACCGGCCCGGGTCCGTCGCGGCACACCAGTTCGTCTATCGCCGCAAGGCGCATTTCAACCGGAATCGTCGCCTGCGGCGTGTCCTCGGTTTCGATGAAGGCCATGCTCCAGTTGCCGTACGCGCGTTTTGGAATTTCCGTGCGCGTCATCAACTTGATATCGTGGTGCCGTGAGTCCCGCAGAATATTGCCGAACAGCCGATCCACCGCTGCCACCGGCCCCTCAATCGCCTGGAAGAACACACCTTCACAATAAACCAGCACGCCGGTGATGCCGGCATTGGCATTTTCACCCTGCGCGTGCACTTTCAGTTGTTGACGTGCCTCGCGGCTGCTGAATACAGTCGATGCGTGGCTTCGGTAGACAACTGTGAGGATGGTACTCATGACGGGTCATGTTCTTTCGCCCAGGGCGGTTGACGTTGACCATTTGACACAGGGCACGGTGCTGCCGGTGTGCGGGTGCGCATTTGTGGCGCCTGCCAGATAAATATTGTCCACCTATCCCGGAAACTTTGCCGGAAAAATTCACAATCGCAGCGAACACGTGCGCAGCAACCTGTCACCAAAAAAAACGCCGGATGGCAAGGCCATCCGGCGTTTTGGATTCGTACCGCAAATATATCTGCGGGCGAAAACGTTTTGCTGTCGTTATTTCTTTGCAGCTTCCGCCGGCTTTGCGTCTACTGCTGGTGCCGAGACCGGTGCGGCGACCGGAACAACCGGTGCCGCGACGGGCGCCGCTTTTTGTTCCATCTTGACTGGTGCAATTGGTGTGGTTGTCGCGACCACGGTCGCCGTGCCAAACATTGGCACGATCATCAGCGCCACAATGTTGATAATCTTGATCAACGGATTGACTGCAGGACCGGCAGTGTCTTTATACGGGTCGCCGACGGTATCGCCGGTTACGGCGGCTTTGTGCGCGTCGGAACCCTTGCCGCCGTGATGACCTTCTTCAATATATTTCTTGGCGTTATCCCATGCACCGCCGCCGGTACACATCGAGATGGCAACAAACAAACCAGTCACAATGGTGCCCATCAACATACCGCCGAGTGCCTGGATACCGGCTTCTTTACCCATCAAGCCACCAACAATCAGCACCACCAAAATCGGCGCGACCACTGGCAACAAACTTGGGATGATCATTTCTTTGATCGCACCCTTAGTCAGCAAATCAACCGCACGTGAGTAGTCAGGTTTGCCCGATCCGTCCATGATGCCCTTGATTTCACGGAACTGGCGGCGCACTTCTTCAACCACCAGACCTGCGCAGCGGCCGACGGCTTCCATCGCCATTGCACCAAACAGATATGGAATCATGCCGCCGGCAAACAAACCGATGATGACGGCTGGATTCGACAAATCAAACGTCAGGTTGTAACCCGACTCGGCCAATTTGTAGGTGTAGTCGGCAAACAAAACCAGTGCGGCCAAACCAGCCGAGCCAATCGCGTAGCCCTTTGTCACCGCCTTGGTGGTGTTACCCACTGCGTCAAGCGGATCGGTCACTTCACGAACCGACTTTGGCATTTCCGACATTTCCGCGATACCGCCGGCGTTATCGGTAATCGGACCATAGGCGTCGAGCGCAACCACGATACCGGCCATCGACAACATGGCGGTTGCGGCGATGGCGATACCGTAGATACCGCACAATGCATAAGCGGCATAAATTGCAAAACACACCGCCAGCACCGGCCATGCGGTCGAGCGCATCGACACCCCGATACCGGCGATGATGTTGGTGGCGTGACCCTTGGTCGAGGCTTCGGCAACGTATTTCACCGGGCCATATTGGGTTCCGGTGTAGTACTCGGTGATCCAAACCAGAAATGCCGTCAGCGCCAGACCAACCACACAGCAAAGCCACAAATTCATGACGGTGTACTTGGCATAACCGGCACCCGCACCGGCAACACCGCCCATGATCCAGTCGGTCAACGGGTAGAAGGAGGCCAGCGCGATGACAGCGGCAACAGCCAGGCCGCGATAAAGCGCGTTCATGATATTCCCGCCGTCGCTGGTTTTAACAAACGAGCAACCGACAATCGAGGCGATGATGGCGAACGCGCCCAATACCAGCGGATACAAAACAACGTTGCCAACCACGGTAGGCGAGGAAATCATTAGCGCGCCCAATACCATGGTGGCAATGATGGTCACTGCATAGGTTTCGAACAAGTCTGCCGCCATGCCTGCGCAATCACCAACGTTGTCACCAACGTTATCGGCGATCACCGCCGGGTTACGCGGGTCATCCTCGGGAATATTGGCTTCGACTTTACCAACAAGATCGGCACCCACGTCCGCACCTTTGGTAAAGATACCGCCGCCCAAACGGGCGAAAATAGAAATGAGTGAGGAGCCGAACGCCAGACCAATCAACGGCTTGACGACGTCGCTCATCTTGGCATCGTGTGTCGCGCCGCCAATGAGCATGTAGTAAAAACCGAGGACTGACAAAAGTCCGAGACCTACCACCAACATGCCGGTGATGGCACCGCCTTTAAAGGCGACATTCAGCGCGGCGTTAATCCCGCTGCGCGCGGCTTCGGCGGTACGGACATTGGCGCGCACCGATACGTTCATGCCCATATAACCGGCCAAACCCGAAGCAATGGCGCCAATGACAAAACCGAGTGCGGTTTTCCAGCCGAGTGTGGCAAAAATAATCACTGCCAGCACCACACCGACCATTCCGATTGTGGTGTATTGACGGTTCAAGTAGGCCTTGGCGCCCGCCTGAATTGCCGCGGCGATTTCGCGCATGC
>JANMNT010000261.1:0-11643 GCA_031368465.1 Burkholderiales bacterium
AGTTTCGCCAATTCATCGAGCTGCAACGGCCGGGCAAAGTCGGGTTGTGCACCCAGCATACTTTGATTGATATACGGGCCTTCAAGATGAACACCCAGCACCCTTGCCGCATTGACTTGACGTGTCCGGCATGCGCCGGCAAGTGCGGCAAATGCAAGGTTGAGATCCGTAGCGGGCGCGGTCATGGTGGTGGCGAGCATTGCCGTGGTGCCGTGGCTTGCGTGAACGGCTGCAATGGCGGCGACCGCGTCGCCACCCTCCATGACGTCGTGCCCGGCACCGCCATGAACGTGTGTATCAATAAAACCCGGCAGGATGATTGGACCGCCGGTATCGCGCACAGCGTGTACATCAATAACGTCGCCCTGAATTGCCGCCAACCGACCATTCAGCACCTCGAGCCTCCCCGCGACAAACCCAAGCGGGGTCAGGATATTGCCCTTGATCACCGTGCGACTCACATCACTCACGTTTCATCTCGGTGACAAAATCGTAGTAGTCGTTACGGCAATACGAGTGGGTCAATTCGACCGGCTGACCCGATGCAAGAAACCCGAGCCGGGTAATAAACAACAGCGCTGTCCCATCGGCAATCCCCAGACGTTCGGCAAGCTTGCCGTGGGCATTCAGCGCGCGAATCTGTTGCCGCGCCCGCACGGGAACCTGCCGTATACCTTCGAGATACTTATAAAGTGAATTTTCAATTTCAGCCGGTTTGGCAACAATGCTTGCCGGCAGTACGCTGACTTCATAGGCCATTACCACGTCATCGGCAAGCCGAAGGCGCTCAAGTCGTGCCACGCGTGCCGATCCGGTAAGGCCCAGACTGATCTGTTCTTCGGTTGTCGCCGGGGTGACTGCACGCTTCAGCCAATGTGACGTGGGATGATAACCACGACGCGATAATTCTTCGGAGAAACTCGACAGACGTGTGAGCGGCTGCTCAAAACGCGGCGCAATATAGTTGCCGGAGCCCTGCCGTCTTACAACCAAACCCTGATCGACCAATTGGTCAATCGCCTTGCGCGCGGTCACCCGCGAAACACCAAGCGATTCTGACAACAAACGCTCTGACGGCAGCGCTTCATCTACCTGATATTGCCCCTCGCGAATAGCATAGGCAAGCTTTCTCGCCAGTTGCATGTACAACGGCGAGCTGTCGCGGGCGTCAAACTTAAACGGTTTAAAACTTGCCATGGTGGCTTGACATTTTGTTTTCCAGGCGGCCTTCGGGAGGGGCGAAATTGGTTGGCATTCGGGCAACCGATCCAAGTTGCGCGCTGCCTTGTTCATCACCAACATCGCGACCAACAATAATACCAATTTAATACCAACTTGCGCGTGAATCGGCTAATATTTCGGTCATCGACGTACCGCGGCTGGCGCAACACGGCGACTATGTCTAGACTTGCTCGATTCGACTTTTGGAGGCACCATGACGATTCGCACCCTGTTCGTATATTCGCTTTTGATAACCGCCACTAATCTTTTGACGGCGGCAGATGCCAAGACGTTTCGCTGGGCATCCAAAGGTGACGCGACCACACAGGACCCGCATGGTCAAGACGAGAGTTTCACCAAGGCGATCAACGCGCTGGTGTACGAAAGGCTGGTACAGCCGGGCAAAGACATGAAACCAACTGCGTGGCTGGCAACCTCCTGGAAAATCGTCAGCCCGACCACCCGCGTGATGACACTACGCAAGGGCGTGAAGTTTCACGACGGCTCAACCATGACGGCTGACGACGTGGTGTTTTCATTCGAACGCGCCGGCAAATCAAAACAGTTCAAGACCTACACCACCACCGCTGGTTCCGCGCGAAAAATCGACGACTTTACCGTTGAATTCACCACCGCCGCGCCCAACCCCTCGGCATTGGCGTCGATTGGCGAGGTGCCGATCATGAGCAAGAAATGGGCGGAGAAAAACAACGCCGTCAATCCTCAGGACTTCACCACCAAAGAGGTGACGTTTGCCGCGCGCAACGCCATGGGCACCGGCCCGTTCAGGCTGGTGTCATACGAGCCCGGCGTCAAGATTGCGCACAAGAAAAACCCGGATTGGTGGGGGATCAAGGAAGGTCGTTTCGAGAGCAATATTGACACGATCGAGTATCGCCAGATCATCAGCGACGTGACCCGCATGTCGGCGCTCAAGTCCGGCGAAATTGATTTTGTGCCGGACCCGGCGTTGCAGGATATCGCCCGCCTCAAGACGGACAAGGGATTAAAGATTTGGGAGGGTGATGAGGCGCGTGTCATCACCATCGCGTTGGATCAGGCACGTGACGAATTGTTGTTTGCGGACGTCAAGGGCAAAAATCCGTTCAAGGACCGCCGCGTCCGGCAGGCGATGTATCAGGCCATCGATATCAATGCCATCCGCACGCAGGTGATGCGCGGCCTATCGACGCCGACCGGCATCGCAACACCGAACCCCAAAGTCGAGGGTATCCCGGCGGCACTTGAAAAGCGGCTTGCCTATGATGTTGCCGCGGCGGTGCGATTGCTGACGGAGGCAGGCTATCCAAAAGGGTTTGGCTTCACATTGCATTGCCCAAATGACAGGTACGCCAATGACGAAAAGATCTGCGTGGCGCTGGCGGGCATGTGGGCGCGCATCGGGTTGAATGTGAAGGTTGATGCAATGCCCAAGGCGCAATATTTTGCGCGCACGCCGAAAAAAGAATTTTCCGCCTGCATGCAGGGTTGGGGCGACATCACCGGCGACGCCATGTTTACGTTGAAGCCGCTGTTTCGCAGCCTCAATGACAAAGGTGCCGGCGAAACCAACTATGGCAATTTCAAGAATGCCGAGGTCGATGACCTGATAGACCGCGCCGACATGGAAATGGACGGCAAAAAGCGCCAGGAGATGATCAACAAGGTCATCGAAGTGATTCAACGCGAGGTATTGGTGATTCCGTTACACCGGCAGGTGATTCCGTGGGTGACACGCGCCAACGTCTCATTAGTACATCGCACCGACAATAAGTTTGCGCCGTTGTGGATCCGGGTCGATTAAGCCGCTAAACAATCACAATCGATCTTTCATTGAGCGTCGATAAACACGGAGAAAGATCACAATGGCAATGACCTATTTGTGGGCCGGCTTTTTTGTCGTCGGCTTTCTGGCCGCGCTGGCGCAGTGGCTGTTTTTAGGCGATACCGAAGTCTTCAAGAAAATAGTCGACGGCACATTTGACTCGGCGCGTGTCGGCGTCATGGAAATCGCGCTGCCGCTCGCCGGCGTGATGACCCTGTGGCTCGGCATTCTGAATGTTGGTGAAAAGGCCGGCTTCATTAATGCGATTGCAAAATTGATCGCGCCGTTCTTCTCGCGAATCTTCCCGAGCGTGCCAAAAGATCACCCGGCCACCGGTCACATGGTGATGAATTTTTCCGCGAACTTTCTCGGGTTGGACAACGCGGCCACACCGTTCGGGCTCAAGGCAATGGACAGCCTGCAAAGTCTCAACTCCAAAAAGGATGAGGCGAGTGATGCACAAATCATGTTTCTGGTACTGCAAACAGCGGGCTTGACGCTGATCCCGCTGACAGTCATGGCGCAACGCGCCATTCTCGGCGCCAAAGACCCCTCGGACATTTTCATCCCGACACTGATTGCCACTTATGCCGGCACCTTTGTCGCATTTTTGGCACTGGCCATCAAGCAGCGCATCAATATTCTGGATTCGGTGATCCTGTCATGGCTGGGTGGCATGACCGCATTTGTCATCGGTATTGTCTGGTACTTCAGTAATTTCCTGACGCGTGACGAAATTCAGACCGTTTCAAAAGTTGCGAGCAATTTTATTTTGCTCGGAATCATTGTGCTGTTTTTGGTCGGCGGGCTGCGCAAAAAGGTAAACGTCTATGAGGCGTTTATCGAAGGTGCCAAGGGCGGCATTCAAACCTCGCT
This sequence comes from Burkholderiales bacterium, assembly GCA_031368465.1. Lineage (GTDB taxonomy): Bacteria > Pseudomonadota > Gammaproteobacteria > Burkholderiales > Usitatibacteraceae > UKL13-2. Next base: position 3,923 of record JANMNT010000261.1, read on the forward strand.
GATGATCATTCCATACCTGGTCGGCATGCTGGTTGCGATTAGTGTGTTGCGCAACTCTGGCGTGTTGGGATTCATTGTCAGCGGCTTCGCCTGGCTGTTCACACAAATGGGTTTCAATACCGATTTCACACCGGGGTTGCCGACCGCGCTGATGAAGTCAGTCAGCGGCAGCGGCGCACGGGCGATGATGATCGACGCCATGAAAACCTACGGGGTGGATTCGTTTGTCGGCCGGCTCGTGAGCATTTTGCAAGGTTCATCCGACACCACGCTCTACATCATCGCACTCTACTTCGGCTCGGTCGGTATCAGCAAAATCCGCTATGCCCTGTGGTTTGGACTACTTGCCGATCTTGCCGGCGTCATCGCAGCGATCTGGGTGGCTTACCTGTTTTTTCACTGATTACGCGCACCCTGCCACAACACGGATCAACGCTCGTATTTCACACTCAGCACGATTGACGTTTGGGTACGTTCCACACCTTCGTAACGGCCGAGCGTGTCGAGAGACTCGTCGAGCTCCGTCGTGGTGTCCGCCTGAAAGACGACCAACGCGTCGTACTCACCCGACAACGCATAGATGCCGCTGACACTGGGCATTTTCCTGAGTTTTGTGTAAAGACCGTCGGCCTTCTTGGCATCGATACGAACCAATGTGTGTGCCGTGACCCGGCTGCGGGCGAAGTTCGGATCCAGCCGTACCGTGTACCCCTCGATCACACCGCCCTCCTCCAGCCGGCGCAGCCGTTCCTGCACGGTTGCCCGCGCCAATCCCAGTTGGCGTGCCAGATCGGCCACGCTGGCGCGCGCATTTTGGCGCAGCAGGGCAAGCAGTTTGTTTTCGGCGGCGGTGAGTGATTTAGTCATTTCGGCATTTTATACCATCGTTTTGCTTATTTTAATACGAACATTTGCTCTTTTTGCAGCTACAAAACATCCGACATCCGCTGTAAATTACGGTCATCTTCATTGTTCGATTCAGCAAAGGAAACAACATGCACGTCGCTCTCATCGGTTCCGGAAAAATTGGCGAAGCAATTGTCGCCCTGTTCAACGCCAATGGCGGCTACAAAATCACCGTGGTTGACAAGGATGAACAGCGGCTCGCCCCCATGAAGGCGCTGGGCGCGACCATCCACATCGCAGACGTGGCAAAGGATGATCTGACCGCCGCGCTCAAAGGGGTGGATGTGATTTTGTCCGCCTGCCCGTTTTATCTGACACCGATCCTCGCCAAACTCGCCTACAACATCAACGCCCATTACTTTGATTTGACGGAAGACGTCGCCAGCACCCGCATCGTCAAAGAAATCGCACGCGATGCGAATACCGCGTTTGTGCCGCAATGTGGCCTGGCGCCGGGCTTCATTTCGATTGCCGCCAACGATCTCGCCCAAAAATTCGATTCGTTGCGTGATGTGAATATGCGGGTTGGGGCGTTGCCCATCTACCCGACCAATGCGCTCAAATACAACCTGACGTGGAGCACCGACGGACTGATCAACGAATATCTGAATCCTTGCGAGGCCATCATTGACGGCAAAATCCGTGAAACGCCGCCACTCGAAGAACTCGAGCATTTTCTGCTTGATGGACTCGACTACGAGGCGTTCAACACATCGGGCGGTCTTGGTACGCTTTGTGAGACGCTCGAAGGCCGTGTGCAAAATCTCAATTACAAAACGGTGCGTTACCCCGGTCATTGCGCGATCATGAAGATCTTGCTGAACGATCTGGGCCTGGGTAAACGCCGTGAATTACTCAAGGACGTGTTTGAAACCGCCATTCCGATTACATTGCAGGACGTGGTGCTGGTATTTGTCTCGGTCAGCGGTCAGCGTGAAGGCCGGCTTGCGCAGGAGAGTTTCGCAAAAAAAATATACGCACGCGAAGTTGGTGGCAAACTCCTGTCTGCCATCCAACTCACCACGGCCGCGGGTATATGCGCCATGGTTGATTTGCTGGCAAAAGGCGAAATTGCCAAACAGGGGTTTGTCCGGCAGGAGTCAGTGAGCCTGCCGGCATTCCTGGCCAACCCTTTTGGAAAGTACTACGCATGACAGTCACCAGCACCGCTGCAACCGCCCTGCTCGCCAAACTCGGCGTCGATCTTGCCGACGCCTCGGGGGCCGATGTCGTCGCACGTTCGCCGATTGATGGTGCAACCATCGGCACACTCCGCGCCGATACCGCAGCCGACGTTGCACGAAAGATTTCTAACGCGCAGGATGCGTTTTTACTCTGGCGTAATGTGCCCGCGCCGCGCCGCGGCGAGCTGGTGCGGTTGCTCGGTGAAGAACTGCGTCTAAACAAGGATGCGCTGGGCGAGTTGGTGACAATTGAAGCCGGCAAGATTCGCCAGGAGGGATTGGGCGAAGTCCAGGAAATGATCGACATCTGCGACTTTGCCGTTGGCCTTTCACGCCAGTTGTACGGACTGACCATCGCCACCGAGCGGCCGCAACACCGCATGATGGAACAATGGCATCCGCTGGGAACCATCGGCATCATCAGCGCGTTTAATTTTCCTGTGGCAGTTTGGGCGTGGAACGCCGCACTGGCATTGGTATGCGGCAATACGTTGGTGTGGAAGCCGTCCGAAAAAACGCCGCTTACGGCACTTGCTTGTCAGGCGTTGTTGGCACGTGCGGTCGCAAAATTTAATGCCCAAGGCGGCGCCGTTCCCACCGGCCTCGCCCAGGTATTGATTGGGAGGGGTGACGTCGGCCAGATGATGGTGGATGACCCGCGCATTGCGTTGGTATCGGCGACCGGCTCAACCCGCATGGGTCGCAGTGTCGCCGCAAGTGTCGCCGCGCGACTTGGCCGCAGCCTGCTCGAACTCGGCGGCAACAACGCAATGATTGTTGCGCCATCGGCAAACATCGACATGGTTTTGCCCGCGTCGCTATTTTCTGCTGTTGGTACGGCTGGCCAGCGATGCACCACGCTTCGAAGAATGATTGTTCATCAATCAATTGCGGACAATGTAGTTGACCGGTTAAAAGCGGCGTTTGGCAAGGTTCGGATCGGTAACCCACTCGATACAACGACGTTGATCGGGCCGTTGATTGATCGCGCCGCTTTTGACGGGATGCAGGCCGCACTGGTATTGGCAAAAACGCAGGGCGGCATGGTAACAGGTGGCAGGCGGGCGCTGGAAGGCGAATATCCGAATGGCTACTACGTCCATCCGGCGATTGTCGAAATGCCAACGCAAGCCCAATGCGTCCACCATGAAACATTTGCACCGATCATGTATGTGATGCGATATCACACGCTTGATGAGGCCATTCGGATACAAAATGCCGTGCCTCAGGGATTGTCGTCGAGCATTTTTACCAACGATATGCGCGAAGCCGAGATATTCATGTCAGCTGTCGGCAGCGACTGCGGCATCGCCAATGTCAACATCGGCACCTCCGGTGCCGAAATCGGCGGCGCATTTGGCGGCGAAAAAGAAACCGGTGGCGGGCGTGAGTCGGGGTCCGACAGCTGGCGCGCCTATATGCGGCGCACCACCAACACGATTAACTACTCTTCGGAACTGCCGTTGGCGCAAGGCATCGTGTTCGACGTTGAATCGTGACAAAGTGCAAGCCTGGCAACACTTTTAAAGCAAAAGTGCCTGAAAACGTCCACCATTGCTCGTATTTTGCCTACTAGGCGAAAGCCTGCGGTCGATGCGGCTTGCCGCTGATCGTTCGCGGCAGCATGCAGATTCAGGGTGCCGGATTGGAAAACTGCAGTGCCACCGGCCATCGATAACTGCCAGGCACCACGCCCGATGCCAAGTGCAATCGATAGCGGATCGGCACCGGTTGATTGCTGCCACGTCCTGCGATGACGCGCATGCTTCCCGCACCCTCACGGACCGCAAGTTGCTGGCCAGACAATTCGACGTCGACACCCGATAACAATTGGGCGTCGTGCCGCGCCGTCACCTGATAACCGTTCCGACTATTGGTCGTTAATTGCGCGGAATCGGCATTGATATCGACATACCCTCTTGATATGTCGCCTTCATCAATCCGGATATTCGCAGCGGGTCTGACGCTGGTGGCATGAATAACCACCGGGATAATCACCCTAAAATCAATACTTGCACTTGCGCGGTTGACTGCGACCACTGTCTCCGCCGACCCCGTTATCGGTAGGGCGCAAAAAAATGCCGTCAACAAGAACGGAACGCATGGACGCGCGCTGTCGGCACCGACGGTTGACAAACTTTTGTTTGATCTGACTGACGCAAAATGCGCAAACATGTGCCCCCCTGAACGCCGCAATGCTCGGTGAGCGTTCAGGCACCATTCATCCGCCCGATGACAACGTCGCCCGAAACAGCCATGCGGCTATCAAGCTATTGACGGCAATATTTGGTCAAACATGAGGTGACTGGTCGTGCGCGCGATAATTAATAGCACCACCCAACGGGGGCGTCGAATTTGGACCGCCCCACAGAGCGGCGGCGGGGTTTCGTCGATTGTGTCTGCACACACGCGATGCCGCGGTCGCCGGAATGCAATGCAGTGGATTCCGGGAGAACCTACACGCGACCCCGCCACGTCGGCTCCTCGCATCGCGCCGAGCATCGCCGATGGCTTTCGAGTCCTATGCGCAAGCCAAACTGTTGGCTTGCTCGGGCGGCAAATAAAAACGCCACCCAAAGGTGGCGTTAATTTTGGTACGCCCGACAGGACTCGAACCTGTTACCCCCGGCTTAGAAGGCCGGTGCTCTATCCAGATGAGCTACGGGCGCGTGGGACGTTTGCTGTTCAATTGCAGGCGCGCGGTGTGAGTATGCACGCATCTTGCATGGCCGGGCTGTGTTCAGCGTGAAAACGCAGAGACATAAAAATTGGTCGGAGTGATAGGATTCGAACCTACGACATCTTGCTCCCAAAGCAAGCGCGCTACCGGGCTGCGCCACACTCCGATTACTGCAAAAACAAGCCAAAATTATACCTGCAACGGTTGCGTTGGGCAATGGAAAACCACCCTTGCCACAAACAAAAAGGCACCGCGAACGGTGCCTTTTTTGCTCATGCATCGCTTTTCCGCGAATTTATTTACTGTGGCTGTGTTTCAGTGACCGGCGCGCCGTCGGTTGGTGTCTCCACCCTCGGTGCACGTGGTGCCGCAGGCGGCGCTTCCAGCAACGCCTTCATTGAAAGACGCACACGACCCTTGTCATCGGCTTCCATCACTTTGACCTTGACGATCTGGCCCTCTTTCAAATGATCGGCAACGGCGTTGACACGCTCATGGGCGATCTGCGAAATATGCAGCAACCCGTCTTTGCCCGGCAACAATTGCACGATAGCGCCGAAGTCGAGCAAACGAACCACCGGACCCTCGTAAACGCGGCCGACTTCGATCTCGGCGGCGATGGCTTCAATCCGCAGTCTGGCGGCTTCGCCGGCTTCGCCCGACAGACAGGCGATTGAAATCGTACCGTCGTCCTGAATATCGATCTCCGTGCCGGTTTCGCGGGTGATCGCCTGAATGACGCTGCCGCCCTTGCCGATGACTTCGCGAATCTTGTCAGGATGAATTTTGATCTTGATGATGCGCGGTGCAAATTGTGAAAGCTCCGAGCGCGCGGTGGGTACCGCTTGTTTCATCAAACCCAGAATATGCATGCGGCCGTCTTTGGCCTGCTTCAGCGCGACATCCATGATCTCTTTGGTGATGCCCATGATCTTGATGTCCATTTGCAACGCAGTGATACCGGCATCGGTACCGGCGACTTTGAAGTCCATATCGCCCAAATGATCTTCGTCGCCCAAAATGTCAGTCAACACGGCAAACTTGGCGCCATCTTTGATGAGGCCCATGGCCACACCGGCAACGTGTGCTTTCATCGGCACACCGGCATCCATCAGCGCCAGGCAACCGCCGCAAACCGACGCCATTGATGACGAGCCGTTTGACTCGGTAATTTCCGACACAACACGCATGGCGTAGCCAAATTCCGCTTCAGTCGGCAATACCGCCGCCAATGCACGCTTGGCTAAACGGCCGTGACCAATTTCACGGCGCTTCGGCGTACCGACGCGACCGGTCTCACCAGTCGAATACGGTGGGAAGTTGTAGTGGAACATATAACGATCTTTGTACTCGCCCTGCAAGGCGTCGATCATTTGTGAGTCTTTCAGCGAGCCGAGTGTGGCAACCACTATCGCCTGCGTTTCGCCGCGGGTAAACAACACCGAGCCGTGGGTGCGCGGCAACACCGAGGTGCGGATCGATATCGGACGCACGGTGCGCGTGTCACGACCGTCGATACGCGGCTCGCCATTCAAAATCTGGCTGCGGACAATTTTGGATTCAATCGCGAACAGTAGCGACGAAACCGTGTTTTTGTCGGGGGCGCCTTCTGCTCCGGTGCACAAAGCAGTGATCACACGTTTGCTGATGCCAGACAGCATCTCCGAGCGGGCACCTTTGGATTTGATGCGGAACGCCGCATCCAAATCGCTGGCAGCCATGGTGTTGATCTGGTCGATCAACGCTTGTGGTGGCACTGGTGCGGTCCATGCCCATGGGTCTTTGCCGGCTTCATCGGCCAGATCAAGAATGGCGTTGATGACAGCCTGCTGTTGATCGTGACCAAATACGATACCGCCCAACATGATGGCTTCGGATAATTCGAGCGCTTCCGATTCAACCATTAACACGGCAGTATCGGTACCTGCAACCACGAGGTTCATTTGCGAGGTCTCAAGTTCGGTCTTGGTCGGATTCAGAATGTATGCGCCGTCGAGATAACCAACACGTGCTGCGCCAATCGGGCCTTCGAACGGCACGCCGGCAAGTGTGACGGCGGCTGATGCGCCGATCATTGCAACAATATCGGAATCAATTTCCGGATCGGACGACAACACGGTTGCGATGATCTGTACCTCGTTGTAAAAGCCATCCGGGAACAACGGACGCAACGGACGATCGATCAAACGGCTGGTCAAAATTTCCTTCTCTGATGGACGGCCTTCGCGCTTGAAAAAACCGCCGGGAATCTTGCCGCCGGCAAATGTTTTTTCCTGATAGTCAACGGTCAACGGAAAAAAGTCCTGGCCTTCTTTGGCGTCACGACGCGCCACACAGGTAACAAGAACAACGGTGTCGTCTAACGAGACCAGAACGGCACCGTCAGCCTGGCGCGCGATCTCACCGGTTTCGAGCGTCAGCGTATGACGTCCATACTGCAGTGTTTTTTTAATGGCTTTCATGCGGGAATTCCCTTGGAGTGTGCTGTTAAATAAAATCGGTTGCCGCCATTACTTCCAAACAATGCGGCGCGTGCGCGGATGTTTCAATGCGTGTATCAATGCGGCAAAAAACAATGAAAAAGCCCCGCTGCCTTTTTGGGGAACAGTGGGGCTTTTTCCGATTCTGAATACGCTCGCTGACTGGCTGTCGTTCGATTACTTGCGCAGGCCGAGTTTGTCGATCAGTGAACGATAGGTGTCGAGTTTCGTGCGCTTCAGGTAGTCAAGCAGGCTGCGGCGCTTTGACACCATGCGAAGCAAACCACGACGACCGTGGTGATCTTTGACGTGCTTTTTGAAATGGTCCGTGAGTTCGTTGATGCGATTGGTCAGCAATGCAACCTGAACTTCAGGGGAGCCGGTATCGCCTTTTGCGCGCGCATATTGGGCAACAACTTCGGCCGTTTTTACGGTGGTGGTCATGATTTTTCCTATTCTCGGATCAAACGC
>JANMNT010000329.1:0-4800 GCA_031368465.1 Burkholderiales bacterium
TTGTACGCCGCATTGACGGCGGCCGGCGTTGACGTATTGCTGGATGATCGCGATGCCCGCCCCGGGGTCATGTTGGCAGAGCTCGAGTTGATCGGCATTCCACACCAGGTTGTGATTGGCGACCGGAGTCTCAAAGAAGGCAATGTTGAATACCAACAACGGCGTGATGACGCGGCCACCGTGGTGCCACTCGCCGACGTTGCCGCACACGTACTGGTCCAACTGAAAAAATAGAACGCCTTATTTGGCGGGCACTTTCAGACATTTATGCCTGAAAGTGCCCGCCGATATTGACTTTTTTTAGTTGGGAACCTCTAAAATTCTGTCCTCTACCGGCCTAGAGCCTGCCCCAGCATGCTTAAAGGTGGGGCCGGTACCCAATTTTTGTATGATGTTGATACCACAACAAAAATTAGGCCCCTGCCTACGCAGGGGAGGGAGATTTTGAGGTGTTTAGAAGTTCCTATTTGATAACTTCGCCGTTGACCACCCGTGCCAGCAGTTCTTTTGTCACGACACCGGTCTTGTTATAAACAAGTTTGCCATCGGCGTTGTAGACCAATGTGGTCGGCATGCCCTTGATTTTGCCAAACACCTTTTCAGTGGTGTCATCACCAAGCACCAGCGGATAAGTATGGCCGAATTTTTTTGCCGTCCGCTTTAGCTTGGCGACGTCGGCGTCTTTTTTACCGGTTTCATCCCAGTCAAGCGCGATTCCGATCACCCGCGTTTTGTCGCCTGCGGCTTGCGCCTTGGCGAACTCGGCAATATCCGGGATCTCCTTGACGCAGGGTGCACACCAGGTTGCCCAGAAATTGACCACCACCCACTTGCCTTTCAAGTCGGCAAGTTTGTGTGCGCGGCCATCGGTATCCTTGAGGTCGAACGCATGCGCCGGGCTGGCAAATCCGAGCACCACCAAGGTGGCGAGTCGGACAAGATGCCGGCTGACGGCGCATCGATGCCGGTCGTAACCCATTGTGTTGGAAAAAAGCATATTTGCCTCTGCTAAACTATTGACGTTGCATTATGGCAAGTAAATCTGCCGCGCAGTGAATGTGACCATTAACAATCAATAGACGCGATCACGCGCACCGACAGTCCAACAACGTCCCGCGACCAAAGAGGGTTGAATGTCCTTAAGCTTATCCGTGCCGACGGCAACCGCGCCGCTGGCGAAAGACGTCGAGGTCAACCCGAAAAAGGCGCGCGTCTGGGTTGAAGGACTGCCACTGACCAAGACCATTGAATCATCGAATGCCATCGCGGCAAATTTGGCGGCACTCAACCGCGCCAAAATCGCCGCAGAAGATCGTGTTGCGCTGGCCGAGGTGTTTTACCCGGTAATTTCAGTGCTGCATGAGGAACTCAACGCGATCTATGCCTATGCGAGTTTGCCACTGCAACCAAAACAGAAAGAAGCGTTTGAACTGGCGCATTTGCTCGTCACAGAGTTCAATTTCGTCTACAAACACTTTGTGCTTGAGAAAACCGGCAAGCTGATCGTCTTTGGCGCCAAGAAAGCGCTGCTGAATCCGGTTTATCGGATTTTGTCCACGCTGCAGGCGCAGATGCTTCAGTGTTATCGCACCTACCATCCGGTTCCCAAAGGCGCATGGCTGGAAGCGAGCACATTGTTTCTATATGCCGAAGAGCAAGGCTTCGCGACCGAAGTTGCCGACGCGGATACCAAGTTATCCATTGGTGATCTGTATTACGAAATGCTCATGTTGTCGCTTGCCGACCCGTATCGTTTGATGTATCGCGAGGTTGACCGCACACTGGAGTTACTCCGTCAAAACCGCGGACTGGTTGACTTCAAGTCCTCAACCGAAGGAATCGACCCGCAGCGCGCGTTTGTTGTCGCGTTTGACACCGACTCGGGCCCCAAACCGCTGGTGCAGGGCAACCGGCCGCCGCTGGGTGATGTGATGCGTCTGGTTGACCCCGCAAAGTTGGTTGAACGCATGCAACAAAGACTGAAAGCCGGCAACACCACCGCCGCGACCGCCGCGAAGAGTCGTGCGACGCACGACACGAACGATCTTATTGCGCGCCTCATCCGGCTATGGGGTGATCCGCCAAAGCGCCAGTTCCGACGCAACCCGGCCGATACCGGTGTCGCATTGTGTTCGGGTGTCAAGGCGATTGCCCATTTTGCCGAACTGATCACCGAAGAGAATCCCGAAACTGATGCCGAGGCCATCAGGGACGGCCGCACCATTCCCCTGCTGAATATTCCCCAAGACCCGATGTCGCAAATGATCGGGGTTGAAGAGTGGTTGGTGTTAAACCAAAGTGCCAATGGTCTGCGCATGCACCGCAATGAGCCCGGCAACGTCGGTGTCACTGTGGGCGAAGTTGTGGGTGTGCGGTTTGTCGGCGGCCGCTCATGGAATCTGGGTGTGGTCCGCTGGTTGACGCTGCTGGACGGCAATGCGCTCGAATTCGGCATGGAATTGATCTCCCCGGCCGGATACTGCATCTCGATCGAACCAACGATCGGTTCCAACAACCGTCCAAGCAAGGCGTTGTTACTGGCGTCCAGCCATGCCGAGGCCCCGCCTGACACGGTATTGACGGCTCCCGATACATTCGCCGATTTGCGTGAATTTGCGTTGGATGACCACGGTGAAATTTCGCATGTACGGGCAACAACACTTGTCGAGCGCACATCAAAGTTTGACCTGTTCCAATTTCAATTGTCGTAGTTCGCCTTACGAATTGTTGATGCGGTAACACATGGGTTTGCCGGCCGTCACGGCAACCTTTCCCGCAGCGACCAGTGCATCGAGTGCGTCTTCGGCATGGTCAATGGGCATTGGCGCGGCGAGACGAAGTTGATCAAACGTGCGCGGCAGATCCGCGGCATACAAAGCCGACCAAATTCTCGCCTTGGCATCCTCAAGCTGCAACGCGTCTGCCTGCGCATCCTGGTGCCGGACATAAGACAAGGTCGCCGATACTTCCGCGCCCAGCAACACCAACAGCCAACACAGGAACAGCCACATCAGAAAGATCGGCACACTCGCAAAAGCGCCGTACACCAGGCTGTAGGTTGGCACAGTGGTCACATAAACAACAAAACCGTACTTCATCGCCTCAAACACCAGCGCGGCAAGCAGCGCGCCGACAAATGCATGGCGGGCGGGCACGTGCCGATTGGGGATCCACTTATATGCCATGTAAAGCGTGATAGTGGTAATGGCCACCGGCAAAATCCGCCAAAGCGTATCGTCGAGAAGTGGCAACGTGCGTTCGAACATATGAGCCGCACGGACTAAAAACATGGTGATCGACAAACTTGCCGCAACCATGATCGGACCCACCGTCAGCAATACCAACGCCCAGCGCAATCGTCGCCACCATGCGCGACGGCGGCTCGCCCGCCAAATACTGTTGAATGAATTTTCAATCGTAAACAGCAACGCAAGTGTTGTCACCAGCACAATCGCCAGACCAATGACGGTCAACCGCGATGCGTTTAATGCAAACTGGTCCATGTAAACGCCGACCATCCTGCTCGCCATATCCGGCACAAAATTCTTGAGGATGAACAGTTTCAGCTGCAATATCATGTCGCGCGTAAACGGCAGCTTTGACGTAAGCGTGATGGTTACCGTAAAAAGTGGCACCAATGCCAGCAGCGTGGTGAAGGTCAGACTGCCGGCAATGGTGAGACAACGATCGGCGACTACCCGTCTCGCCAGAAATCGCGCATATGACAACGAAACTTGGATTAACTGGATAAGATTTTTCACAACGGAATATCTGTCGGCAACGGCTTCTATAATAACGTGTTGATTACGCGGAAAGCGAACACCATCGTGGCTGATATTCTGATTTTGTACTACTCACATTCGGGCGCCGTCAGGGAGCTTGCCAATCACGTCGCGCGCGGTGTTGACAGTGTGCCGGGCATGTCTGCGCGCATCCGGACGGTGCCGAAAGTGTCCGCGGTGATCGAATCGGTTGCGCCGGCTGTACCGTACGATGGGCCGCCCTATGTCACAAGCACGGATCTTGCCGAATGTGCCGGCATTGCGCTTGGGTCACCAACGCGGTTTGGCAATATGGCGGCGCCATTAAAATATTTTCTTGACGGCACCGGCGGCGAGTGGATGCGCGGCACCCTGGTCGGCAAACCCGCCGGGGTGTTTACCTCCTCGGCTGCAATGCATGGTGGCAATGAATCAACGCTGCTGACAATGATGTTGCCTTTGCTGCACCATGGCATGCTGATTGTCGGCCTGCCGTTTTCCGAACCAGCGCTATCAACCACCACAGACGGTGGGACACCCTACGGGGCGAGTCATGTATCCGGATCAAACGGTGCCCGGCTGGTGAGCGATGCAGAAAAAACGCTGGCGGCAGCACTTGGCAAACGAATCGCGTTGACCGCGGCAAAACTGGCATGACGCTGTGTTGAACGCCGGTCGCGCAACTTTCGCACACCGCGCCGGGATTACCAGTCTGCTCTTACTATTTGCTTTGCTGGTAGCGTGGGAACTGATCCTCGCCCCGATCCGCAGCGGCGGTTCCTGGCTGGTCATCAAGGCGCTGCCATTGTTAATTCCAATTTGGCAACTCTGGCGCCACCCAACGTCGCGACGCTACACCTATCAATGGTCGACCTTGTTGATCTGGCTCTATTTTACCGAGGGCGTGGTGCGGGCATGGTCGGACCTGTTACCGGCGTCCAGATTGATCGCAACAGTCGAATTGGTCCTGTCGGTGATTTTTTTTGTTTCGGCCGTTATCTATGTTCGTAGCAGCCGGACCGGACTGAATCACGCGCCA
>JANMNT010000332.1:0-7929 GCA_031368465.1 Burkholderiales bacterium
TGGCGCGTGAAGTCATGGTGGCGGCTTTGAAAACTTCATCAATGGGCACGCCGTCATATAAATCACGTAAGGTGCCATCGAAAATAATTTTTGGATTAACAAAATCACCTAAGCCTTCGCAGGCAGACGCAATCAATGCGGTCAATGCATTTACATCTAGCGGACGTTTTTGGCCGGCGATGGTGACATTAATCACGCTCGCGCTGACACCAGCATCGGCATCAGCTGATAGCGCTTTGGCCGCACGCTCTGCTGCGCGCTCGCTGTTGCGCTTTTCACGGTAAAGCACATAGGAACGGGCAACTTCGTGCGCGCCGCCGCGCATGAGTGCTAACTCAACTTGATCTTGCACTTCTTCAATATGAAATGTGCCGCCAGATGGCTTATGGCGCATCAGTGCATTAACAACAACGCCTGTCGTTTGCTGCACTTGGTCACGCATCCGCGCAGAGGCGGCTTCATGGCTGCCGTTGACGGCGATAAACGCCTTGGTCACGGCCACGGCAATCTTCTGTGGTTCAAATGATGCAACAGCGCCGTTACGACGAATAATCTTGTAATCCATATACCGCGATTCGACCGAATCAGTATTTCCGGTGTTAAGCATGGGGTTGACGAGCGGGTTCACCGGATCAATGTCGGTACCGAGTCTCATGTGTTGTCTCCTGTTGGAATCTATTTTTGTTTAATATCAATTACTTATCCCCGCAGACATACTGAGACTTAGACATTTCTGGCGTCGTTCAGTCAAACCTGAACCACTGAGGGTGGCAGAAAGGCGGTGGAGTTATCCACAACAAATCCACAACACGTCCCAACCTTATGAGGTGGGTTAGGAACAGAAATATCCACAAGATGTAGTGTCCGCTTGGGTTAGCGACACAATATATCGCGGCAAAACAATGTGCAAGAGTTATTTTTTTCACCTGAAATTGCCTTAAAAATCAGATTGTTAAAGCATTCAAAATGACGATTTGCGGGGAAACAACTTCATGTAATACATGAAGTTTTTAAAGCCAAGAATTGATGCGCTTTCTGAGGCAAAAATGCCTGAGAATGCCCGTCCAATCTAGACTTTTGCCCCTTGCGCCAAACGGGTTTGTCGGTTGGTGGGCGGTTTTTGTTGCTGTTTTGCTATTTTTCGACGCCGAGACAACCGTTTTCTGACAAAAAAATTGTGTTGCCACATTGGTAGGCGGCACCTTTGCTGCCACCGACACCCCAAGTCGTCCGGTGGCGCGCCCGCAGCATGGTTGGACTCCGCGGCGCGTTTGTTAAACTGCCGGTTTTCGTCTGACAATAACGAGAGGCGCGCAATGAGCATCAAAAGCGATAAATGGATCCGACGGATGGCCGAACAACACGGCATGATCGAGCCGTTTGAGCCGGGACAGGTGCGCGAACATGAAGGCAAGCGCATTGTCAGCTACGGTACGTCCAGTTACGGATACGACATTCGCTGTTCAAACGAATTCAAGTTGTTTACCAATCTGAACTCAACCATCGTTGACCCGAAAAATTTCGACCCGAATTCATTTGTTGATATGACTGGCGACTTTTGCATCATTCCGCCAAATTCGTTTGCATTGGCACGTACGGTTGAATATTTTCGCATTCCGCGCAATGTGCTCACCGTGTGCCTCGGCAAATCGACCTACGCGCGTTGCGGAATAATTGTCAACGTCACCCCGTTCGAACCCGAATGGGAAGGTTATGTGACGCTGGAATTTTCCAACACAACACCGCTGCCGGCAAAAATTTATGCCAACGAGGGTATTGCGCAGGTGTTGTTTTTTGAAAGCGATGAAGTGTGTGAGACCTCCTACAAGGACCGCGGCGGCAAATATCAAGGACAGAAGGGCGTCACCCTTCCAAAGATGTAGTCATGACCGTCCGCTCCCGTTTTGCCCCGAGCCCGACCGGCTTTCTCCACATCGGCGGTGCGCGAACCGCGTTGTACGCCTGGGCGTTCGCCCGACACCATGGCGGTACGTTTATTTTGCGCATCGAAGACACCGACGTTGAACGCTCCACACCCGAAGCGGTGCAGGCGATCCTCGACGGCATGCAATGGTTGGGGCTGGACTTTGACGAAGGCCCGTTTTTTCAAATGCGCGCAATGGATCGTTACAAGGAAGTGGTTGCGCAGATGCTTGCCAATGGCGCGGCTTATCACTGCTACATGCCGCCTGCCGAGCTCGATGCATTGCGCGAGGCACAGCGCGCGCGTGGCGAAAAGCCGCGTTACGACGGTACCTGGCGCCCTGCGCCCGGCAAAGTCTTGCCGCCGGTCCCGACCGGCGTGCGCCCGGTGGTGCGGTTTGCCAATCCGACCGATGGTGTGGTGGCATGGGAGGACGCGGTCAAAGGCCGCATTGAAATCGCCAATGCCGAGCTCGACGACTTGATCATCGCCCGTGCGGACGGCACGCCGACCTACAATTTTTGTGTTTGTGTGGATGACTGGGATATGAAAATCACCCATGTGATCCGAGGAGACGATCACGTCAACAACACGCCACGGCAGATCAATATTCTGCACGCACTGGGTGCGGACATTCCCGTTTACGCACATTTGTCGATGATCCTCGGCGACGACGGCCAGAAATTGTCAAAACGCCATGGCGCGGTATCGGTCATGGAATACCCGCAAAACGGCTATGTGCGCGATGCCGTGCTCAACTATCTGGCACGACTTGGTTGGTCGCATGGTGACGATGAAATTTTTTCGATGGACCAATTTTGTCAATGGTTCGACCTCGACCACATCACGCCGTCGGCGGCACAATTTAATACAGAAAAATTGAATTGGCTGAACCAGGAATACATCAAAAAGATGGACGCGGCAAAACTTGGCGCGTTGCTGGTACCTCATTTGGAAGCAGCCGGAATTCCAATTTCGAGTGGACCGTCGCCGGCAATGGTGGCCGACGCACTTAGGGAACGTGCCCAGACCTTGCTGGAAATGGCCGAGCAGGCGCGTTATTTTTTTGTGCGCCCCGCAATAGAAGCGCCGCTGGTTTCGCAACATCTGACAAGTGAGGCACGGTCGGCGATCATTGATCTGTGCGGCGCGCTCCAGACGATAGCGTGGATCAAAGCAGACATCAACGTTGTCTTGAAAAATATAATGGCAGCGCACAGCCTCAAGATGCCGCAACTGATGATGCCGCTGCGCGTGTTGTTGACCGGGCAAACCCAGACACCGGGCGTCGATGCCGTCATCCATGTTTTGGGGCGCGAAGAAGTGCTGAGCCGGCTGAAAACCGCTTCGGCATAGCGCCGACCAGTTGGCAAATCCAGCACTTGGCATTTGCCGCCTCTTCACGCTATAATCTCGCTCTTGTCTGTGGGGGTATAGCTCAGCTGGGAGAGCGCTTGCATGGCATGCAAGAGGTCAGCAGTTCGATCCTGCTTATCTCCACCACAGAATTTAGTGCCTATTGAGTAGCAGGTCGTGCAGAGCAGCAAAAACTGCGCGATTTCAGGTTTGTTTCACCGTAGTAAGACGTGTGAGTCCCCATCGTCTAGAGGCCTAGGACATTGCCCTTTCACGGCAGTAACACCGGTTCGAATCCGGTTGGGGACGCCATTTAATCAAGGGCTTAGTCAAGCAACTAAGCCCTTTTTTATTGCCTGCTTTTTCTGCCGGCGTTTTTCGTCAATACCGGCTGCATTGATACGCGGGCGCCGAATCCGCAGGATAATGCGGGTCTGCCCAGTTCAACCAAATCAATCGAAACAATCCAGATGAATATTCAATCATTTCGTGTATTGACGCCTTCCCTGTCACTTGCCGCAGTCATTTTCGCGGCCGCGTTGGCGACTGCCGGCGCGGCTGGCGCGCAAAATCCCGCGCCAGCTACCGCCGAAACGATGCGGCCGGAGGTCGGCAAACCATTACAGGTCGCGCAGGAAAAAATCCAGGCGAAGCAATACAAAGATGCATTGGCAAAAATTGGCGAAGTTGACCTGATCCCGAACAAAACACCATATGAGAATTTTTTCATCGAACGCATGCGTGGCACGGCGGCGCTGGCATTGGGTGAACACACTATCACGGCAAAATCATTTGAGGCGTTGTTAGCCACCCATCGACTGACCCCGGCTGAACGAACGCTGTATGCGGAAGCAATCACCGGCGCGTATTACAACCTGAAGGACTACAAACAGGCGGCTGGCTGGGCGGCTCGCGCCATCAAAGACGGCAGCGTATTGCCGCAAATGCGCATGTTGCAGGTGCAATCATTGTATTTGGCTGACGACTTCAGCGCGGCAAAAGCAGAAGTGATTGCCGCGCTGGCCGCTGATGACACCGCAGGCAG
Organism: Burkholderiales bacterium; assembly: GCA_031368465.1. GTDB lineage: Bacteria > Pseudomonadota > Gammaproteobacteria > Burkholderiales > Usitatibacteraceae > UKL13-2. The sequence continues at coordinate 4,326 of JANMNT010000332.1, forward strand.
GGTCCCGACTGAAGAAATGCTGCGGATGCTCGGACGCACCGCGCTCAAGCTAAACGACGAGGCTGGCTATATCGACGCGCTGGAACGGTTGGTCAACCGCTATCCAAAAGCCGACTATTGGGCCGACCTGATCGCGCGTACGGCCAGAAAACCCGCCATGAGTGACCGCAATATTCAGGACCTGTTTCGGCTGCAGCTGGCGCTCGGCGACAAACTGCCCGCGTCCGAATATTTGTTTCTTGCCCAAAACGCGCTGGAGGCCGGCTTTCCGATTGATGCCAGGCAGATTATTGAAAAAGGATTTGCCGCCGGGGCGCTTGGCGCCCAGCCCGAACATAAGAAGTTACGCGACAAAGTAACAAAAGAAGCCGACGATGATCTCAAAAACATGGCGCGCACCGCGGCCGAGGCGGAGCTGGGCAAAGAAGGCCCCGGTTTGTTTAACGCCGGTCTAAACCTGGTGATCAGTGGCGACAAAGAAAAGGGCCTGCCGATGATGGAACGCGGCATCAAACGTGCGGGCATCAAACGTCCGCAAGACGCAAAGCTGCGTCTGGGCATTGCCTATGCGATGGCCGGTGAAAGTCGTAAAGCGGCGGAGATACTGGCGACTGTGAGCGGACCAGACGGCATCGCCGACGTCGCGAGACTTTGGTCTATTTTTGCGCGGCAGCCCCGTCCTGTGGCGCCGCCCGCCAAATAGATTTGGCTTTTGAGGCGCGGACTACGCGCCCGCGTCAAGCCATTGCTGCAGCGCCGCCTCGGCCTCATAAAAGTGCCGGGTGACCTGTTCGTATTGCGCATCGAGTTGTGCGCGGGTCGGCATTGGTGTGGTTGGTGCAACGGGGGCGATGCCGGACACAGGCGACAGACGCCTTGCGGCAAGTTCCATGCTTTTGCAGGCAGCCGCGACCCTCGGGAATCCCACACTCGCCGCCGCGCCGCGCATGCTGTGCGCCGTGTCACCCAACAACACCCAGTTTGCATCAACCAGGCAGGAGGCAATCACACGCAACCGCTCGCGTGACTTTTGCTTGAACAAATCGATCAATCCATTTGCGCCGGACCCCGGCACCTCATCCGGACCGGCTGGCAGACCACGCAGATCTTCCAACTGTTCAAGGTCGAGGAGCGGCAATGCATCTTCCGGTGTCGGTGTTGGCACCTGATTGCGACGGGCGGCAATTTCAGTCGGCCCTGTTGCCCCAGCTTTTCCGGAAGCTGGCATTGTGCCGGCGGGCGGTGCTTGCCGACCGGCGGCGTGACGTTTTTGCGGGACCGTACGTTGCAGCAACGCTGCCAAGTCCTCACGGCGGATTGGCTTGGCAATGTAATCGTCCATACCCTCCCCGAGATAGTGTTCGCGATCCCCGGCAAGCGCATGCGCAGTCATCGCGGCAATCGGTATTGTCTTCAAGCGCGCTGACAAATCTGACTGGTCAAACAATTGCTTGATCGCTTTCATCGCCGCAACGCCGTCGAGTACCGGCATATGGATGTCCATCAGAACAACATCAAACAAGTCTTCGGCGTCTGGTTTTTGTGCCGCCATTTTATCAACCGCCGCTTGTCCATCGGCGACGATGGTGACATGGTGTCCAAGCCGCTTGAGCATCCCCTCAATCACGCGCTGGTTGACTTCATTGTCTTCCGCGACCAGGATGTTGATTGGATCCACCACCACGGCATTTGCCTCCACCGCCGGCCTGACCGGCATCGACTCAGATTTAGTGGCGACGGCTGACGTCGCGCGCGCACCCGGCGAAGATTCACCGTCATAAACCGGCACCGGCGTAAACGGCCGCGTTGCAACATCATTGTTGTTGATCCGCATCGCCACCTGCGTTAAAACATCAAACATACGCGACCTGCTGGCCGGACGCACCACCAGCATGTCGTGTCGCAGCGGTTCGAACGCCTTCAGCCGCGCCAAATCAGCGCGGGATAAATTCGACATCAACACAACAGAAAGTTTCGGCTGCCCGGCGACGGTGCGCCGTCGGTCCTCCATTGCCACTACCGCCGCTAGGGCATCGGCATCGGTCGATGGCAGCAACGTGTCGGTGACAAGAATATCAACCGGATGATCGAGGCTGACCTCCACTTGAAGTCGCCCGATGGCCTCGGCGCATGTCTCGGGCATGACCGTAAACCCCCACAACTGGTAGCGGTTGGCAACTGCGTCTCGACGACGCAAATTACCGTCAACCAGCAACAGACGCACGCCTGCAAACGCCGGTATTGCCCTTTGCAAATACGGTCTTGGCGGGCCTTTGGTCGCGCTTGTGACAATGCTGAACGAAAACGTCGAACCCGAACCTTCAACGCTTGCCAATGAGACATCGCCACCCATCATCATGACCAGTCGTTTGACAATTGCCAGGCCAAGGCCGGTACCGCCGTACTTTCGCGTGGTTGATGCGTCGACTTGCGTAAACGGCTGGAACAACTGGGTGATTCGGTCTGCCGGAATGCCGATTCCAGTGTCGTGAATTTTTGCCGTCAATTTCAGCTTGCCGTCCGCCATTTCTTCACACGACATCGTCAACGCAATCTCACCCTTGTCGGTAAATTTGATGGCATTTGACAATAGGTTCAGGAGGATTTGACGCAAACGTGTTGCATCGGCAATGATGTAATCAGGGATGTCATCTCGCAAATCGTAGACCAGCGCAAGGTTCTTTTCCCGCGCCTTTTCCGCCACCAGCTCAAACGCTTCCTCGATGACGCTGACCAATTCAACCGTGACAGACTCAAGCGTCATCTGGCCGGATTCGATCTTTGAAAAGTCCAGTACATCATTGATCAATCGCAGCAGCGTATCACCGGAGGACCGGATCAGCCGGATGTAATCACGCTGTTCGTCATTGAGTTCGGTATCGGCCAGCAGACTGGCCATACCCAGCACACCGTTCATCGGCGTGCGGATTTCATGACTCATGGTTGCCAGGAACGCCTCTTTTGCGCGCGCCGCTTCCATCACACGAATGTTGGCCTCGATCAGCTTCATTTCCGCCTCGCGCCGCTCTGTGACATCAACAATTGAACCAACAAACCGGATGGCGACATCATGATCATCGTACTGCGCAACACCACGCACCCTCAGCCACATGTGGCCTGCACCGACACGACGCGCACGGCATTCGACGTCAAAATATGCCGAAAGGCGTTTAAGATGCTCGAGCAAATGCGCGTGGAACATCTCATCATCGGCCGGATAAACCCAATCTTTCCAGGTAAATTTTGCCGGAAAGTTATCCGGCCCAAAGCCGAGAATTTCGCGGAACCGTTCAGAGTAATACTGGTTGCCGTCGGCGGCAAAATCCACGTCGAAAATACCTTGTTGGGACGAGCGAATGACCAGATCGAGTTGCTCCCGCTGTCGCGCCACTTCGCGCTCGAGTTGTTTGACCGGCGTGACATCGGTAATCGTACCGATGATGCCGTCTACGGTGCCGTCGGCACGCCGCACTACCTGCCTGGCCATGATGGTCGGCACTTCTTTTCCCGCGGCATCAACAACATATGCTTCGCGCGCCTCAAAGCCGGCCGGAGAAGCCAATACATCGGCGTCGAAACGCGTCTCGGCGTCGGCAATTCTTGC
>JANMNT010000340.1:0-15795 GCA_031368465.1 Burkholderiales bacterium
CAGTCGACAATGATCTGCCCATTACCGATTGCTCGCCCGGTTTTGGCTCGGTGGCGAAGTATGTGGCGGTGTCGATGTTGGAAGCCGGTCTGGACGTTGCCTCAATGGCAAAGACGTCCACCAAAGTATTTGTGTTTGAAGTAATGGGGCGTCACGCCGGGTGGATTGCGGCGGCGACCGGGCTGGCGGCGACGGGCGCTGGCGAGGCGCCACATATCATTTTGTTTCCAGAGATCGTGTTCGACCCGAAGGCGTTTATTGCAAAGGTGGACGAAACCGTGAAGAAGTACGGCTATTGTGCGGTGGGTGTCTCTGAAGGCATCAAAGGGCAGGACGGAAAATTTGTTTCCGAGTCGGGATTGGTTGACGCGTTCGGGCACGCACAGCTGGGCGGGGTGGCGCCCGCCATCGCCGATCTGGTCAAACGCGAACTCGGGTTGAAATATCACTGGGCGGTGGCTGACTACTTGCAACGGGCCGGGCGTCATATCGCGTCGAAAACCGACGTTGAGCAAACCTATGCATTGGGCAAGGCCGCTGTTGACTTTGCCTTGAAGGGCATGAACGGCGTGATGCCGGCAATCAAACGGCTGTCTGGTAGCCCTTACCGGTGGGAAATCATCGCCGCGCCACTGGTTGATGTTGCCAACCACGAGAAAAAAATGCCGCGTGATTTCATCACCCCGGACGGGTTTCACATTACGCGCAAATGTCGCAACTATTTGCAGCCGCTGATCGCGGGTGAAGCCCACCCACCTTACAAAAACGGCCTGCCGCAATATGTCCGGCTGAAAAACGTTGCGGTGAAGAAAAAACTACCGACGTTCGAACTAAAATAGAAAGTCGTTTATTGACGGTCGTTTCCAAGCTTTTTTGCCTGAAAACGACCGCCAATAAACGACTTTTTAATTGTTATCTTGGTCGGCGTTTCGCTTTTGGCTTGAGTTGCCCGGTCGCAATCATTTCTTCCTGGTGCTTGGTCATACGCGGCCCCTTGCGTTTTTGTGGCGGCAACGCTGCTTTTGCGCGTTCCTTCACCTTTTGCGGGTTTAAGCGCCAGATCACGATGGTTTTGCCGATCATTTGCACCGGTGCGGCCGCCAATGCACCGGCGATTTGGTCCATCCATGCCGCGCGTTCGTCGCGGTCGTCGGTATTGACGCGAATCTTGATGAGTTCATGGGCGGACAACGTGCGGTCAATTTCACGAATCACGCTGGCGGTCAGGCCTTTGTCGCCAATGATGACCAGCGGATCAAGTGAATGCGCTTTGGCCTTGAGTGCCTGGCGCTCGATAGGGGATAATTCTATTTTCATGCCGCAATTATAACGTCGGACGCTACGCTAGGGGTTTGGGCCCATACTGCAACCAAGTCCGTCCGCCGGGTTAGCGCCAGTCGCTGGTATCCCGCACCTCCAGACCAGCAAACCTTGATGGTATTTAATGTCCAACGCCCGCCCGAAAAACAGCCGTGATTGGCTCAGACGCCACCTTTCCGATACCTACGTCAAGCAGGCAAACGAACACGGCTTTCGCTCCCGCTCGGTGTATAAATTGCAGGAAGTTGACGACGACGAAAAGCTGATGAAGCCCGGTATGACGGTGGTCGACCTTGGTTCGGCGCCAGGCAGCTGGTCACAACTGGCAATCAAGAAAGTCGGCACCAAGGGAAAGGTCATTGCCATCGACATGTTACCGATGGAGGCGATTGAAAACGTTCACTTTATCGAGTCAGACTTTTCGCTCGACGCCGGACTAAATGCCGTGGTGGCCGCGATAGAAAACAAGCAGGTGGACCTTGTGATCTCGGATATGGCCCCCAATCTGACAGGTATCGTGCTGACCGATCAGGCGAGGCTCTATGCGTTGGGCGAGATGGCGATGGACTTTGCCGTGAAATTCTTGAAACCAAACGGCTGTTTTCTGGTCAAGGTATTTCAAGGCGATGGTTTTGAGCCGTATGTGAAGTTGATGCGGGCGAATTTCCAGAAAGTGGTGACAAAGAAGCCTGATGCCTCGCGCGATGAAAGTCGCGAAGTTTATTTGTTTGGCAGGGGTTTGAAGGGTCGGTGACAGAACGATGATCCTGGCCGGTCACCGCGCAACAAGGTCAAACGAATCGCCGCAATTAGCATTTGTTTTGGGTCCATTTTGCCGCTATCCAGGTCACGAATTGGCAGGTTTCAGAGTAAGATATCGGTCCCGCACGAGGCGGGCATAGATTGGGGTCACTAGCGTGAACAATAATTGGATCAAGGGAATTGGTGTCTGGCTCGTTGTCGGCATTGTGCTGATGATGGTATTCATGCAATTCACAGGGCGCAACGCCACGCGTGATGTCATGGATTATTCAACCATGATGAGCGAGGCCAAGGCGGGCAATATTGAACGCTACAAGGAAGAAGGCCCCAAGATCGGCTAGGTCTTTACGCGTGATAACAAGTCCTACACTGTTTACCTGCCACCGAGCATTTACACCATTGATGATTTGCTGAAGGCAGGCGTCAAGATCGAGGCGCGGCCACCGGACGAACAATCGTTCCTTCTGCAAATGTTTATCTCGGCTTTCCCGGTTCTGTTGCTGATCGGTGTGTGGATTTATTTCATGCGTCAAATGCAGGGTGGCGGCAAGGGCGGCGCGTTTTCATTCGGCAAAAGCCGTGCGCGCATGCTCGACGAAAACACCAATCCGATCACTTTTGCGGATGTCGCCGGCGTGGACGAGGCAAAAGAGGAAGTCGGCGAATTGGTCGATTTTTTGCGCGACCCGACCAGGTTTCAGAAACTCGGTGGACGTATTCCCCGCGGCGTATTGATGGTTGGCTCCCCCGGAACCGGTAAAACGCTGTTGGCGCGGGCGATTGCCGGCGAAGCCAAGGTGCCGTTTTTCTCGATATCCGGTTCTGATTTTGTTGAAATGTTTGTCGGTGTCGGTGCCGCGCGTGTGCGTGACATGTTTGAGCAGGCCAAGAAGAGTGCGCCGTGCATCATTTTTATCGACGAAATTGACGCGGTTGGTCGCCAACGCGGTGCCGGCCTTGGCGGCGGTAATGACGAACGTGAGCAGACGCTCAACCAGTTGCTGGTTGAAATGGACGGATTCGAAGGCAGCGTCGGCGTGATTGTGATCGCCGCCACCAACCGGCCGGATGTGCTCGACCCTGCGCTATTGCGGCCGGGACGTTTTGACCGCCAGGTGGTGGTGTCGCTGCCCGATATCCGCGGCCGCGAACAGATCTTGCTGGTCCATATGCGTAAAGTGCCGATCGCACCGGATGTTGTGGCTGAAGTGATTGCGCGCGGCACGCCAGGCATGTCCGGTGCCGATCTGGCGAATCTGGTTAATGAGGCGGCGTTATTTGCGGCACGTGCGGCCAAACGGCTGGTCGATATGGAAGATTTTGAGCGGGCAAAAGACAAGATCATCATGGGTGCCGAGCGACGCTCGATGGTCATGCCGGAAGAAGAGCGCATGAATACCGCGTATCACGAATCCGGTCACGCCATCCTTGGTTATTTGTTACCAAAGAGTGACCCTGTGCATAAAGTCACCATCATTCCGCGCGGCCGTGCACTCGGGCTGACCGTACAATTGCCGGAGCAGGATCGTTACGCGTATGACCGTGAATATCTGCTGAACCGCATTGCCATTTTGTTTGGCGGACGTATTGCCGAAGAAGTATTTATGCATCAGATGACCACCGGTGCCTCCAATGACTTCGAGCGCGCCACACAACTCGCGCGCGACATGGTGACGCGTTACGGTATGTCGGACGCATTGGGCACCATGGTTTACGCCGAAAACGAAGGCGAGGTATTTTTGGGCCGTTCGATGACGCGTCAAACCAGTGTTTCCGAAGAGACCATGCGCAAAGTTGACGCTGAGATTCGTCGCATCATTGACGAACAGTACGCGCTGGCGCGCAAAATCATCGAAGAAAATCGCGACAAGATTGAAGCGATGGCCAAGGCCTTGCTGGAAGTCGAAACGATTGATGCCGACCAGATCAAGGACATTATGGAAGGCCGCGAAATGCGCGCACCAAAGGCCTCGACATTGCGCTTCAAATCGAAACGTGACGGCGACGGCAGCGGTGGCACCGCGGTACCTGCGGATGAAAACAAAGCCGCGCCGGACGTCAAGGAGCCGCCGGCAACCGAGGGTGCGCAATAGGTGTCCTTGAGGCGACTCACAAACAAGCGGGCGGAGAAATCTGCCCGTTTTTGTTTAACTGGCCCAGTTAATGCGCACCAATATCAACCTGATCGACAGCCGCCCGCGCATCATGGGGATTGTCAATGTCACGCCTGATTCCTTTTCCGACGGCGGAAAATTTGACACGACCGGTGCGGCGGTCGCCCATGCGATTGCACTCATCAACGAGGGTGCCGACATTCTCGACATTGGCGGTGAATCGACCCGACCGGGTGCGGTGGCAGTCGGACTGCAGCAGGAGCTTGATCGCGTGATGCCGGTCATCGAAGCGCTCGTCAAGTCACATCCGGATACACCGTTGTCGATTGACACACAAAAGCCCGCTGTTATGCGTGCGGCAACGCAAGCAGGTGTGGCGATGGTCAATGATGTAAACGCGTTGCGGGCGGATGGCGCGATCGCAATTTGTGCAGAAACGGGCGTGGCGGTTTGCCTGATGCATAAACAGGGCGAACCCGGCACCATGCAAGTCGCCCCGACGTATATTGATGTGGTCGCCGAGGTGAAATCCTATTTGATGCAACGCGCGGCTGCCTGTGAAGCGGCCGGCATCAGCCGCGCGCGCATTGTGGTTGATCCGGGTATCGGCTTTGGCAAGACGCTCGCACACAATTTGGCGCTGCTGGCGGCAACCGCCGAACTCGCCGCCACCGGCTACGGCGTTATGGTGGGTGTGTCGCGCAAGTCGATGTTCAACACCCTGCTCGGGCGTGAGGTTGATGATCGCCTGGTGCCAAGTGTGGTTGCGGCGCTTTATGCGGCGCGGCAAGGGGCTTCGATTTTACGGGTTCACGATGTGCGCGAAACACGCGATGCGCTGGTTCTGCAACGCGCGCTGTCGGCCAATTGACAAAAACGTGCAATGGAGTGGCATTGTCGGGTTGGATGGGAAAACGACCGATGCTGATGTATATTGACCTTCGTCAATAATCGACATATCAAGGGAGCCGATCGTGGAACACAACACCCCGCAAAACCCCAACCCGTATGCCTTACCACCGGCTGCTGCCATGGCGGCGCACGCCGATGCCAATGACAATAACTTCATTCCTGGCGGACGTTCCGTCAATGCAGGCCAGGGCACCGCTTGGATCGGTCGCGGCTGGGCGATGTTTACAGCCGCACCATTGATCTGGATTGTCAGCCTGATTATTTTTTTCGCGATCTACCTGGTGCTCAATTTTGTGCCGCTGATCGGTACATTTGTCGCTTATGCCTTGTTCGGGCTGCTGGCCGGTGGCCTGATGCTGGGGGCAAACGCGCAACACGGTGGCCGACCGCTTGAAATCAACGATATTTTTTCCGGCTTCAAAGCGCCGCACACCACGCCACTGCTGATTGTGGGGCTGCTGTATATGGTGTCATGGATCGTGTTGATGGTAATCGGTGCCATCCTGTTTGCCGTGGTATTGGGCGCCTCAGGTGGCATCGGCGCCATGATGCGTGGCGGCAGTGGTGCCATTGCCGGACTGATCGCAGGAGCGGGGTTGGGTGCAATTATGGTGGCCCTGGTCATGATGGCTATTTCAGTTCCCATTTTTATGGCATTTTGGTTTGCGCCGGCGTTGGTCGCCCTCAACGGCGTATCACCAATGGACGCGTTGACGATGAGTTTTTCAGCGTGCCTGAAAAACATATTGCCATTCCTGATATATGGGCTGGTATTTCTGGTGTTGTTTATTGTCGGCGCAATCCCGCTCGGCCTTGGCTTGCTGGTGGTGATCCCGCTGATGTATACATCGACCTATGCCGCCTATCGCGATATTTTTCTCGGCGACGACGGCAATTGACGTTTGAGCTTTAGTCGGAAGTCCGGATGACATGACACGAAAATATTTTGGCACCGACGGCGTGCGTGGCCGTGTGGGTGATGCACCAATCACGCCGGATTTTGTCCTGAAACTCGGATACGCCGCCGGCAAAGTGTTGGCGGGTAATATCGGCAATGGCAAACCTGCCGTGTTGATCGGCAAGGACACCCGCGTCTCGGGCTACATGCTCGAGAGCGCACTCGAAGCGGGTTTTTCAGCCGCTGGATGCGACGTGTTGCTGGTCGGCCCGATGCCAACGCCGGGTGTGGCATTTTTGACGCGTGCCCTCCGTTTGTCGGCAGGAGTGATGATCTCCGCTTCACACAATCCGTTTGACGACAACGGCATCAAGTTTTTTTCAGCCGATGGCAAGAAGCTGCCGGATGAGGTTGAGCAGGCAATTGAAGCGACGCTTGAAGGGCCGCTCGTGTGCAAGCCTTCCAGTGAACTCGGCAAGGCGGGACGTGTGGTTGATGCCGGTGGACGCTATCTGGAATTTTGCAAGAATACCTTTCCACCTGAGTTGAATTTGCGCGGCATGAAAATTGTCGTCGACTGCGCACATGGTGCGGCGTATGCAATAGCGCCGAAGCTATTTCGTGAACTCGGTGCAGAAGTGATTGCAATTGGTGACGCGCCGGATGGCTTCAATATCAATGATGGCGTCGGCGCAACCCATCCCAAAACACTTGCGGCAAAGGTTATTGAAACCAACGCTGACATCGGTGTTGCGCTCGATGGTGATGCCGACCGGCTGATCATGTGCGATAAAGACGGCACGTTGTTTGACGGTGATCAGTTGCTGTTTGTGATTGTCAAAGACCGCCAAGCGCGCGACATATTGAATGGCGGTGTGGTCGGCACACAAATGACCAACTTTGCGTTTGAAAAACAAATGGCCCTGATGCAAGTGCCGTTTGCGCGTGCCAAGGTGGGTGATCGTTATGTGCTTGAAATGTTGAACGCAAAAGACTGGCAGTGCGGCGGCGAAAATTCCGGTCATATTCTTTGTCTGGATAAACACTCAACCGGCGACGGGATGATTTCCGCGCTACAAGTATTGGCGGCGTTGGCGCGGAACAAAGCCGGTCTGGGGGAATTCACCAACGAACTTGTGATGTTCCCGCAGGTGTTGATCAATATCCGCACGACGTCAAAGTTTGATTTCGCAAATTCAGCCGCGGTTAATACAGCGGTTGGCGACGCGGAAAAATCACTCGCCGGCACTGGACGGGTCTTGCTTCGCGCATCCGGAACCGAGCCCTTGATTCGCGTGATGGTGGAGGGCGAGGATGGCGCGCTTGTCGCACGCCTTGCACGGTCAATTGCAACGCTGGTTGAGGCGGAATCAAAAAAATAGGGCGTCTCTGACTGTTTGAAAGTCATTGATGGACGGGCATCTTCAGGCAAAATCGTCCGGAAACAACCGCCTATTTTGGTCGTTGCCTGCCGGATTTTGCTTTTGCCCAAGCACGTGAGTCTGATTTGCAAGGCGGCGACCTCCGTGCGAGCGACGCATTTTTTCGAGTCGATCGAGTCGATCGTGTCGACGGGGCCTGATTGCCAACCCGGCCCAAATACCTGAGGGCGTTGTACATCGTCGATGGTGCCGGCCTCCCGTATGCGCAGCTCTCTTGCAAAAGACCGTCGGTCATGAATTTGTCATCTCTGGCCAACAGCATTACAGTTTTTCTGGGCAGTTATGCGTAACGTTCTGACTAGGGTGCTTGCCCTATTTTTTTCTTGCACTTGGTTTCCGGCGGAAGCGCAAGCCATTGGCGACCCGCAGGAAGGACGAGTCCGTTTCCTCAGCCTGTGTTCTGCCTGTCATGGCGTTCCGCCGGATCACCGCGCGATACAGGCGGCCAACAACCCGGACACGCTCTCCTCGGCACTAAGTTCGGTCAGTAGCATGGGTTCCATCGCGCCGCTGATTAGTCGAAACGATATCGTCAACATTGCCGCGTACTTGGGTGATAACCAGTTGAATCAATCAGTGACAGGTGTCCGCATTCAAGGGGATGGAACCGGCACAGTGGTATCGTCGCCCGTTGGAATTGACTGTGGCGGGGTGTGTGTGTGGAATTTCGCCCCAAGCACGCCGGTCATTTTGCGCGCGACCCCCAGGGTTGGATCAAGGTTTGTTGGTTGGTCGGACAGCTGCACGGGAACGGCAGATTGTCGTCTGACCATATCGCAAGCGCAAACGGTGACGGCAAGATTCAAACGTAACGGACCGCTGCGCGACCACAGCGGCATGTGGTGGGTGGGAGTGTCGGAAAACGGTTGGGGGATGGCCATCAACCAGCGGGTTGAATCAGGGCAGCAATTCAACAAGCTTTATGTCTACGATGATCAGGGCTTGCCGACCTGGTACATGATGCCGGGAGGCGAGTGGACCGAGGGTTACGCGGTATATCGCGGGCCGCTCTACCGGCCGCGCAGCGCGTCACTCGATCGCTACGACGCGACACAGTTCCAGCGTGGTGCAGCGGTTGGCGAGGCGACACTGCGGTTTGTCGATCCTGACCGTGTCGAGCTGAGCTATCAGATCAACGGCATCAGCGCGTCAAAGTCACTTGTCCGGCAGGTCGCTGGTTTGACCAGCGCCGATGCACCGTTCGGACTCGAAATGCGTTGGCGTTCCGCCTGTCAATACTGCCGGGACAATCGCGCGGCGGCACCGATACAAACTGGTGGGTTGTGGTGGGGAGAAGGCAATGAGGACGGCTGGTCGGTCGCCATCTCGTCGCAGCGCACGAGTTTTTTTGGCATCTGGTTCACCTTTGCGGTTGATGGCAGTCCGACTTGGTACCTGCTGCCCAGCGGCGGTTGGCTAGGCAACACCTATTCCGCCACGATGTTCCGCGCCCAAGCCGGTCCATGGCTTGGGCGGGCCTACGATGCGACCAAACTTGTTGTGGTGCCGGTTGGAAGTGTGCTGTTTGATTTGGAGAACAGCGGGCGCCTTCGATTCACCTACCGGTTTGATGCGGGCGTCTTTTCCAATCTTGTTCAGTCAAAGAGCATCGTTAAGCGCCCGTTCTAGCCTGCATATTTCACGGGGGCGGGTTCGAGAGTGGGTCGATGGGCGTGCGATTTTTCGCTCGACCGACCGAGTAATATCGGGATATTGCGAGGAAGGAGAGCGGAAAAGCGCATGTCCAGCGGCCTGCTATCGGATGCGCAGGCCCGACGCAAACGGCCAGACCAACTGGGATTCGTTGTCACGGAACTTTCTTCCTAGGAGTCTCGCCTTGAAAAGGGGCCGACCCGTGAAATATGCAGGCTAGGATTGCGTGGTACTTTGTGGTCAAGCGGACAGCTGCCACAAAAAAGCCGCACCCTTTCGGGTGCGGCTTGGTTGGTTCGTCTATGGACTGCCGACCGCTCCTGGTTGATCACTAAACCCCGATCACACCGCCGTCTGTGCGGGTGATGACAATGGTCGCACTGCGAGGACGCGAGGTGCCACCATCCGGCCAGTTGCTATTGAAGGTACGCGCGGCAAATGATGCTGCGGTCGTATCTTCACCTGGGTGCTGAATGTTGACGAACAATGCACGGCCGTCGGCAGACTCCGCCATGCCGGTGATTTCACAATCCTTTGGCCCGACCAAGAAGCGGCGTAATTTTGTTTCACCCAGCTGCGCGCCGACGTATGTCGTGACACTTTTGGTTGTGGTACCGTCGGTATTTGCCACCGTAACCGTTGCCCCGTCGCGTAACGTGCCGGGAATGGCGGCAAGCAACATGCAATTGGTGACGTCGGTATAGGCGCCATCATCGGTTTGAATCCACAAAATGCCATTTCGACCAAACCAAAGGCCATCCGGGGCGGAGAAGTCATTGGCCGCTGTTAATCCTGACAGGTTGACTGTTCGCGCGTCTTGAGTCGAACGCGCGCCAAACAGAAAGATTTCCCAGCCAAATTGAACCGCCGTCGACAGACTTTGCACTTCGACGAATCGAATGATGTGCCCATTTGGATTGCCGCGTTGTGCGGTACCGTTTGTGCGCGGGTCATTGTAGAAGCGCGGGTTGGCCGCATCCGTCGACGCGAGCGTTCTCAACGTGCTATTGTTGTTGGTCAGCGTGAAATAAACGCTTGCGCTGAACGGATCCACTGCGCCCCACTCAGGGCGATCCATTTTCGTCGCGCCAAGCGCGTCTGCCGCGAAACGGGCGTTGATTAACACGTCGGCCTGATTGCTGAATGCGTATGGCGCGTATGTCGACACCACCGCGCCTGTACCAAAACGGAGCTCAAGCCAGTCGCCGGTGCCGTCGGCGTTAAAGCGTGCGACATACAGCTTGCCAGCATCCATATACTTATCGCCGGCAGCAAACCCACGCGTTGCATCGGCCGCATCCCAAAGGGCATCCGACACAAATTTATAGATGTATTCATTACGCGCATCGTCGCCCATATACCATACCAAGGGCTGGCCTACCGTCACTTTGCCGAGCCATGCGCCTTCATGACCGAAGCGGCCAAGCGCCGTGCGTTTGCGCGGAACCGAGGTGGCGTTGAACGGGTCGATCTCAACCACCCAACCAAAGGTATTGGGCACATTACGGAAATCATCGCTGCCATCAGCCGACGCGCCAAGCTTTTCGGCGTTCCAGCGTGAGAACGTGGTGTCGGCGGGGTCAGTTGCAATAGCGGTCGCCCAACCTTCCCGGCCTGTACCGGCGATGCCGTTACGGCTAAAGCTGGCCAGTTCTTTCACGCTGCGGTTTGCATTGTCCGTGGCGGTAACCCGACGGAAGTAGCCGGCATAATTTTCTTCGCAAGTGAGGTAGGTTCCCCATGGTGTGTAGCCGTTGGCGCAGTTGTTGACCGTGCCGCGTGTGCGCGAACCATCAGGCGAGTAACGAGTGATCATGGACGGCGTGCGTGAAGCAGGGCCGCTCAACATCATGTCGGTATTGGTGGTAATGCGACGGTTGAATGCGGAGTTGCGTACATATGACCATGTGTTGCCGCTGCGGACAACTTCAATGATGCTGACGCCATGAACGTTGAGTTCCTTGAGAACTTCTTCATTGACCATGCGTACGCCGGCAACGCTTGTGACGCCATTGGGATGCAGGAAGTTAGGTGTGATCGCTTCGTGATTCATCACCAACAGGCCGCGGTCAGATGCGTTCGGGTCATATGCACCACTGGCGGTCATGCCGAAAAAGTGCATGCCATCGTGATGATCACCGCCGCGCGAGGCGAACGATGCGGCGGAATCCGTACCGTCATTGAGGTAAGCCGGGGTGGCGGCGTTCATCGGGTCGCCAAGGCGGAACAAGACCGAGGCCTGATACCCGGCAGGCACCGTCACGACGTCGGCCAGCGACTTTGATATCGCGGCGAAACCGAGAGTGCTAGCTTTTGGTGTTGACGGGGCGGCCGGCGCTGGCGCTGGTGCTGCGGCCGGTGACGAATTGTTATCGCTGTCGCTACAACCCGTCAACCCAATGAATGAAAGTGCAGCAGCGCCGGCGCCAGAAGCCATGAGCCTGCGGCGGTTGGGGTTAGCAAGCGCATTGTTGACGATGTCGTCGATGTGCGTGTTGCTTGAAAAGTTGGTGACAATATCTTCTGCTGTTTTGTCATACGACATAGCGCGATCCTCTGTGGTGGAATAAAACGTAAACACCACAATCTAGGGCCGAATCGTTACATTGCCATGACTAAAATATTGCAGATTTAATCCTTGATAGACGCAGCCAAATCTGCGCCCGCCACGACTAATGCCGGCAGGATTCGGCGTCAATTTGCGGACCTGAATTGCAATGCCGGGTGCGGCTTGCGTTATGCGCGGCTGAGAACCGCAATGTTTCTCCACGGCGATCCGGTTGGATCACCAAGCTACGCTTGAGAACAGGCAGGGAGAGTCAGAGCTCTTACTAGCCGAAACGACCGGTAATGTAGTCTTCGGTTTCTTTTTTCTTCGGCTTGATAAACAATTCATCCGTGACACCGTATTCAACCAAATCGCCAAGGTACATATAGGCGGTGTAATCGGACACGCGCGCGGCCTGCTGCATATTGTGCGTGACGATTGCAATGGTGTAATCATTCTTGAGTTCGTGCAGCAACTCTTCAATTTTTGCCGTCGAGATCGGGTCGAGGGCCGAGGTAGGCTCGTCGAGCAACACGACCTCCGGCTTGACTGATACGGCGCGGGCGATGCACAGGCGTTGCAGTTGGCCGCCTGAAAGTGAGAGTCCGCTTTGGCTGAGTTTGTCTTTGACCTCACCCCATATTGCCGCCTTGTTCAACGCCCATTCAACGCGCTCATCCATCTCGGCTCTCGAAAGGGATTCATAAAGTTTCACGCCGAATGAAATGTTTTCGTAAATGGACATCGGGAACGGAGTCGGTTTCTGAAATACCATGCCAACCTTTGCGCGCAGCAAATTAACGTCCTGTGATTTATCCAGAACGTTTTTGCCGTTCATTAAAATTTGACCCTCTGCGCGCTGCCCCGGGTAGAGGTCATACATACGATTTAATGTTCGCAGCAGCGTTGACTTGCCGCAACCCGAGGGGCCGATAAAGGCGGTAATTCGGCGTTCCAGAATTTCAAGATTGATATTTTTTAAACCCTGAAAGCCACCGTAGAAAAAATTCAGATTCTTGATCGAAATTTTTGGCGTTGCGGTTTCGATGACTTCGGGCGTTTGCAGGACAGCGTTCATATTCGTCTCGATATTAGTTGGAGCGCTGGCGGAACACCACGCGCGTGATGATGTTGATGGCGAGTACGGTAAATGTGATCAACATTGCCCCCGCCCACGCGAGGGAAACCCAGTTTTCAAACGGGCTCAGTGCAAATTGGTAGATGACAACCGGCAGGTTGGCCATTGGTGCATTCAGGTCAGATGACCAAAACTGGTTATTCAATGCCGTGAAAAGCAGCGGTGCTGTTTCGCCACTGATGCGTGCCAGTGCCAGCAATATTCCTGTGATGACGCCACTGCTGACTGCGCGCAACGCGACCATTGTGACAATCTTCCATTGTGGTGCGCCAAGTGCCGCGGCGGCCTCGCGCATGCTCGCAGGCACCAACATAAGCATGGTCTCTGTCGTTCGCACCACCACCGGGATGGCGATAATTGCCAATGCGAAAGCACCAGCCCACGCCGAAAAGTGTTTCACCTGCGCCACGTAAATGGTATAGATGAACAACCCAATAATAATTGAGGGGGCGGACAACAAAATGTCGTTGACAAAGCGCGTGGTGGGCGCGACCCAACCGCGGCGACCGAACTCTGCGAGGTAGATGCCGGCAAGGATGCCAATCGGGGTCGCGATCAACGTGCCCAGGCCGACCATCACCACGCTGCCGAAAATCGCATTGGCCAGCCCGCCCACACTGCCCGGGGGCGGCGTCGTTTGTGTGAACACCGCCACATTCAACCCGCCAACACCCTTGATAAACAACACCGCCAATATCCAAAGGAGGAAAATCATGCCAAATGCCATTGCTGCCAGTGCCAGCGCCAGCGCCAGCCGGTTGATGAACAGGCGTTTTTTATACAAATTGCTGGTCGTCGTCATGTGCTTGCGCCTTCACGTTTGGCGAGCTGCATCAACATTACCTTTGCGAGAGCCAGCACCACAAAGGTAATCAGGAACAAAATCAAACCGACGCCGATCAATGCGGAGATGTGTGCGCCCGGATTTGCCTCGGCAAATTCATTCGCAATCGTTGAGGCGATGGATGCGCCAGGCTCAAACAGGGAAGCTGCAATTTTTGGTGTGTTGCCGATGACAAATGTGACGGCCATGGTTTCACCCAACGCACGACCGAGGCCCAACATGGTGCCACCGACCACGCCGACCTTTGTGTAGGGAAGCACAACGTTACGAACCACTTCCCAGGTGGTTGCACCCAGGCCGTACGCGGATTCTTTCAGCACGTGCGGGACAATCTCGAACACATCGCGCATCACCGACGCAATAAATGGGATCACCATGACGGCAAGAATAATGCCGGCCGCCAACATACCGATACCCATCGGCGCGCCCTGAAACAGGGCGCCAATCACGGGCACGCCGCCCAGATATTTGGTCAATACCGGTTGCACGTATTGCGCAAACAGCGGTGCAAAGACAAATAGACCCCACATGCCGTAGATGATCGATGGAATTGCCGCGAGTAATTCAACGGCAGTGCCGAGTGGACGCTTCAACCAGTTTGGACAGAGTTCCGTGAGGAATATGGCGATGCCCAAACTGACCGGCAGCGCAATCAACAACGCGATGAAGGAAGTGACAATCGTGCCGTAAATGGCGTTGGCTGCGCCGAATTCCTCAGTCACAGGGTTCCATGCCGTGCTGGATAAAAAACCCGGCCCGTATTTTTCGAAAATCGGATACGAACCCCAAATCAATGAGGCGATGATGGCCCCAAGAATCAACAATACGAACAATGCAAAACCCAACGTTACCTTGCGGAAAACGGCATCTTGAATTCGTTGTCCGGCTGCTTGCGCCAACAGTTTGCGTTCTTGCGCTTCTTTTGACACGTAGGTCTCTTTTTGTGAAGTGCCGGAAAATGTCTCGGCGTTTGCCTGACTCATGGCGATTTCCTCATTCTAGCGCGCAGCAAACGGACACTCAAATCAATCATTTGATACTCAATGAATCAAGCCGCGACGCCGAACTGGCATCGCGGCTCTTCCTATCGAGACAAATTACTTCCAGATTGCCTGACCGCTTGGGCCTTTGACTTCAGCTTTCCACATTGCGCGGATCTGATTTTCGACTGCTGGTGGCATTGGCACATATTCCATTTCTGTGGCCGCCTTGTCACCATTCGTAAAGGCCCAGTCAAAAAACTTCATGACCGCGAGACCTTTTTCTGCGTTTACCTGCGCCTTGTACATCAGAATGAAGGACGCACCAGTAATCGGATAGCTGTCTTTGCCCGGCTGGTCCGTCAGAACAACGCCCATTCCCGGTGTTTTTGTCCATTCCGCGCCTGCTGCCGCGGCTTGAAATGTCGAGTCATCTGGCTGTACAAAATTGCCCGCCTGATTGCGCAACTGTGTATGCGACATTTTGTTTTTCTTGGCATACGCGTACTCGACGTAGCCAATTGAGCCCTTGATACGCTGTACGTAAGCGGAAACGCCTTCATTGCCCTTGCCGCCCACACCCTCTGGCCACGACACCGCGTTACCAACCCCGACCTTGGACTTCCATTCCGGGCTTACCTTCGAGAGGTAGTCAACAAACAGGAAGGTTGTGCCTGAACCGTCTGACCTGCGAACAACCGTGATTGGATCTGCTGGCAACTTCAACGATGGGTTCAATGCGGTAATTGCCGCATCGTTCCACATTTTGATTTTGCCAAGGTAAATATCGGCAACAACCGGTCCGGTCAACTTCATTGCGCCTGGCGCGATACCCTCAATATTTACCACTGGCACGACGCCGCCAATGATGGCTGGGAATTGAATGAGGCCATCTTTATTTAATTGCTCGCCGCTCAAAGGTGCATCAGACGCGCCAAAGTCAACTGTCTTCGCCTGAATCTGACGGATACCCGCGCCGGAGCCGATGGACTGGTAATTCATATTGGAGTTGGAGACTTTCTTGTAGTCTTCCGCCCATTTCGCGTAAATTGGGAATGGGAAGGTTGCGCCCGCGCCGGTAATGTCTGTTGCAGAGGCTGTAGTCGCCAGCACCATGCCGGCGGTGGCAACAAATCCTGCCATGTATTTATTGAGTTTCATTGTTGATTCTCCGTTGGTGAAAA
>JANMNT010000350.1:0-2494 GCA_031368465.1 Burkholderiales bacterium
GTCACCTGCCTACGAGGTGTTTACCCCCACGCCAGTTACGTCACGGTGAATATTTCGTCGCCCAACACCAAGGGGCTGCGTGATTTACAGGCCACAGCCGCGTTGGAGAAGTTACTTTCCACATTAAAGGCCGAGCAAACCACGCTCGCCAAAAAACACAAAAAGACGGTGCCGATGTTGCTCAAGATCGCGCCCGATCTGGATCAAGCCGCAATCAAGGATATCGCCGCACTGTTGTTGCAATATGGTTTTGAGGGTGCGGTTGCCACCAATACCACCATCTCGCGTGATGCGGTGATGGGCCATCGCCATGCGGCAGAAGCCGGCGGTCTATCGGGCAAACCGGTATTCTCGCCATCAACCGAAGTACTGCGCCAGCTGGTGCAGGCGCTCAAGGGCAATATCGCGGTCATTGGCGTCGGCGGCATCATGTCAGGCGACGATGCCAAGCTCAAGATGAACGCGGGCGCGTCATTGGTGCAGCTATATACCGGCTTTATTTACCAAGGCCCGGCGCTGATTAGTGATTGTGCAAATGCGATTGGGTAAGCTGGTGCGCCCGCCTACTTGCTTGATGGTGGACGGGCTGGGTCCCAGCCTACGCTGGGATGACGGGATGTGCGGGCTGGATCCCAGCCTGCGCTGGGATGACGGCGGTTTTTGTGCGGGGACATGCGTTCAACCGGCCGACGCGGTGACAATTTGATCATTGGCATGCCCAAAGAAATCAAGGATGGCGAGCGGCGCGTGGCGTTGCTGCCGGATGCAGTCGCCATGCTGGTTGCAAACGGCAATCGTGTTTGCATTGAGACCAGCGCGGGTGCGGCGAGCGGCTTTTTGGACAGCGACTACCAGGCAGCCGGTGCCGAAATTGTCGCAACAGCCACCCTGGCGTTCAACGCGGATTTGGCGGTGAAGGTCAAAGAAATTCAGCCAAGTGAAGCCGGGTTGGTCCGGCCGGATTCGATGTTATTTTGTTTCCTGCTGTTACATGCCAATCACAAGGTTGCGGCGGCGTTAATCGAACGCCGTGTGTCGGCGATTGCCTTTGAAGCCATACAAGATGCAAATGGTGATCGACCGGTGCTTGCCCCGATGTCGGCCATCGCCGGTCAACTCGCCGTACCGATTGCTGCGCATTGGCTGATGGCCAACCACGGCGGTCGCGGTGTGTTGATGCGCGATGCCCGTGTGGTGATTTTTGGGGCCGGCGCGGCGGGTGCGGCGGCGGCGGTGTTGGCGCAACAAATGGGAGCCCACGTCAACGTGCTTTCGCGTCCGGGCGCGCGGCTGGACAGTCTGGCGGCATTGCTCGGCCCAAGCGCGCGTGTTGCGGCAATTTCTGACGACATCAAGAAAAATGCCATCACCGGGGCCGATGTGGTGATCGGCGCCATCAATCAACAAGGTGGCGCGAAGTGTTTGACCCGAGCCGACGTCCGCAGCATGGGTTCAGGCGCTGTGTTGATTGATATCGGCATCGACGGCGGCGGCATCAGCGAAACCTCGCGCGAGACCACCCTTTCCGCACCCACCTACACCGACGAAGGCGTCGTTCATTATTGTGTGGCGAATATGCCCGCTGCGGTGCCGCGTTCGGCGAGTCAGGCGATTTCAAGTCCGATTGCCGCCTATGTTGCCAGCCTTGCGCGTGATGGCTTTAAGTCTGCACTGAAAAACGATGCCGGTTTGCTCAAAGGCCTTCAGCTATACGGCGGACAATTGACCAATCCAGTCGTGGCAAAACAACTCGGCCGTATCGCCATTGACGTCGAGGCATTGTTATTCACATGCTGACCCTCGCCCAACAAATCGACGCCCTGCTACCCCAGACCCAATGCACCAAATGCGGCTATCAAGGCTGTATGCCCTATGCCGAGGCGATTGCAAATGAAGGTGCGCCGATTAATCGCTGCCCACCGGGCGGCGACGACGGCATCGCCAAGCTGGCGGCACTGCTCAATCAACCGCTGGTGCCGCTTGACCTTGAATGCGGTGCACATATGCCGCATCGTGTGGCGCTGATCGATGAAGCGGCGTGTATCGGCTGCGCCAAATGTTTGAAGCCCTGCCCGACCGACGCCATCATCGGTGCCAACAAATTCATGCATACCGTGTTGCCGCAATTTTGCACCGCATGTGAATTGTGTATTCCCGCCTGCCCGGTCGATTGTATTACGATGGTTGAAGACACAAACTTCCCGGCAATGTTTGCCGCAAATGAGGCTAGAGACCGTTTTAACTTTCACAATTTCCGGCTGGCGCGCGATATCACCGAACGCGAAGCCATGCTCAATGCCAAAGAGCAGATGGCGAGGTTGACATCAACCGATAAGGCCACCGATCATGGCTGAAGCATACGTGATGAAACCGGATGCGCGCCACGAATTTTTTCGCCGGCTGCAGGAAATCAATCCGCATCCAAAGTCAGACTTGGAATATGCGACGCCGTTTGAGTTGTTGATCGCCGTGATTTTATCGGCGCAGGCCACCG
>JANMNT010000022.1:0-3669 GCA_031368465.1 Burkholderiales bacterium
TCATCTGTGCCAAGTTCTACCGGATACTCATTCGAGGAGTTCAATTGACCAGCCAAGCTGGCAAAATTCTGTAACCTCTTCATTCGGGCGGCAGCATAGTCAATTTCCGTGAGCATATTTCGGGTCAGACTAGACATTGCCTGCGGCTCCACCCCTCCAAAACTCTTTTCCGCTAGATGAAAGGCTGCGTAGCCTTTTTCGATCTCGCCAATATTTCTAAAATACAGATGCTCCATTCTATTTTCTGAATTCATGTCAGCAGTTTCGGGTGGCGGTATCTCAATATCAGTCAGTAGATAGCCGCCGTCTGGTACGCCAAAAAATTTTCGCGGGGAATAGAGGTTTGCAAGCGCCTTGCGCGGTACTGCGTAGAATGCCTGGGCGTTATCAATGATAATCTGTTCACTAGGGAAACGTTTGAGTGTTGTATCAACATTTTTGCCATTTACGCCAAAATAATTGATAAATACTAACCAGTCTTTTCTATGAAGACCCAAGGTTTTATCAACCAGCAGGTCTTTGTCGATTGCGTATCGTCCCATTGGAACGCCCGACTGTTTAACGGTATCGACCATTTCCGGGCATATATACCAAGGCAGCCAAATTTTGCGTGGCGCCTGAAATCGTAATAGCGCAAGAAGTGCGGCGCGTGCCGATTGATAAGCAATCGCCCCGTCCAGCCACTCGCACTTGCTTCTTGATGCGCCTTTTGCTTCGAGCGCGAAGTAGCCGCCAATTGGTCGACTTATTTGTGGTGCTCTTTTCATTTCGAGATATCGGCTTTTAGCAGCTTTGCCGTTTCAGGGCCTAACTGCATTAGCGCATCAAGAATGGACAACCCCGAAACAAAGGGTGTTGTTTGTTGTGGGTAAGGGGGCAGTCTTGTCTCAATAAAACAAAGCTCGACACCCTGGAATGCCGTTGGCTCATAAAGCGCGCGGCCACCCGGCAGATTTACGTAAATATTTGCATTTTCTTGTCTGCAAATATCAACGACGCGCCTGACGCCAGTCAGGCTTGCATTTCTGTAAATCGATGACGTCGTCACAAATTCGGTATTCAATTGTAGGTAGTCAGAAACAGAGATGACACTTGCTCTCGCCAATTCTGCAATGCTTTTTGTATTTTTATCAAAAACAAGACTCAGCATCGGAAAAATTTCGTGGTAGAACGGCGCTTTGCTGTAGTTATGTCGGATGCTCTCGATTGTGGACCTTATCCAGTCGCGACGATGGTCGATGTCAAGCGCGTTGATTTTTGCGAATGAACTGGCGTTGAGCAATGGTGCTGTAAAGTATCTGGGTACACCATCGAATAAGAGACGATTTCGATTGATCCACCCGCCTTTTATGAAATTAACATCGTCGTAAAAAATGAATTTGTCGACGGCATTTACCAATTGGAAGTAGCCAATATAAGGAAATAGGTACGGCTGCATGATCGCGAGACGCATCGGCAATCCTGACAGCGATGCGTTAACCAACGATGCCGGCGATGACGCGCGCCTGCTCGTCCTGCTTGAGCGCTGGGTAAATAGGCAGGCATAAAACCTGTTCAGCCATTTGGAATGCGTGCGGCAGATTGTCCCGCTTGGATGACGGCAATCCGCGGTAGGCGGAAAATTCACTGATAAGCGGATAAAAATATCGCCGCGCATAGATGCCCTGGTCACGCAACTTCTGATAAAGCGCATCACGTGACATACCGTATTTGGGTCCGACAAAAATCGGGAAATAGGAATAGTTTGGCGCAACGTTGTCCTGTTGGTTGATGAACCGAATGCCCTTCACGCCTGCCAATGCCTCTCGATATCGCTGGTCAATCGCTGCGCGCGCCGCCAGCGCCTGATCGATTCGGGTGAGCTGCAACAACCCGAGGGAAGCCTGAAACTCGTTCATCTTTGCATTGGTACCTGGCGCGACCACCGTCACTTCGTCGGCGAAACCAAAATTCTTCAAATAATCGATGCGCTTTTTTGTCTCGGCATCATGGCAAACAATGGCGCCACCCTCAAAGGTATTAAAAACCTTGGTCGCATGAAAGCTCAACGCGGCCATGTCGCCGTAATTGGTCACGGATTGGCCGGCCTGGGTGACGCCAAATGTATGCGCGGCATCGTACAAAACCTTTAGCCCATAAATATCCGCAATCCGCTGAATTTCAACGTGGTCGCATGGGTTGCCATACACATGCACCGGCATGATGGCGGTCGTTTGCGGGGTGATGGCTGCCTCAATATTTGCCGGGTTCATGTTGCCTGTTGCGGGGTCAACGTCAACAAACACCGGTTTGATACCATTCCAATGCAACGCATGCGCCGTCGCCACAAAGCTGTAGGGGGTTGTGATCACTTCGCCGCTGATGCGCATGGCTTGCAGCATGGTGACCAGCGCCAACATGCCGTTGGTGAACAGGCTCAAATGCTCGACGCCCAGATACCGGCACAGTTCGGCTTCGAGTTTTTCATGAAAAGGCCCGTTATTGGTCAACACTTTCCGATCCCAAATTTCGCGCAAATAGGGGATGAAATCGTCCAACGGCGGCAAGTCTGGCTGTGTAACGTAGAGATTCTTCATATTTTTCGATTTTACCGGACGGGCAGGCAGAAAAGGCGTAGATGGCCGACGGTTACCGCCCGCCCCACATAAAACCCAAAATGAACCAATACTTGCTTATAACTGCTTGTTTTGGTTATAATTTCAGGCTTTCCTGGATATCTCAGGCGTTACCCGTTCGCAACGGGCCCGTTTCCGGTTCTCAATCGGATGATTCTCTACCCTTAGGAGTTAGCATGGTTGTTATTCGCATGGCACGCGGTGGTTCCAAGAACCGCCCTTTTTACAACGTTGTGGTTGCCGATTCGCGCAATCGCCGTGATGGCCGCTTTATCGAGCGCCTCGGTTTCTACAATCCGGTTGCATCCGAATCCGAAGAAGGTTTTCGTATCGCGATGGATCGTTTGGTCTTCTGGCAGGGCAAGGGCGCGCAGGCGTCGGATGCCGTCATGAAGCTGGTCAAGCGCGGCAAAAAAGCCGCAACGGCGTAAATCTTCTTTGCAGGACGGGTTGTGGCGTTGTTGCTGCGCGCCGCCATCCGTTCGCAATGATTTTGGTCAGACCGTCCGATGGCTGTGACAAAAAAACCGGCAACGGCAACCGACAACATGGTGGTGATGGCGCGCATTGGTGCGCCATTCGGCATCAAGGGTTGGATCAAGCTGCAGACGTTTACCGAATACGCCGATAGCCTGGATGCATTCGATAGCTGGTTTTTGTCCACGCCCAAGGGCTGGGAAGAAGTTGACGTTGAAGATTTTGCGGTGAATGTGAAAGCGACCGTCGCCAAGCTGCATGGTTGCGACGACCGGACCGCTGCGGAATTGCTGCAAAAGCGTGAAATTGCCGTCCCGCGTGATTGGCTGGAGATCGCGGACGATGGTGCGTATTACTGGATCGATTTGATCGGCGCTGATGTTGTTAATGAGGCGGGTGAACGTCTCGGCAGCATCGAAACCCTGATGGAAACCGGCGCAAATGACGTGTTGGTGGTGAGGTCAGGCGCGGCAGAAATATTGATCCCGTTTGTCGACGAGTATTTGCTGAATGTGGATCGTGATAAAAAAATTATCACGGTTCGGTGGGAAAAAGATTGGGACAAGTCGGAAAAACA
>JANMNT010000027.1:0-20069 GCA_031368465.1 Burkholderiales bacterium
CCGAGCGCGAAATTCAGGACATCATGGAGGGTCTGATCAAGACGCTGTGGAAGTCCGGTGTTGGCGTTGATCTGCCGGATTTTCCAAGAATGACGTATGCGGAAGCAATGCGTCGTTTTGGATCGGACAAGCCGGATTTGCGTATCTCGCTCGAGTTGACAGAATTGACAGAGCTGATGAAGACGGTGGATTTCAAGGTGTTCCGTGCCGCGGCGGATATGAAGAATGGCCGTGTCGCGGCGCTGTGTGTGCCGGGCGGAAATGAAAAGTTCAGCCGCAAGGAAATTGACGATATGACGACGTTTGTTGCCATCTATGGCGCGAAGGGTCTTGCGTATATCAAGGTAAATGATGTCACCAAGCCCAATGAAGAAGGCTTGCAATCGCCGATTGTGAAGTTTCTGAATGCCGACGCACTGGCCGGTATTCTGGCGGCGTGCAACGCCAAAAACGGAGATGTCATTTTCTTTTGCGCCGACAAGGCCAAGGTTGTTAATGACTCGCTTGGCGCATTGCGTTCAAAGATCGGTCACGAAAAGGGCTTTGCCGAAAAGGGCTATAGGCCGCTATGGGTGGTGGATTTTCCAGCGTACGACTACGATGAAGAAAACCAGCGTTACGTATCTGCGCATCATCCATTCACTGCGCCGAAAGACGAGCATATCGGATTGATGGACACCGACCCATCCAAGGTTTTGGCCAAGGCATACGACGTTGCAATGAATGGCTGGGAGATTGGTGGTGGCTCGGTGCGCATTCATTCGCCCGAGTTGCAGGCGAAACAATTTGCCGTGTTGGGCATTTCGGCTGCCGACCAGCAGGCCAAGTTCGGATTCTTACTTGAGGCTCTCAAATATGGCGCTCCACCCATGGGTGGTGTTGCCTTTGGTTTGGATCGTATTGTCACGCTCATGTGTGAGAAGTGGGATTCAATCCGTGACGTCATCGCGTTTCCAAAAACGCAGCGCGGGCAGGATTTGCTCGTGGAGACGCCATCTGCCGTAACTGAAAAGCAATTGCGTGAATTGCATATCAAGTTACGAACACCGGTTCAGGTAGACGGAAAAACATCATGACCATTGCGTTGATCGTTCACGGCGGAGCGGGATCATGGCGACCCGGTGCCGATGCCGATGCGATTGCGGGCACCACCCGCGCAGTCGAAGCCGGCCGAACAATCCTGCAATCCGGCGGCTCGGCGCTTGATGCGGCGTGTGCTGCGGCCGTGATATTGGAAAACGATCCTGTATTCAACGCCGGTACCGGCGCGGTATTGAACTACGATGGTTATGTCGAGTTTGACGCCTGTGTGATGGTATCGGACCGCGCGCAAATCGGGTCGGTTTCAGCCTTACAGCGGGTAAAAAACCCAATCATGGTTGCGCGGCAGGTGATGGAAGAAACCGACCATGTCATGCTTTCCGGTGAGGGTGCATTACGTTTTGCCCGCGTGATGGGTCACGCTGATCATGACCCGATCACCCCGGCGAGACTCGCCGATTGGCAAAATAAAAAAGCAACGCTGGATATTGGTGTAGGCAAAGATGCAAAAGGCTCACTCAAGATCCGTGAATTTCTGAGCAAACATCCCGAATATGCGGGCGGTACCATTGGTGCGGTCGCGCTCGACAGCCATGGCGCGCTGTGTGCGGCAACCTCGACGGGCGGCGTGACATTGAAACTACCTGGCCGTGTTGGCGACACGCCGTTACCCGGCGCCGGCACGTACGCAAATGCGTTTGCGGCGTCGTCGGCAACGGGTACCGGCGAGTATGTGATCCGTTCGTTGTCCTGCCGTGCGATTTCAGAAGGCGTGGAAAAGGGCAAATCGCTTGACGCCGCCATCGCAGATGTGCTTGCGCAAATGGAGCGCGACTTCGACGCCGATGTCGGTTTCATTGGCATTGATGCCAATGGCAATGCCTTTGCCAATCACAGCACGGCGCATATGCCGCACGCCTACTTCATGGACTCGTCAGAAATTGTTGCAAGAATGCATATCCCGCGTTAGGGCTGATGGCGGTAAAAGACAGGACGGCTAAGAAGCAAAACTGGCGATCAGCGCAATAAGGATCGTCTGCTGAAAATTGCCTGATACGCCCCCGATGACAGGAACACGCCAATGGTGATGGCCGCAATCCCAAAATAGTCTGCCGGTTTGGGAATTTCACCGAGTAATGGGATGGCGGCAAGCATGGCCAGTACGGGCACCAGCGAGGCAAAACTCGCTCCAAGTGATGCGCCAAGAATGCCGACGGCCTTGGCGTATGCAAACAATGAAATGATTGACACAAAGACGCCCTGGTAGATCGTCTGCGTGACGATTGCGATCATGGGTGCTTCGGCAATCCGGTGTGGCAGAAACAATGTGTAAATCGGCAGGTACCACAAGGCCGAGACCACAGAAACGATGGCGACCGCATGCAAGGCCGTGAGACCCTTGGTGCCTGCGTGTCGCATGGCAACGGAAAAACTTGCCCAACATAGCGCCGCAGCCAGAAATAACAAATGTCCGCGCCAATGACCGGATTCAAAATGTGTCAGCCCCGAGCCGACAAAAACAAGGATGCCGACCGGGATCAGGCACAATCCGATCTTGCGCAGCCCGGCGATCTTTTCGTGCAGAAAAATCATCGCCAGCAATGCCGCCCAAAGTGGCATGGTACCCGGAATCAGCGCGCCGGCATGCGCTGATGGTGCAAACTGCAATCCACCGGATGCAATCAACACATATGGGACGCCTGCACCAATACAAATGATGCACCAAAGCCCGAATCCAATTTTTTGGATACCGAAACCGTCGCGAATAACGATTGGCAGCAATAAAATACCGGCGCAGGCAAAACGTAGCGCCGTGATATCGTAGGGTGAAAGAGAAGTCGTCACCCCGTAGCGCGTCAACAATATCCAGCCGACCCAGATCGAAATGGCAAAAAGCCCCCAGGCAGCGCCCCTCAGATAAAGCGAACGCTGCAACAACGTTACGGTCGAACCCATGCGGAGTCGCTATCCTGTCAATACGAAGGTAGCAGTCTAGCAGTGCGCGGCTCGATGCCGAAGCGTCGCACAACGCCACATTTCACTACAATGACGAAATGAACAACCGACCAAATAGCGTATCGCCCGCCATGCAGCCGAAGCCCTACAAGATTCCGGTTTCGACCCTGATCATTATCCACAACGATTTGAATGAAGTCCTGTTGATTGAACGCGCGGACCACCCGGGGTACTGGCAGAGCGTCACCGGTAGTCAGGATGAAGGGGAAACGCTGCGCCAAACCGCTATCCGCGAGGTGATGGAAGAAACCGGCATTGACGCGACAATGAATCAACTGACCGATTGGCAGCAGCATTGGCAGTATGAAATTTATGCGATCTGGCGACATCGTTACGCGCCGGGTGTCACCCATAACACCGAGCATGTTTGGAGCTTGATGGTGAATGGGCGGGTGCCGGTGGCGCTGAATCCGCGCGAACACCTGCAACATGTATGGTTGCCGGTTGAATCTGCGGCAGCACTGTGTTTTTCAGCGACCAATCGTGCGGCGATTCTGGCGCTGCCGGAACGTCGTCAGCCAGAAGCGGCAGCAGGCGCATAAATCCATGACCGTGCAAATCTCAATTGCAACCTACAACATCCACAAGGGACTCTCACCGCTCAATCGGAAGGTGGTGATTCATGATGTCCGCGACAAACTCCACGCGTTTGATGCCGATATTGTGATGTTGCAGGAGGTGCAGGGTTCACATCAAAAACACCACGCCCGTTTTGAAGACTGGCCTGACCGGCCGCAGCATGAACACATCGCCGACAGGGCCGACGGTCGCTACACAGACATTGTGTACGGACTCAACGCACTGCATCGTCACGGCGATCATGGCAACGCAATTTTGTCGGCCTATCCGATACAAAATTGGGTCAATCGCGATGTTTCGCACCATCGTTTCGAGAGTCGCGCCCATTTGATGGCGCGTATCAACGTTCCGGGGTTACCCGTTCCATTGACCTGTGTTTGTGTACATTTGGGATTGTTTCACCGCAGTCGTGTGATGCAGGTCGACCGTTTGATTGATTTTTTGCAGGAGGCGGCACCGGCACCCGCGCCATTGGTGGTGGCAGGGGACTTCAACGATTGGCGCGCGCGCCACAGTCGTTTGAGCGAAAAACTGGCTGATAGGATCGGCCTGGTAGAGGCATTCGAAACGATCCATGGCGCACCCGCGCGCACTTTTCCGGCGATTTTGCCGCTGTTCACGCTTGACCGCGTTTATGTGCGCGGCTTGAATGTCGAAGATGCACGGCGCCTCCACGGCACCATCGAGGGCGCACGCTGGCGCCGTATGTCAGATCACGTCGGGCTGGCTGTGACGCTTTCAGCACGTGCCCGGCCAGGTTGAGGCATGAAGTTTGTTCCCGGCAATCGCATCACCCTGCTGAAGAATGGCGGGGAATTTTTTCCGGCGCTCGAATCGGCCATTGATGCAGCCATCACGGACATTCGCCTGGAAACCTATATTTTTCATGCGGATTCGGCCGGCACACGCGTTGCTGACGCGTTGATAAGGGCGGCTAACCGCGGGGTCAATGTGCAGGTGTTGATTGACGGCTTCGGCTCGCGCACCTCGCTGCCGCAACTCTTCAAACAAATGCAAGCGGCAGGGGTCAGATTCGATTCCTTTAAGCCGGTGCATACCCTGTTCGATTTTCGCCGCCATCGTGTGCGCCGCATGCATCGAAAAATTGTGCTGATTGATGGGCGCACCGGGTTTGTTGGCGGCATAAATATAATTGATGACTTTACCAAAAACCTTTCCAAGACCCATCCACGCTTCGACTATGCGGCAAAAATTGAGGGGCCGATATTGGCCGAAATTTATCCCAGCGTCCAGCAGTTGTGGATGGCAGTCCAGCGATTTAATCCAAAAAGGTCTCGAACAAAGCATGTGCCTCCTGCGGTATCGCCAGCGCCAACCGGCGGGGCGACAATTGCTTTTGTCGTGCGCGATAATTTTCGGCATCGCCGCGATATCGAACGTGCGTACCAACGGGCCATCGCGGGTGCTGCCAAAGAGGTCATTATTGTAAATTCGTATTTCTTGCCGGGACGGCGACTGCGCAATGTATTGATGGCGGCATCGCGACGCGGTGTGATTGTCACGATTCTTCTACAAGGTCTGGCGGACCATCCTCTGATGCAAATGGCCTCACGCGCCCTTTTCGACAAGTTACTCGCCGCGGGAATCCTGATTTATGAGTACCAACCTGCCATGTTGCACGGCAAAGTGGCGGTTGTTGATGGGGTCTGGTCGACAGTGGGGTCATCCAATCTCGACCCCTTCAGCCTGTTGCTCAATCGCGAGGCAAACGTTGTTGTTCAGGACGCGGTGTTTGCGGACAGCCTGCGCGTCTCATTGATGGATGAAATTGCGCGCAACGCAACCCAACTCAGTTTTGCGCGCTGGCAGCAGCGTGGTCTTTGGCAACGTGCAAAATCATGGCTGGCGCTCGCCTTGGCACGTTTGGTGACCGGATTCATGGGTGAAAAACACGATTAGCAAAAACGCCTATTGGCCGGCTGTTTCAGACATAATCACCTCAAACACCCCGCCAGATAACGGATTGCAATTTAGCGTGACGTGCCCCGGTTGGCGCTTGCACCGCGGATCAGTGTGCCCACACCGCCGCTGGTCAGAACTTCCAATAGCAGCGCATGTGGCACACGGCCATCGATGATGTGCGCGGTTTTTACGCCGTTCTTGACGGCATCAAGGGCGAAATCAATTTTTGGAATCATGCCGCCGGAGATGGTGCCATCGGCAACCAACTCGTGGATTCGCTGGGCGGTAAGGTTGGTCAATACATGGCCTTGTTTGTCGAGCACACCTTTGGTATTGGTGAGGATGATAAGTTTCTCGGCCTGCAGCGCGATCGCAATTTTTCCCGCCACGACGTCTGCGTTGATGTTGTATGCCGTTCCATTTTCATCAACGCCCAACGGGGCGATCACCGGAATGAAGTCCTGAGAATCAAGCAGATCGATGATGGCGGTGTCAATCTTCACCACCTCACCCACGAGGCCAATGTCTATTTTTTTGCGCTTGTCCTCCGCCGAGGTGATGGTCATCTTGCGTGCATGGATAAAGTTACCGTCTTTACCCGTGAGTCCGACAGCCTTGCCGCCGGCTTTGTTGATCAGTGTGACAATTTCTTGGTTGACCAGGCCGCCCAATACCATTTCCACAACATCAAGCGTTTCGTCATCGGTGACGCGCATGCCTTGAATAAAGTGGCCCTCTTTGCCAATCTTGCTCAGCAGACTATTGATTTGTGGTCCGCCGCCATGCACCACAACGGGATTCATGCCAACCAGTTTTAGCAGCGTAATGTCCTCGGCAAAATCCTCTTGCAGTGACACATCGGTCATTGCGTTGCCGCCGTATTTGACGACGATGTTTTTGTCCCAAAACCGTTGTATATACGGCAGCGCCTCGATCAGGACATCCGCCTTTTGTGCGGCGGTAATGGTGCCAAGCTGGTTGGCAGCATCTTCAACGCGCCTGACGATCTCCTGCTTTCCCGGCGCTTTTGCCGCGCTCGTTCCCTTATTGCGCAACGTGGGCGCGCCAGCGGGTGGCTTTGAAGACGATTTTTTCGCGGCGGGCTTTTTGGCGGGCATCAAGAGGGTTCCGTAAGGGTGGGCGGGCGATGGGTGTTGCGCGGATTCTACGATGTTTCGCGTGCTGGTGTGGTTGGACAACATTCGAATCACGAAGTCGTACCCACAACCGGTGCGCAGCGTGTTACTCCGCCTTGGTTTCGCGGGCCAGCAGCGACTTCACGGCATCATGCGGATTTGCGTTGGCGAACAACACCGCGTTCACCGCCTCGGTAATTGGCATTGAAATGTTATGTTTTTTCGCCAGTGCCAATGCGGTTTGCGCGGAGTTCACACCCTCCGCCACGTGTCCCAGGTGCGCCAGAATATCGTCGAGCGATTTGCCTTCGGCCAGCAACATGCCAACTTTTCGGTTGCGCGAGAGATTTCCGGTTGCCGTCAATATCAAATCGCCGACACCGGTCAGGCCCATAAACGTCTCAGCTTTGCCGCCCATCGCCACGCCAAGCCTGACCATTTCTGCCAGCCCGCGGGTAATCAATGCGGCGCGGGCATTGAGCCCCAAACGCATGCCGTCAGAAATGCCGGCTGCAATCGCCATGACGTTTTTGAGGGCGCCGCCGAGTTCGACGCCGACCAGATCAGGTGAGGAATAGACGCGTAACGTGCCGCCACTGAATTCGCTGGCGAGCACCTTGGCGGCATCAAAATCATTCGTCGCAAGAGTCAACGCGCAAGGCAGACCGGCGGCCACCTCGTCGGCAAAACTGGGGCCCGACAATACGCCAATAACCCGCTCGGATGAAAAAGCACGGGAAACGGTTTCATGCGGCAAGAGCCCCGTGTTACGATCAAAGCCCTTGCACGCCCAGATCACCGGAGTTGGCCGGATGCCGGCGTTCTTGATGTTGTTGACGGTCTCCGTCAATCCGCTGGTTGATGTCGCCACCAAGACGACCTCGGCAAGATCAGCCGCCGCTGCAAAAGACGACATTACCCGGATGTTTTCTGCGAGTTTTATGCCTGGCAGATATCTCGTGTTTTCACGCAAAGCGGCAATGCCTGTCATTTGAGTCTGATCGCGGCCCCAAAGGGCAACGTCATGTTTTCTCGCCAAGGCGATAGCCAATGCGGTGCCCCATGCACCCGCACCAACGATTGCAATCTTCATGATTCCAGGGCCGGTTTGGTCGGCAAACTAATCACCCCAAACGTGGGTCAGGCGTACAAACCCGGTCTGCCCGTCGAGGTGTTTTACGGGCAACCAGCCGTCAGGCGATGCCAACCCGGTAACCTCCAACAATACGCCACGCTGGGCATCAAAGACGGATGAGCCGGCAACATTTGCGGCGGCGCGAATGTCGGCGCTTGTCACCGAAATTTGGACATACCGCTTGGTGCCAAGCGATTCATTTTCGACCCAGCCGATGGCGCCATCAGCATCCCGAACCTTGGTCATCTTCTCAAGCTTCACCAACATTTCCAGTGGTGTGTTGCGCAAAATAATAAACGTCTTGTTTGCCCGATTCGATGGCGCATCAAATAACACAGCGGGTCGGTCGCCGATGCTGACAAATGACTTTTGAGGAGTCGTCTGCGAAATAACCACCTGTCCCTGCGTAACGGTGCCGGCATTCGTCGTAGCGGTGACCGGCGGCTTGTTTGAGCCGGACGGATTGGCAGACCTCTCGGTTACAGGCGCCTGTGCGTTGGCAAGAAAGGCCGACGTTATAAACGAAAACGCCGCAGCTTTCGCTGCGGCGCTCGTCGACGGAAACTGAAGC
The DNA here is from genome assembly GCA_031368465.1 of Burkholderiales bacterium. GTDB lineage: Bacteria > Pseudomonadota > Gammaproteobacteria > Burkholderiales > Usitatibacteraceae > UKL13-2. Next base: position 8,402 of record JANMNT010000027.1, read on the forward strand.
GTCGGGTTGTTGATCATTTGATCGCGTGCAAGACCTAATGCGTCGCGGTCGTGATCGCCGGCTGCTGGGTTGCTGCCTGCGACTCCTGCGCTTTTTGGGCCTGATACAAGGCCTCAAAATTCACCGGGTTCAGCAGCACCGGTGGAAATCCCGCGCGCGTGATCGCGTCGGAGATCGTTTCACGTGCATAGGGGTAAAGAATATTCGGGTTACCGATGCCTAAAATTGCGTCAAGATCCTGATTCGGCACATTGCGAATCTGAAAAATGCCAGCCTGATTGGCTTCCGCAAGGAACATTGTCTTGTCACCGATTTTTGCCGTCACCGTAATTGTCAATTCAGTCTGATAGATGCCGTCATCGACAGACTTTGAGGCGTGGTGTAATTGCACATCAACCTGTGGCGCTTCTCGTTCCAAAAAAATTGCCGGGGCGTTTGGCACTTCAACCGAAAGATCTTTGACATAGATTTTTTCAATGTTGTAGAGCGGTTGGTTGTCTTGGCCGGCCGGTGCTGCGGCTGCGGTTGTATCAAGTGCATCGGTCATTTCGTTTTTCCTCAGATTAGTACAAAAATCAAACAATAAAAATCCATTGGCAGGCGGGGGCCGGCCATGTTGGTTACCCTGGCGTAGCGAGCATCGGTTCGAGTTTGCCAGCCTTGTCGAGCGCCGCCAGATCGTCAAATCCGCCAACGTGGGTCGCGCCGATGTAGATCTGCGGGACAGTGCGTCGCTGGGTCTTTTCCATCATTTCGTCGCGCTTGGCTGGATCAAGGTCGATGCGAATTTTGTCGATTTCAACAACGCCTTTGGCTTTTAGCAGGCGTTCGGCCATCTGGCAGTAGGGGCAAACCGCCGTTGAGTACATCGTAACTTTTGCACCGTCAGCCATGCCAACCCTACCTTTCGACGGGCAAGCTGGCCTGTTGCCACGCTGCGAATCCGCCCGCAAGTTGATAAACGTCATTAAATCCCTTCGCCTTCAGCAATCGCACAGCCGCGCCTGCGCGGCCATTGCTTCTGCATGTGACGATGACCGGTTTGTCCTTAAACCTGGCAAAGTCGTCAATACGTTTGTCCAGCTCAGCCAACGGAACGTTCTTAGATTTGGGGATGCGTCCGCCGCTGAATTCGCCGTTGTCACGGATGTCGAGCACCAAAGCGTCGCCCGTGTTCATCAGTCTGGTTGCCTCAAAGGTGCCAAGCTCCTTGGCGCCACCAATTGATTTGGCGATACTGGGCCAAAGCAGCATGGCGCCACTCGCAATAAACAGGCCGACGAGCATAATATTCTGGGTGAGAAATTCGGTCATGTATTTGTCAACAATTTGCGTTGTATCTTGGTGGTATCGTAAGGTGGCGTACGCAGCACAATCAATTGGGCAGTCGCATCACGTAAACTCTAGATTCTACCACTTTGCGTTGAATTGCCGGTGCCGTCCGGCACGCATGTACCAGCCAGATATTGCATCAGAAGCATAAAAAACAAGCGAAAAGGTCGGCAAAAACCCGCAGGAATTGAAAAAAATGAAAAAACTAGTGTTGATGCGTCATGGCGAATCACAGTGGAATCAGGAAAACCGATTCACCGGTTGGGTAGACGTCGATCTCAGCGAAAAGGGGGTGGCAGAGGCAAAACATGCCGGGGCGACGCTGTATTCGGCAGGGTACGAGTTTGACCTCGCCTACACCTCGCTTCTGAAGCGTGCAATTCGCACCCTGTGGATCACGCAGACGACGCTGGATCGCTGCTGGATGCCGGTCATCAAACACTGGCGCTTGAATGAACGTCACTATGGCGCGTTGCAGGGTTTAAACAAGTCGGAGACAGCCAAGAAGTTTGGCGAAGCTCAGGTACTGGTTTGGCGTCGGAGCTATGACACGCCGCCGCCGCCGCTTGAGCTGACTGATCCCGGACACCCGTCAAGGGACATCCGTTATGCAGATTTATTGCCAGAGGAGTTGCCACAAACGGAATGCTTGAAGGATACCGTTGATCGTGTTGTGCCATTTTGGCAAATCGAGATTGCACCGCAGATTCGTGCAGATAAGCGGGTCATTGTGGTCGCGCATGGCAACACGTTGCGGGCCCTGATAAAGCATTTGGATCATGTCTCGGATGACGCTATTGTCAATCTCAATATCCCGACAGCGGTGCCGTTGGTATATGAATTGACTGATGATTTGCGGCCGATCCGCAGTTACTATCTTGGCGATCAGGCGGCCGTTGCCGCCGCCGCCGCTGCGGTGGCGGCGCAGGGGCGAAATTAGATGGGTCGGCCGCTAGTGAACGAGGGTGTGCCGCTTGCCTGACGCTGCCAATCGAACCAAATGGGTTGGCTGGCGCTCTTCTCCAGGTGTTTTTTGCTCGACCGCGCTGTCAATACTGCTATGTTCGCTGTCAGTCGTGCAGGCGAGTGCGGTTGAAAATAACGGCGCCGAGAAAAAGCAGGCACTTGACGATCTGCGGGGACGTATTGAACGGCTCAATCGAGACCTGACCAAGAGCGAAGAATCGCTTAGTGAGGTTGCAGACCAGCTCAAATCCTCCGAAAAGGCAATTTCTGAGGTTAACCAGCGGTTGGCCGCGCTGACCAGGAGCCAGTCGGGTATTGGCAGCGAACTGGCGGATATTGAGCGGCGCATTCGCGACACCCGTGCTGGTATTGGCCGCGAAGAATCGTTGCGCGACAGCTTGATTCGACACCAGTACATCTTTGGCAATACCGACGCCATGCGCCTGATGCTCGGGGGGCAGGACGTGTCGGCGGTTGAGCGGCAGCTTGCTTATCTGGGATATGTGACCCGTAGACGCATTGTGACCATTGAGCGTTTGAAAGAGAGTGTTATCGCGCTTGCGGCGCTCGATGCAGAGGCGCGCGACAAACAAAAACAACTTGCTGTAAATGCCGACGAACAGAAAAGGGCTCGTGCAATACTTGTTTCCGAGCGGATCAGCCGGCAAAAGGTGCTGGATCGTATTCGCGCGGATATCACGAAGAACAAACGTGAAGTCGGTCGACTAAAGCGTGACGAAAATCGCCTGACACGACTGGTCGAACAGATCGCCATTGAGCTCGCCCGCAAAGTGGCGCCCAAACCGCGGTTGCCGGGTGAGGCATCAAAGCGCGGCGAACGGAATCAGTACGCACCAAACATCCGTAAACCGGGAGAGGCCGTAAATGAGGTGGTCGATAGCGGGTTCGTCGGGCGGGCATTTGCCAGCCTGCAGGGCAAGCTGAAGTTACCCGTCCGTGGTGAACTAGCCGGCCGTTTTGGTGCCCAACGTGAAGAAGGGGGTGTCACGTGGAAGGGGCTGTTCATTCGTGCCGCCGACGGTCAGACGGTGCGGGCAGTGGCGGACGGAAGGGTTGTTTATGCCGATTGGTTGCGTGGGTACGGAAATTTGGTGATCGTTGATCACGGTGCCGGCTTTCTAAGTCTGTACGGACACAACGAAAGCCTGACAAAACAAGTCGGCGAAAATACCGCTGCCGGCGAAGTAATTGCGTCGGTCGGGTCGACCGGTGGTGCGTTGGAATCGGGTGTATATTTTGAATTGCGCCGTGACGGGAAGCCTTTTGACCCGATGCGCTGGGTTGGAAAACCATGAACGTTGAAATCTGAAAGTTGAAAATGGAAAAGCAAAACGAACCACATTCCGGCCGGTCGTCGATGCCGGCGAAATTTGGCACCAAAATGAAGGCGACAGGCCTGATCGGTCTGGGTGCCGTTTTGGGCGTCTCGTTGTCGTTGCATTTTTCGGCGGTAGCCGAGCGGCAATCGACCATGTTTAATTTGCCGATTGACGAAGTGCGCATGCTTTCCGAGGTGTTTGGCCGGGTAAAGGCCGGCTATGTTGAAGAGGTTGACGACAAGCGCCTGATCAAAGAGGCAATCAACGGCATGCTCAACGGCCTTGATCCACATTCGGCATTTCTTGATGCCGATGCCTACAAAGAAATGCAAAGCGCGACCAGCGGCAAGTTTGGCGGACTTGGAATTGAAGTCGGCAGCGAAGATGGATTTGTCAAAGTCATTTCGCCGATTGACGATACACCGGCATACAAGGCCGGTATCAAGTCGGGTGACTACATTATCAAGGTCAATCAGACGAATTTGCGCGGTGTTTCCCTGACCGAGGCCGTCAAACGGATGCGCGGGGAAGCGGGCACCGAGGCGGTATTGACGATCCTTCGCCGTGGAGAGTCAAAGGAGTTGGTATTTAACGTCAAACGCGCTGTGATCGAAATTCAGAGCGTGCGTAGTCGCCAGTTGGAACCCGGCATTGCTTACATTCGACTCACCCAGTTTGAACAAGCGACAGCTGAAAAGATGGTGCGCGCGATCAATGATGCGTACAGGCAGAACAACGGCCAGGTAAAGGGAATGATTCTGGATTTGCGCAACGATCCGGGTGGCGTACTCGAAGCTTCCGTTGCAGTATCGGCGGCATTTCTGCCAAAAGATGCGCTGGTGGTTTATACCGAAGGACGCATTGAGGATGCCAGAATGCGTCTGTATGCAAAGAAGGAAGACTACCAACGACGGGGTGGCAAGGAAGACATTCTTGCCAAGCTCAATCCGGCGGCAAAAACAGTTCCTTTGGTCGTGCTGGTCAATAACGGCAGTGCGTCGGCGTCAGAAATTGTTGCCGGTGCATTGCAGGATCATAAACGCGCGATCATCATGGGCACCCAGACATTTGGCAAAGGCTCGGTGCAGACGATCCTCCCGATCAGCGAAAATACCGCCATCAAGTTGACGACAGCACGTTATTTCACACCCGCCGGCCGCTCCATTCAAGCCAAGGGCATTTCACCCGACAAACAGGTCGATGATGGCTCTCAGCGATTGGTGATGCGCGAAGCAGATCTTGAACGGCATCTGACGACTGACGAAGAACAAAAGGCGATAGAAGCGATCAAGAACGCGCCTGCCGAAGAGCTTAGCGAAGATAAACGTGCGGCATTGGCTGCATCGCGCAAGGATGATGACAAGCCGGTTGAGTACAAGCCGCGGATGGGCGTCGACGGACGACCGATCGATTTCGTATTGCAACAGGCGCTAAATCACTTCAACGGTCAGGCAGTCGCCGCCAATCCAAAGGCATGGTTGGCGATGGCTGCCGCAAGCAAGCCGGCCGCGACAATTGCCGCGATCAAGTCAACAGAGGCCAAGCCTGTCGTAACAAAATAGAGCCAGCAATTGCCGGCCACGGAATCGCTTTGGACGACAACAAACTGCTTCGCTACTCAAGGCATATCCTGCTCGAACCTTTCGGTCTGGAGGCGCAGGCGAAATTAGACTCTGCAACGGCGTTGGTCGTTGGCGCGGGCGGCTTGGGTTCGGCTTGCCTGATGTATCTTGCCTCTGCCGGTGTTGGTCGCCTTGTCGTCGCCGATGGTGACGTCGTCGATCTCACTAACCTGCAACGACAGGTGATCCATCGGGAGTCGACCATCGGCACGAATAAGGCGATGTCTGCCAAACAGACAATCGCTGAAATCAATTCGACCGTTGTTGTCGAGGCCGTTACCTCGCGGGTTGATGACGCGACCCTTCAAGTGCTGGTCCAATCAGCCGACGTGGTGCTCGATTGCACAGACAATTTCCCGACCCGGCACGCCATCAATCGCGTCTGTTATCGAAATGGTAAAGCACTTGTATCCGGCGCGGCAATCCGCTTCGACGGGCAGTTGACAGGATTTGATTTCAGGCGGCATGGTGGTCCGTGTTATGCATGCCTGTTCCCGGAAGGCAATGAGATCGATGAGGAACGTTGTGCCGTCATGGGCGTATTTGCACCATTAGTTGGTGTGATTGGCGCTATGCAGGCGGCCTGCGCCATTCAGATGTTGACCGGCGGTGCGTCGGACGGCGAACTGTCGAAGGACGAAACAACCGGGCGGCTGCATATGTTTGACGCGCGCACCATGAATTGGCGTGTCGTACGCTTTCACAGAGATCCGGCGTGTCATTTGTGTGCGTCTGGCCGTCATAACGTTGGACAATCCGAAGAGGTGGAACATGTTTGATCATCGTATCGCGCTGATGTTGGCGGCGGCACTCTTTGCATTCGGAATCGCCGCCAATGGCCAAACGCTATTTAAGCAAGTTGATAAGGACGGCAAGGTTACCTACTCCGACAAGCCGCCAAAGGATGGGGAAAAGGCATCGAATATTGTGGTTGATAAAGACGCCAATATCATCAAGTTGCAGACGAAAGACAGCAGCGGGAAGGAGCAAAAATTTGCAGACATCAAGGCGCGCGGTGACGCGCGTGCGGCAGCGCGTGCCAAATTGGCAAAAGGGGTTGAGACCGCCGAAGAGGGGGTCGCAAAGGCGAAGAAGGATCTGGAAGGTGGACGCGAGCCGATCAAAGGCGAGACACGTATCGTCGTTCGCAAGGATGGTAATTCGGTTCTGCGGCTACCCGAGTACTATGCGCGCATTGCCAGCTTGGAAGAGGCTGTAAAAAATGCCGAAGAGCGGTTAAAAATCGCCGAAGAAAAATACCGGCGTGGGTCACCCGACTAACCTGACATTTTCGGCAATTGCAGTCGCTAAACCGTCGGGGGCCGTTGCAAATCGGTCATTGGCCATCGCGGTTTGACACCAAACGCGCCGTTTCCAGATGTTCGGATCTCGGCTCCGTGCATGAATCGCATGGCCGTGGCAAACGCAATCATTGCGCCGTTATCTGTGCACAGCGCCAATGGCGGATAAAACACCTCTGCACCAGACGCGTTTGCGGCGCTGGTCAGCATTTCGCGCAGGCGGCGATTGGCTCCAACGCCACCGGCCACGACAATTCGACGCATCTTGGTTTGAGCAAGTGCCGAGAGCGTTTTCGCAGTCAAAACATCAGCAATGGCCATCTCGAAACTTGCGGCGATATCCCGGCTTTGCTGCTCGGACAGCGAACCGGCGGCCGATTTCAAGCTTTTGACAAGAACCAGGACGGCAGTTTTTAATCCGCTAAAACTAAATTCGAGGTCGCCAGAATTAAGCATTGGACGCGGCAATTTGTAAGTGTTTACATTGCCGCGTTCAGCAAGTTTGGATAGGCTCGCGCCTCCCGGATAACCCAGCCCAAGTAGCGACGCTGTTTTGTCGAATGCCTCGCCGGCTGCGTCATCAACGGTTTCGCCGAGCAACTGATAATCGCCGACGCCGCGCACAGCCATCAGCTGGGTGTGCCCACCTGACACGAGTAGCGCAATAAAGGGAAACGCAGGTCTTGGCTCGACCATTAGCGGCGACAGCAAATGTCCCTCAAGATGATGGATCCCGACAACGGCCTTATTCAGCGCGGCGCCCAGCGAGACCGCGATACTATTGCCTACCAATAATGCGCCTCCCAATCCCGGACCTTGGGTAACACCAATGGCGTCAATTGACAAGAGCGAGCGCCCACTCTCTTGTAATATCTCCTCAATCAAAGGCAGTACGCGCCTGATATGGTCACGGGAGGCTAGTTCAGGGACGACGCCGCCATAGGCCGTATGCATCTCAACCTGAGAATGCAAACGATGGCTGAGTAGTCCTTTTTCGGTATCAAAAAGGGCAACGCCGGTTTCGTCGCAGGATGATTCGATGCCGAGAATTAACAAGGTAGGTGCTTGAAAAGGTTGTGGAAAATGTGGAAGTTCGCTATTATATTGGGCTTCGTGGCGGGCAAGCCAAATTTTGCTTGTTGCGGGGCAATCAAAGCTTCAGACCCACAATCTGCAAACAGATTGGGTGGGCATAACCATAAAAGTGATTAAGGAAATATTGATATGTTGGTCAAACTGAAAGAGAACGAACCGTTTGACGTGGCGCTGCGCCGCTTCAAGCGTGCAATTGAAAAAACCGGCCTGCTTACCGACTTGCGTGCGCGCGAGTTTTACGAAAAGCCAACCGCCGAGCGCAAACGCAAACACGCTGCAGCAGTGAAACGCCGCTATAAGCGCCTGCGGTCACAAATGCTGCCGCCGAAACTATATTAAGCACGTCGCGACTCTTTAATAAAGAATCCAATTTGAGGCAGGTAGCAAGCGCTACCTGCCTTTTTTATTGCTTGATTTTGTAAACCCTCTATCAACCGGGCAGAAACCAACATGGGCACATTGCGCGAAAGAATCAACGACGATATGAAAGCGGCGATGAAAGCTCGCGAGTCCGACAAACTCGGTGCAATACGCCTGTTGACGTCGGCGCTCAAACAGCGCGAAGTAGATGAACGTATCGAGATTACTGATGACGTCATTCTTGCTGTCATTGAAAAAATGTTAAAGCAGCGCAAGGACTCAATCGAACAATACACGGCGGGCAACCGTATGGATTTGGTCGAAAAGGAACAATTTGAAGTGGGCGTCCTGCAGGTCTACATGCCGGCGCAATTGACTGACGCCGAACTGAAAGCCATTCTGGATGCTGTCATTGCGGAGGTAGGCGCGACGTCGGCCAAGGATATGGGTAAAGTAATGAACACGCTGCGACCCAAAGTCGCAGGCCGCGCCGACATGGGCAAATTATCAGCAGTGGTAAAAGCTCGTTTGGGCTGATTGTTTGCTTTCGGTCGCCGATCAAATATCTCGACTGGTCTGATTGTCAGGAAATGATGGATTCGCCGCCGGAATAGGCATATTGGGCGTCCGTTGTACGCCTCGGCGTCCAAGCGAGGCCTGAACAAGTTTGTCCCAATGTCGTGCCCCGCCAGAATTTATAATGCCCCAATGATCCCTCAGGACTTCATCCAACAGTTGCTCGCCCGCATCGACATTGTCGATGTCATCGATCGGCATGTGAAGTTGAAGAAATCCGGACAAAACTATTCAGCTTGTTGTCCTTTTCACAACGAGAAAACACCGTCCTTTTCGGTGGCACCCGCCAAGCAGTTTTATCACTGTTTTGGGTGCGGAGCGCATGGAACAGCAATCAGCTTTTTGATGGAATACAACGGGATGGGGTTTCGTGATGCGGTCGAGGAACTCGCTGAATCGGTTGGCATGGCCCTGCCGGTTGAGGCAAATCGCGAAGAATCGCTTGAAAAAGCGCGAGTGTCGGCTGGTTTGGGTGAAATCATGTCAGCTGCGATGCAGTTCTATCGCAGAGAGCTCAAGGCCGCGCCGAAAGCAATTGAGTATCTGAAGAGTCGGGGACTCACCGGCGAAATCGCCGCCCGTTTCGGATTGGGCTATGCACCGGAAGATTGGCAGGGGCTCAAGGGGGCGGTGGAAGATTACACCGCGAGCGCGTTGAAAGAATGTGGATTGGTGATCGACTCAGACGAGGGTCGTCGCTATGATCGTTTTCGCGATCGGGTGATGTTTCCAATCCTTGATCAACGCGGCAATGTAATTGGTTTTGGCGGGCGTGTGATTGGCCCGGGCGAACCAAAATATTTGAATTCGCCTGAGACGCCGTTGTTTGAAAAAGGTCGCGAGCTCTACGGTCTTTTCCATGCGCGCCGCGCAATCCGTGACGTTAATACAGTGATCGTGGTCGAGGGGTACATGGATGTTGTCGCCCTTGCGCAATCCGGGGTCGAAAATGCGGTGGCCACACTCGGCACTGCGACCACACCCATGCATGTGGAGAAGCTGTTGCGAATGGCAGACAACCTCGTTTTTTGTTTCGACGGTGACAAAGCGGGCCGACGCGCGGCGTGGCGCGCCTTGGAGCAATCATTGCCGGTGGTGACAGATGGCAAGGACGTGCGGTTTCTGTTTCTACCTGCCGAGGACGACCCGGATACGTATGTGCGCCGGGTCGGCAAGGATGCGTTTATGGCTGCGTTGAAAAATGCCACACCACTATCCGTCTTTCTGTTTGATGAACTGCGATCGCAGGTGGACATGGCGAGCGCCGAAGGACGCAGCCGGTTATTAACAATGGTCAAGCCCTTTATTGTTCAGATCACCGCGCCTGTGCTTGCGTTTATGTTGCGGCGAAAGCTGGTTGAAGAAACCGGAATGAGTGCGAAGGAAGTTGAAGAAACAGTCCCGTTATCGCCGCAGCTTGGCAACGTGGTGAACAGTGTTGGACAACAAAACATCTCTGGCGGTGGTGAAAAGCAAGCTGCGGCAGGAAAGAAAAAATGGACTGACGAAAAATCGTTCAAGCCATTCGGAAAAAAAGGTCCGGAGGCCGGCGCCCCGGCGCCTCGACTGAAGGTGCCGGCCGCAGGGCTCGCAATTCAACTTATCGGCCGCATGTTGGTCAAGCCTTCGCTCGCGCACAGCTTTGACATCAGCGTCGCGGACGAGGATGAGTCGCCGCTTGGCACGGCAGCACGCGTGGCGAACTACATTCGGGATCACGATGGTGAATTGTTGCACCAGGCGATGATTGTCGAGCATTTTCGTAACACACCTGATGCATACCCTTTGAAGCAGGCTTCACTGTTGTTGAGCGAAGTCGATGTTGATCGACTCGATCTCGACGCCGAATTTGCTGAGGCGTTGGGCCGGCTGCGCGAGGACGCCAGTGTCGCGCGCAAACGCGCCGACACCATGCGGCGCGCGCGCGACCTTGGGCTGGATTGAACTCGCTGGCACTAGTCCGCCCAAAGACGTTTTTGCCTGAAATGAACCGTATTTTATTCCCGCCATCATAAATGGCATCATTTTTGCTGGGAAATCGCCGACAAAACGCAGTCGTATCTGGCGATAAGTCATTGTCATCATTGGAAAATTTGAAACTAGGCCTATTGAAAAAAGCCGCAACGTGCTAAAATTAAAGGTTCTGTTTCCTCTTCCGCACCACGAAAGAAAATGGCCGGGTAATTCGACGGCCCAAGTTCTTTCACCCGGCTAACTCTGCCCCTATCTGGATTAAAAAATGGCCCGCAAACCAAAAAGCGCACAAGATCACGACGAATATCCGTTCCCAAAGGGAAGGCTGTCAAAGGCCGCTGAAATGGCGCCGGCAGATGTCGAAGCGCAAAAGAAGCGACTGAAGAGTCTGATTACACTTGGCAAGGACCGCGGCTTTTTGACCTATGGCGAGATCAACGATCATTTGCCGGACATGGTCGATGCAGAGCAGATCGAAGCCATCATCACGACGTTCAACGACATGGGCATTCAGGTCTATGACGAAGCGCCGGATGCAGAAACATTGCTAATGAATGAGGCGGCCCCGGCTGTCGCAGACGACGACGCCGAAGAGGAGGCCGCGGCTGCGCTCTCAACCGTCGACTCCGAGTTTGGCCGCACCACCGACCCGGTTCGTATGTACATGCGCGAAATGGGTTCGGTTGAGCTGTTGACCCGTGAAGGCGAGATCGAAATCGCCAAACGCATCGAAGACGGCCTGAAGCACATGATTCAGGCGATTTCAGCGTGTCCAACCACGATTGAAGCGATCCTCACACTCGCGGATAAAGTTGAGCGCGACGAAATGCGGATCGATGAAGTCATCGACGGTTTGGTTGATCCAAACGAAGACGAGGTCAAAGAAGCGCAGTTGTCGGATGAAGACCTCGAGGACGACGAAGACCTCGACGAAGAGGAGGATGCTGATGAAGACGGCGCAATTGCCGCCGCCAACCTCGCACAGTTGAAACTGGACTCGATGGTCCACTTTAACCAGATTCGTAAGATCTACAAGAAGATGAAGAAGGCCCTTACCGAAAAGGGTTATCGCTCGCGTGCCTATAAAGATTTGCAGGAAGAG
>JANMNT010000064.1:0-12192 GCA_031368465.1 Burkholderiales bacterium
TCATGCACCAGAAAATCCAGCACATCACCGAAGTCAACATCCAGCGCGCCACCAAGCGAAACGACACTCGAAAAACCGATTTCTGTGGTCGCCGCCCAGTCAAGAATCGCGGTACAGACGGCACCGGATTGCGCCACTAACGCGATCGCCCCCGGTTTTGCCGCGGCATTGGCGAACGTGGCATTCAAACCGATTCCCGGCCGCATGATACCCACGCAGTTTGGCCCGAGCATGCGTATGCCATAGCGGGCGAGCTCCGCAGAAACAAAGCCGGCGCGAATTTTTCCTTCATCACCAATTTCGGCGAATCCGGCTGACAACACCACGGCCGCCCCGACGCCGATGACGCCGGCGCCGTGAAGCACATTTGCGACGGTATGCGCGGGAGAGGCGACAACCACAAGTTCAGGTGGCTCGGGCAAATCGCCCAATGTGGCATATGCGGCGATACCGAGGACGGACTTATATTTTGGATTGACCGGATACAACACGCCGCGAAAGCCCGCCCGCGTCATGTTTTCAAACACAAACCGACCCAGCGCGCCCTCGCGTGACGACGCGCCAACCACTGCGACTGAGCGCGGCATAAAAAGCGGCGCCAGATAGTGAGTGGAAGGTGATGCCGTGAGCGGGGCGGGTTTGGTGGGCATTTGTCAAATTATCATGTTTGGCGAACAAGGCAAACGCGCTAAAGGGCGCCGCAGCTTGCTCCGCTATAATTGTCTGATATTGTGACAGTTGTGTCAGCCTATGGTTGCAAACATTTGTACCATCAGTCAGTTCCCACGGGGCCGTTAGCTCAGTTGGTTAGAGCAGAGGACTCATAATCCTTTGGTCGTTGGTTCAAGTCCAACACGGCCCACCAATGATTGGCACAATGAATATTCATCCAACGCTCGATCCTGATAGTCAAGGCACACGTTTTGCCACAACCAAGCTGGAGATCAGCCAGCTTGGCGCCAGTTGTGATGCAGGGCTCGGTTGCCAATGACGCCTCTCGTTAAACGTCCGGCGACTGCAGGCGGTTTTGACGTGAAGCGTGATTTGATCGGCTGTCTTGTTTGTTCGTTGTTTGTCGTGTTGCTTTCACAGCTTGGTGTGTTTCAGTCGGCTGACCACTGGTTATATGACTGGCAGACGCGTCTTGTGCGGAAATCTGCGCAAAAGCCGGCTCTGAATGATGTTGTAATTGTCGCGTTTGACGACAAGTTCATTGCGACCGCCGCGGAGCCCTTTGCCTTATTTCATCCGCATTTTTCAAAACTGCTCGGCGCCATGCGGATTTCAAAACCGCAGCTGGTTGCGCTTGATATCGCGCTGCCGGAGAAACCTTTTTTTGCAGTTGTTCCGCGCAATCGGCCTGACTACGATTACGACCGCGATTTGTTGCAGGCGCTTGCCGCAACTGTGCGCGAATTCCCGATCATTTTGGCAAGAACAGTCGATAGCTCAGGCACAAAGCTCCGGGATATTCAGGCAACTTTTTTGTCCGTGGCAAATCGAAGCGCCATGTTGCCGGCAGGCATGACGGCGTCCGCATCGGCGATTCTATGCAACGACCCCGATGGACTGGTTCGCCGATTCCCGGAAGCGGAGTGTACCGGCATCGATGGCGTCCCGCCCCTTGCAATGGCAATGGCGCAGGTCGGCAGAAGAAAGCCGACACAATCAGGTTTGATCGATTATTCGGTCGGCCCCCGTTTTGAAGTGATCGCAGCAAGCGACGCCATCAGTGCATTTGAACGCGGAGATGTCGATTGGTTACAACACAGATTCAGGGGACAGACCATTCTTGTCGGGGTTATTCTTCCGGATGAAGACCGGCACGATGCACCTGTCTCGATGGTGACAGGTGAGGAGTCGAACATGCGGATCCCAGGTGTGGTGCTGCATGCCCAAATATATCGGTCAGTGATGAATGGCGGATTGATTTCGGTCATTAACCAATGGTTGGTGGCAGGCTTGATCGCGCTCGGCACGTTGTTCTTTATCGGCCGAACCTCGCTTTGGAAGTCCATCTGCGTTTTATCGATCACTTGTGCGTTGGTGGTCGCGTCGGTATGGTCGTTCAAAAATGGAACAAGTTTGATGATTGCCGGCGTCGTATTCGCGGTCTGGTTCGCCTTTTGCGCAAAGGCGGGTTTAGATGTTGCACAAACGTGGCGGGATCGGCGTCACCTGCGACGCGTATTTGGCGGATCGGTGAGTCCTGCGTTGATGCGGCGGATGGAAAGCGGCGAAATTTCGCCAAGTGTAGCGGGGATACGCGCCAGGTTATGCGTGATGTTTTGTGACGTTCGGGGCTTCACCACGCTGAGTGAAAGACTTCCGCCAGAGGAAGTTGTTGAAATTCTGAATGCCTATTTCTCGGCGATGACCGATATCATCCACCGGCACGGCGGCGTGATCGACAAGTTCATGGGCGACGGCATTATGGCGCTGTTCGGCCAGCCAGCCCCGCTTCCAGAGCCGGAGAATTCAGCCCTCTCCGCTGCCAGCGAAATGTTGGTTGAACTTGCCCACCTCAACCACGGTACTTTCAGTAAAGTCGACTTAAAACTCGAAATTGGAATTGGCCTGAATAGTGGTGATGCGATTGTCGGCTTCATTGGATCCAAGGCGCGCCATGAATTTACGGCCATTGGCGATACGGTCAATACCAGTGCGCGGCTCGAGGGGCTTAGTAAATCGTTAGGTTATCCGATTATTTGTTCGGCATCGGTTGCCGATGCAGTTGGCAATCCAGCATACCTCGTTTGTCTGGGTGAACAGCAAATCAAAGGGCGGGCGCCGGTGATGACATTTGGTTGGAGTCCGGCATCGGGCGATGTGGCTGCTTCGAAGTAGAGTTGTTGCATTATGATTCTGGATGATCGAAATACGGCGTAAAGGCATGCGTGATACCGCATTTCAATCTTTGCGAATGATCTTTCAGGCGTTGTATTTTGTCAGGATATGGAGAACGAAATGAAGGCACTAATATCGATTTATTTTTTCCTGCTCGCATTTCTAATCAATGCTGCGGCGCAGACGAGCAGTCCACAACCGGTCGCCAGCGTAATTGACGTAATCGGTACCGTATCGGTTTCTCGCGCCGGAAAGACAGGTGCGCTTAACTTGTTTGACAATCTTTTTGCCGGTGATGTTGTAAATGTTGGCAAGGGCGCAACACTTTTTCTTGCGCACAACGCGGCGAAATCAGAGTATTCGGCGACGGTGCAATCCGAGTTTGAAATAGTGCCTGACGGTGTCAAACCAAGATCGGGCACTGCACCATCGGCAAAGAAGTTGTCTGATTTCGCCGCCGCCGCCGTAGTCGTCCCGACCAGTGGTGGAAAAACATCGGTCGGCGCCGTCAGAATGCGCTCGATGGTACCGCCAGAAACATCACCCTCAAATCGCGACACAATAATTACGCTCAATCCGGCATTTTCATGGCCGCCATTCAGCCCCGGCATGACTTATATTTTCACGCTGGCACAGTCCAATGTTGTGATTGCCAAAATAGGCACAAAAGATACGTCCGTCCGACTTACCGCCGGTCAGTCGCTGGATTGGGGCGTGGACTATGAGTGGACGTTAACAATCGCGGAAAACACGGATAAACCGCCTGTTGTTCGAAACTTCAAAACCATCGATAGAGCGACGCTTGACAGTTTATTGCCGTTGACGCCCTCAGATAAGGCGACGTTTTCTGAATCGGTGGTATATGCGCGGGCACTCGAAAAAGTAGGTGCATTTGGCGCCGCCAGGGAGGTTTGGCGACGTCTAGCCATATCAAGGCCCGGCAATAAGGAGTTGGTCGGGTTGACTAAATAATCTACGACACGCGTCGTGGTATTACCCCGCCAAAATCGACAACTAAAGCAAAGGGGTTGTTGCGACAATATCAAAACGGGTCAGACCCGAATATCGGCTGAATATCCCGCCATTTTCGCCGTAAAGAATAACGCGCGCGCCGGTTGCATGCAGATGACGGATGCGCGGCAGCGGTCCCACCGTACAAGATAACGGCGATGCTGAATTACCTGATTGCTGACAGGTTGTTGCGGTTGGGAACAGTGTCGGGTTTCGATAAAAAAAGAAGTCCCAAACAAATACCAGACCGTCCCGCCGAAGGGCGACGGTCCCTGCAACACCGTCTCCAGCGATCTGCACAATATCAGACAACCCGGGCACCTGGGTGGGGGTCCAAATTGGTGTCGCCGATCCGTTGCCAAAGGTGTTTTGGGTATTTGCACCCCATCCCCAGACGGTTCCGTCCCGCTTGAGCGCAAAAACCATTCTGTTCGCCGTCGTGATCATCACCACCGAATCGATGCCGGCAACCAATACCGGCGTTGACACAAATGCATCGATATCGGCCGGTGAGCCGACCAACCCCCACTGATATACCTGTCCATTTGCCGCGAGCGCGTAGGCCGCAGCTTGGTCGGCGGCAACGGCGACAATACCGGTCAGGCTGGGGATCCGCCTGGGCGTATGATTGGCCGGCCGACTCGCGCCCCGATCAATCGACGTGTTACCGTTATAAATATCGCAATTGGCAATATCGTATGTGGTGTTTCCGAGCCCAAGCGTCCCGTAAAGCGATGAGCCCCATGAATAAACAAATCCATCCTTGTCGCGTGCCAGCGCAAACCAGTTGCCCACCGCGAAGCTGGTAATGTCGCGCAGACCGCTCACCTGCACTGGTGAAGCGGCGCGGCCACCTGATTGCCCGTTACCAAGGTTGCCGCATAGATTTTGTCCCCATGACCAAACAGTGCCATCGCCCTTCTGAAAAAATGCGTGGCGAGCCTTACTGTCAACTTTCTTGACATTGGTGGCGAAGCCGCGCAACAACGTCGACTGGGCGCCATTTGTCGTGTTGTCGGTTGGATCGTCAAATTGTGCGGCGCAACTTTGTCCCGCAGCAGGCACATAGCGCAACACATTTAATGAACCGTCCTTGAGTAGGGCGGTCTTGTCGAGTTGATCGTAACAACCGTACGAAAGCCCGCCGCTGGTGTCGAGTGTGCCGGCCCAGGTTACATCCGTCAAACCAAGCCCGAGAAGATAGGTTGAGCCGCGGCCAAATTGCTTTGAGATGGCGTAATTGGCGGCATCTAGCGCGACGGGGAGCTTTGCAATGTCGTAAAAAAGCCGCGACCCGGTGCCGGCTGAAGTACCGTCGGCTGCAAACCCGTTGAATTTTCCATCGCCCAAATCGCGCACCATTTGTCGCGCATTTTCTAGTGCGGGCGTGGTTGACGTTGGCAGGTAGTTGGCTGCGTTGCGGGCAATTCCCCCCGTGACGACAGCGGCAATACCATAACGATTATTTGGCAAAACAGTGTCTGCGCTTGATTGATCCAACGGCGTTGCCAGCGATTTGATTGACCGAAGTTGGGAAGAAAGCGGCAGCAGACGATTCATTTCACTAAGCACTGTTTGATTCGCCGCACGAACTTGCGACATCGTCAGATTTAGATTGCCGATGGCCTTTGACTGCTCTGGACCCGTTGTACCTGGCAATGCGGGCTGTCCAAAGGCATTGACGGCATACTGATATGCCGCCTCCGTCAATGTCGATACCCCGACGTTTTCATCCAGCCGGTCTATTAGCGCCCGCAAAATCTGCCCCGGGCCAAAACTGGCGTAGGTGTTAGTGCCCTCATCGTAATAACGGGCCCCGGTCAAACCGGTAACCGAAAGCAGCAATGGCATGTCGGAAGCGCAGCTTTGAATCGACACCATGCCGGTAACCGGATCGGTGATTGCGCTGCCGAGTACCTGTCCATCGGCAAAGCGGGTAACAGTCATGAGTCCGCCAAGAACCTTGCCTTCGGACACACCGCCGCCGACCTCTTCGGTTTCTTCAGACGCAGTGCCATCGCCGCCGCTGGTCCAAATGCCGCCACCAAGGCCGCCATAACTACCACCGCTGCCGCCCCCCCAGTTGGCACCGTCGTCGTTGCCGCCGCCATAAATCGCGTTACCGTTGCCGGTAAATCCAGGGCGGACTTTAGTGACACATGTAGTCGATTTCGGGACCAATGTAACGGGAGGCTCGGGGAACGGAACAAAGCCGGTTGGCGCTACGCCGGCAGTGGCGATCGTTGTCGGCGCTTGATTCGGATTCATCAGCCAGACGGTGAGCGTCCCGTTCGGTTGAATCCAGATGAGATCGACAATACCGTCATTGTTCAAATCTGCCGAACCATAGAGTTGCCATGACACAGGCGCAGCCGGAAGACTTTTTTCAATGTTACTGATGGTTTGTGACGTTGCCGTGCATGACGCATTCGGGTCATCCGGGTTGGATGCTGGTGGCGGCAGTGTGACGCCAGTGGCGTTGAGTGACAAAAGCCGGTTCTCCCCCGTACTCGCATTTCGAATCAAGACATCGCCTTTGCCGCCGCCCGACATATCGGCAAATCGGAGTGCGGTGAATCCAACGGGAACTGATCCGGCAAGGAAGTTGGCGCAGGTCCGTTGTGGCATTGCCAGCAAGATTCTAATTTGCCGGTCGGGACTGACGTATGCCATATCGGCGGCGCCATCACCATTCAGATCAGCAGCGCCGAGCAGCTTCCAGTTCAGAGGTGCACCGCCGCGCTTTCTGACCTGGACGGTTCCATTTGGATTACGAAACCAGACATATGAAACGCCGGTATCGTTCGAGCCGGGTAGCATATAACGCCAGACCAAGTCGCCAAGTCCGTCCCCATCAAGATCGCCTTCGACCTGAACATCCCAAGCCACCTTTACCGAACGAATTGACGCCTCGGACGCCGGTGCAAAACCATTCCACCACTTCACTTCGCCGGTCTCTCCTTGTGTGACGTTTTGGTAGGCGATATCAGCTGCGCCGTTTCCGTCCAGATCAGTGGCGGCGACCAACCGATAGCGGTTTCCGGGGTCTGGCTGGGTCGTGAAGACCAATTGGTTGCCTGCAAGATTCACCGATCGGAGCGCCCCGCTTTGGGATCGCAACAACAGCGGCGGATTCATTAGCCGGCCCAACTTATTGGTTTTGCCGCGCTGAATTGTCAACGGCGCATGCGTTGAAATGAATGCAGACTCGTCAATGGCCGCTGCAACCGCGGCGGCAACGCCGTCTTTGATTGCGCGTTTGGTAATGACGCGTTCGAGCAATTGTGGAGATGCGTTTTCCCAATGTGGCTCAAACCCCGGTGTATCGCCATTGGCAATCGCGCGTGAATTCGAAAGCAGGCTGGCCAACCCCAGTAGCACTAATGCAGGGAAGCGCATTAACAAGGTACGTTGTGATCGCATGAGTCTATCCTGACTGGGTTAACCATTAAGATCGACCGGTGGCCGGGGTCACGCCTGATTATGCTCGCCTAAAATAGATGATTCAATCGTATTGCATGGTCGTGTTGTTCTGGCTGGTTTGCCCGGGTTGCGGCCAAAGCGGGGATTGTGCGGCACGACGGTCGCGTATGCCGGCGAATTGTCCGTGCATAGGGTTATGCTTGGCGTGATGGGCCGATGTTGTATTGCGGGTGGCATGGGCATCCGTTAGACTCGAATCAACCGATCGCCGGATTGAAGCACATGTTTAGTCGTATCGATATTGACTTATCAGCCGCCAGCCGTTTTTTCCCGGCCCTAATCCTTTGGTTGGCAATTGCGGTGGGATCGTTGGTTGCGTACGCAGACCAGGGCGAATTTACCCGACAGCCACAACTAATTCTGGAACCCGGTGCGCACACCGGCCCGATCAGGCAGATTGCGGTTGATCATCGTCAAAAACGGTTGGTCACGGTATCCGACGATAAATCTGCGCGCGTTTGGGATCTGCCATCAAACCAGTTGATCGGCACGTTGCGGCCACCTGCAGGCGCTGATCAGGTCGGCCGATTGTATGGGGTGGCAATTTCCCGCGACGGGATTATCGCGATAGGCGGGACGACCGCCGCCCCCGGGGGCAACCACCGAATTTATTTGTATGATCTCGCAAGTCTGGGATTCCTGCGCGCAATTGATGCGCGCGGCGGAGATGTCAAGCGGCTGGCATGGTCCCCGGACGGAAAATGGTTGGCGGCATCATTTGCCGAATCTCCCGCGTTGCGAATATTCACACCGGATGGCGCCATGTCTCATGAAGAGCTGTTGCCGGCGGATGCGTGGTCGGTCGCATTTTCGTCAACGGGCACCCTTGCGGTACCTGTTTCGAATGGAACAATCCGGTTTTACACATTTGCCGGCGGAACGGTCGTGTCCACAGGGGAAGTTAAGACCGGACGACAAGATCCGCGTGGTATTGATTTTTCGCCCGATGGCACATTGCTGGCGGTTGGTTTTAATTCGCGCCAGAGCCGCGAAACGATTCGCGTTGACATCGTCAATGTCGAGAAACGGTCGATATTCAAGTCCCTGACGTTTGACGGATTCGGGGCGGGAAATTTACGCAACACCGCTTGGTCACGCGATGGCGCGCAGATTTATTTCGGCGGATCGGCGGCAACCGGCGCCGATCAATTTGTTGTCAAACAAATCAGCTGGCCATCCCTGCAGAGCACAGAATTTGTTGCCGCTTCAAATTCTGTCACGGACCTCCTGGCGCTCAATGATGGACGCCTGGTGATTGCAACCGCGGAGCCAGCCTGGGCGGTCGTGGCGGGTTCCGGTTTGACGCGCCTCTCGGCAAACATCGCCGCTTTTTCTGACACGCGAAGCATGCGGGCAAATGAGACGGTATCGGCCGTCTCATTTCGTTTTCGTCAGGCAAATGCGCTTGCATCATTTGATTTGATCACGCGCCGCTTTGACGACCCCGATGTGACTTCTGCCCTGGCGTCAGTAAAATCATCCATCTCAGCCGCAATCGTCAGCGACTGGGAAAATAACCTTCGGCCGAAAATCGGCGGAACACCGGTCAAACTGGATACAACAGAAGTCGCACGAACTGCGGTTGTGTTGCCGCGTGCGGGGGGCGTAGTCATCGGCACCAGCCGCGCACTGCGACGGTTCAATTTGCACGGCGAACCAATTTGGTCGGTCCGGCTGTCAACAGAGGTGCGTACGACTGCAGTCAGTACGGATGGCAACGTCATGGTAATGGGCATGGCGGATGGAACCATCCGATGGCGGCGTACGTCCGATGGTGCGATGCTGATGTCATTTTTTTCGACCGGTGATCGTAAATGGGTGCTTTGGACAGAGAGCGGCTATTTCGATGTCAGCGCCGGCGCAGAAGACCTGATTGGTTGGCTGGTCAACCGACATGACGGCGACCAGGCCGATTTTTTTGCGATCTCGCGTTTCCGAGATCGTTATTACCGGCCGGACGTAATTGATCAGGTTCTGGTCAATATGGACGCCGGCAGGGCGTTGGAAGCTGCGAACGACCTTCGCCGCAAAGCAGCGTTGACGCTGGCGGAACCGGTACGATCAAGGGTTGAACAATTTATTTCAATTGCGCCGTTGACGCAGTCATTGCCGCCGATTGTCACCTTGGTGTCACCATCTATTGTTGAGACAGCAACAGCTGACATCACGATGAATTACCGCGTGTTCGCTGCAAATGGCGAGGTTGTTTCCGGGTTTGAGGTGCGGGTTGATGGTCGACCCTACCAAAAATACCGGAATGAAATGCCGGCAACAACAGATGGCAAATCGGTTGGCCGATTACACATATCCCTGCCACCCCGCAACGTGCTGGTACAAATTTTTGTGACCAATACAAGAGGTATTTCGTCACCGGCTGTTGCGGCGGTTGAATACGCAGTCGTGCCGACGGACATCCCGACGATTGCCGCTGTCGCGCCTGCATTGGTGATGCCTGTTCAGCCGCCAGTCCAGGTCGTACAGGCCGCGCCCTCAGCCGCGCCCGTCCCCGCGCAAACTGCCAGTGCGGTAAAGCCGTCCGTTCCGCCCGTAACGAAGCCACAGCAGGCCGCGATGCCGGTTGCACCAACGGTCGCACCGGCTGCGAAACAGCCAACGCCAACCCCCACCCCTGGGCCCGCGGCTGTTCCGGCGCAACCACCGGTCATTCTGGACAAAAGGCCGACACTTTTTCTGCTGGCAATTGGTGTCAGCGAGTACGCAAAAAATGAATATGATCTTGCGTTTGCCGCCAAAGATGCACGCGATTTAAGCGGTGTTTTTAATGCGCAATCGGGGCTCCTATACAAGAAAGTTGAGATGCGGGTTCTTTCCAACAAACTCGCAACAAGTCGATCTATCCTGGAAGGGTTGACATGGCTCAAGGCGACACCGACCGCCGATGACGTGGCCGTGCTGTTTCTCGCCGGACACGGACTGAATGATATCGATGACACCTATTATTTTGCGCCGCATGATGTGGATGTGGCGCGACTTGCCGAGACCGGAGTTCCTGAACAGCATTTTCGTGACGCACTCGCCAACATCAGAGGCAAAACGCTTTTTTTTGTCGACACCTGCTTTTCCGGTAGATCAGTCGGCACATTCAAACAATCCGACCTGACAAAACTTGCCAATAAACTGTCGAGTCCGGAAAATGGTGTGATCGTCTTTTCTGCCTCCCACGGCCGACAGGCGTCGCTTGAAGAGCCTTCGTGGCAGAATGGCGCGTTTACCAAAGCCTTGGTCGCCGGACTTGTCGGCGAAGCAGACTACCGGAAGGAAGGACTTGTCACCCACCGCGGCCTCGACTACTACGTTGGTTATGAGGTAAAGAAATTGACCAACAATCAGCAGCAGCCGGTAACAATGGTGCCGGTTGGATTGCCCGATTTCGGCATCACAAAACCCAAGCCGCTATCGCCATTGCCTTGACGATTTGCTGAAACAATCAATTGTCCCGAATCCGCAGGTTTTTTCGCATTTACTGCAAATTATCGATAGTGGCCCGACAACTAGCATTACACCGTTTGTCACGCCCAACCCGCGCAGCGCAGAGTTTGAGATCCGGCCGCCACTTTTCAGGCCCTGCTGTCATTTATTAAAACGAGGCCTGAAACAAGGCATTTCCGGCCAGATTTTCGACACTTTCCGTCCGCGC
Organism: Burkholderiales bacterium; assembly: GCA_031368465.1. GTDB lineage: Bacteria > Pseudomonadota > Gammaproteobacteria > Burkholderiales > Usitatibacteraceae > UKL13-2. The sequence goes on from JANMNT010000064.1 coordinate 11,000, forward strand.
CTGATTGACGTGCGTTTGATGTCCATCAACAACCTCGACATCAAATCCATCAAGCATATGACAGCTGTCTGTGCTGGCTATAATGATTCTTCTTTTCTACGACTGCGTGGGTTCATGTTTTATATCGTTGCTGCGGCAATGTTGGCGCTGGCATTGGCGTTTGTGTTGGTGCCGATTTTTCGAAACCGATCGCCCAATGACATCAATGATTCGTCGGGTGTGTCGAACGAGGCCGCTAATTTAGCGGCGTTTCGCTTGCAGCGTCGCGAGGTCGAGGCCGATTTCGCGCGCGGTCTGCTGTCTGTGGCTGAACGCGATGACGCACTGGATGAACTTTCACGCCGCCTCGCTTCAGAGGTGGATGTGGAAAATAAAGTCCGCGCCGCTGAATCTGTTCCAGCCAAAAATGCTCCTAAACCCGCATGGATGCTCGGGTTTGGTATTTCGCTATTTGTTGTTGTGGGTGCCTCTCTCGGTTTTGTGCAATGGGGTGATCACAATGCGCGCAATGCCGCCGGGCAAATGACGGCCGGCACAGCCGCGCCTATTGGTGACAGCGCTAACAATCCCAACGCCGCCATGTCTGACCAACAGGTGCTGGCATTGGTCGACAATCTGGCCAAGAAAATGGCGGAAAAACCGGACGATCCACGCGGCTGGATTTTGCTGGCCCGCTCGCAAAATGCGTTGGGGCAATACGCCGCTGCGGCAACCGCGTTCGGCCGGGCGGCGGCATTATTGCCGAATGACGCCCAGTTACTCGCTGACTATGCCGATGCGCAGGTGATGGTGCAGGAAGGTAACTTTGCCGGCAAGCCGCGTGAATTAATCGACCGGGCGCTGAGGGCCGACCCAAACAATATGAAGGCGCTGGCGCTGGCAGGCACCGCCGATATGCGCGCGGGCAACAAGCCGGCGGCGATCAAGCGCTGGGAAAAATTACAAACGCTGGTGCCGAAGGATTCGGACGACTATGTGCAGATCGCCGCCATCATTGGCGAAATAAAAACCGGCAAACCGGCGTTTCCAAAAGAGCCGCCGCCGGTGGTTGCCGCCGCGCCGATTGCGCAGGGCAAGGAGGTTACCGGGCGCGTTAATATTGCGCCCGAAATCAAGGCGCGGGTTGCGCGCGGCGACACGCTGTTTGTGTTTGCCCGCGCGGCCAACGGTCCGAAGATGCCATTGGCGGTATT
>JANMNT010000005.1:0-10530 GCA_031368465.1 Burkholderiales bacterium
AAAATGGCGATTGTATTGGCGAAATTTCGCACTTATGGGCAGCAAACCTCCGGCGGCGGCTAGCCTGCATATTTCACGGGGGCGCGATCGAGAGTGGGTAGCTGTTGGCAAACTCGGCGAGTGATTTTTCGCTCAACTGACCGCGCAGTATCGAGATATTGCAAGGAGTGTGAGCGGGGTTTCGCGTCATGAACTGCTTCATGGCGCGCCGCTCGAACCGCCCCGGCTCTGGCGGGGCGCGTAAGCGCGCAGTTGGCAAGTAAAGCGACGCTCAGACGCCCGCTATCGAGTGCGTAGGCCATCGTTCTGTCGAAGTACAAAGTGCATTGCCCAAAAATGCCGGTTGCCAAGAGCGAAAAGCCGTCACGAATCGGGTCGACCCGTGAATTTGCAGGCTAGAAGTTATCCGTACAAATTGCGGTCGCATTGGTGAATATTTTTCGTGTTCTTTTTGTACTCTTTTGTACTTTAATGCCGGCAATTCATGCCCCGTCGTGGGATAATTTTAGGTAACAATTGATGCGGCGTGCCACGGCACCCGCACACACCCTGCGACACGCTTTTGGAGAGCCTTTATGCACGCCCGCGCCAAGCCCGTTCTGCTGAACGACGCCCCCACTTTTCATCCCGGATTGCTCGCCTGGGTTAACGACGTTTCGACACTGACACAACCGGATCGTATTTATTGGTGTGACGGCTCGGAAGCAGAATATCGCCGGCTGTGTGACGAACTGGTTGCCGCCGGAACCTTCCGTAAACTTGACGAATCGCTGCGGCCAAATTCCTACCTCGCCTGGTCCGACCCGTCGGATGTGGCGCGTGTCGAAGACCGCACGTTTATTTGCTCGGCAAACAAAGACGATGCAGGGCCGACCAACAATTGGCTGGACCCCGCCGAAATGCGCTCCAAACTCGACGGGCTGTTTGCCGGCTCGATGCGTGGCCGCACCATGTATGTCGTGCCGTTCTCGATGGGACCGATCGGCTCGCACATCGCCCATATCGGCGTGGAAATTTCCGATTCGCCATACGTCGCGGTCAACATGAAACACATGACGCGCGTGGGCACCAAGGTGTTGGATGCCTTGGGTACCGATGGTGAATTTGTGCCTTGTTTGCATTCAGTCGGGGCGCCACTCGCAACGGGCGAAAACGACGTGCCATGGCCTTGTAACAAGGACCATAAATACATTGTCCATTTCCCTGAGACACACGAGATCTGGTCGTATGGTTCCGGCTATGGTGGCAACGCGTTGCTGGGCAAAAAATGTTTTGCGCTGCGTATTGCCAGCGTGATGGGCAAACAACAGGGTTGGCTCGCCGAGCACATGTTGATTCTCGGCGTCAAAACACCGGCTGGCAAAAAACACTATGTCACCGCAGCATTTCCGTCGGCGTGCGGCAAGACCAATTTCGCCATGATGATCCCGCCAGCATCGTTCAAGGACGCCGGTTGGGAAGTCACCACCGTTGGCGATGACATTACCTGGATCAAACCGGGCAAGGACGGCACGATGCTCGCCATCAATCCGGAAGCCGGCTTTTTTGGCGTCGCACCCGGCACGTCGTATGAGACCAATCCGAATTGTATGGAGTCGTTGAAGTCAAATGTGATCTTCACCAATGTTGCACTCACACCTGAAGGTGATGTCTGGTGGGAAGGCATGACTAAGACGCCGCCCGCACAGTTAACCGATTGGCAGGGCAAGGCGTGGACACCCGATTGTGGCCGTCTCGCCGCACACGCCAATGCACGCTTCACGGTCGCGGCGACCCAGTGCCCGTCACTTGATAGCGAGTGGGACAATCCCGACGGTGTGCCATTGTCCGCGATGATTTTTGGCGGCCGACGCTCATCCACCGTGCCGCTTGTGACTGAAGCGCGCAATTGGAATGAAGGCGTTTATATGGCGGCGACGCTGGGTTCGGAAACCACCGCGGCGATCGTCGGACAGGTTGGCGTGGTGCGTCGCGACCCGTTTGCAATGCTGGCATTTTGTGGCTACAACATGTCGGATTATTTTGCACATTGGATCAATATCGGCGCAAAAGTCGGCACCAACGCACCAAAGTTGTATTGCGTCAATTGGTTCCGGAAATCCGACGACGGCAAATTTATCTGGCCGGGCTTCGGCGAAAACATGCGTGTCCTGAAATGGATCATCGAACGTGTTGAAGGCAATGCTGCGGCAACCGAAACATCGCTGGGGTACATTCCCGCCTATGAAAATATCGACTGGAGCGGACTGCCATTTGACCCGGCCAATTTTGCTGCGATCACCGCCGTCAATGGTGTCCAGTGGCAACAGGAAATGACATTGCACAATGAACTCATGACAAAGCTTGCGTACCGCCTGCCTGCGACGATGCAGACACGCTTTGAGGTACTGCGCCACGCGGTATAGCCGGTCAAACGGCCAAAAAAATGGGAGCCGGTGGCTCCCATTTTTTTGAAACTCGTTTATTGACGGGCGCTTTCGGCCATTTTTGCCGCAAGACCGCCGTCAAATGTAACGTTTACCGTTCCAGAACGGCTGGTCGGCTATTGCCGGACACGCCCTGATGCGACAATTTTATTTCTGACCCTTTTCACAGGTTTCCGCGATGCGTTTACCTTCACTGTGCATTTTCATGCTGCCGCGTGGCGAATTCATGGTCATATCCATCTTGTAGGCGTCCTTGCCATTGTGCGTGATGGCGCCTTCGCCATTGGTGCCATCGGCACAGCGCAGCTTCCACGACACTTTATTGCCTTCTGTTTTGGTCTCAACCGGCTCGCACTTGCGCTCGCCGCGATCCATTGCGCCACGTTGCTCATTCCACTTGCGTTCACCGGGCTTGATGCAATGGGTCATGGTCATATTGCCCATTTTCGCCGCCATTTCAGGTGGCATGCCTGGAACATCCATTTTGCTGGTGATTTGCCACAACCCGCCCGGCATTTCCTTGACGTCGGCCACCGCTGCTGTTGACGCGCCGGTCATCAACAACACCATGACCAGACTACGAAGCCCTGATAGTTTCATTGCGATGCCCCTGTGTATAAAATGCGAATGGTACGCTTGGTTTGATACAACAACAACCCCAACGATAACAACCATTCCGCGACAATTCCGGACAGGCATTGATGTGCCCCGCCTGCCCCTGATTTGATTGGTTCGACAGACTGACGGGCGCTACCACACCCGCGCGATACAGGAGCAGGAGCAAAAAATGGAATTCATGTCACCCGAATTTATCCAGGCACTGATCGCCATCATTCTGATTGATTTGGTGCTCGCCGGTGACAATGCCATTGTCATCGGGCTGGCCGCACGCAAGCTGCCGCCCGACCTGCAGAAAAAGGCCGTATTCTGGGGCGCAATCGGTGCGGTTGCCGTTCGGTGCATATTGACCATGGGTGTGGTTTGGCTGCTGAAAATCCCGGGGTTCCTGCTCGCCGGCGGGGTCGCGTTGATCTGGATCGCCTACCAGTTGGTTGCCGACGACGGTGATGGTGAACACAATATTGCAAGTGGCACAACCTTCCGCCAGGCGATTCAAACCATTGTTGTTGCCGACACCATTATGGGCGTGGACAACGTGCTCGCAGTGGCCGGCGCGGCACATGGCAGTTTTCTGCTGGTCATCATCGGCCTCTTGGTCAGCATCCCGATTGTCATGTGGGGATCAACGCTGATTCTGAAATGGGTGGAACGCTTTCCGATCATCATCGTGCTTGGTGCGGGTGTGTTGGGCTGGACCGCCGCCAAAATGATTGTTTCGGAGCCGTTGATCGCCAAATTTTTTGCCGAACATCACGAATGGCGCATCACGCTGTATGTATTTTGTATCGGCATCATCATGGTCGTGCCATTGTTGCGCCGGTTGCAAGGCCGCATTTCGGCGACCCCGGTTTGTTTTGCCTTCACCATCGTCTGGCTGAGCATCTTCAACTACATCGAAGAATTTACCGCCACAAAATATTTTCCAGACGGCAACATACCGATTGCAATGGACTTGATTGATCTGGTGATGTGGGTCGGCTGGATCCCGTTTGTGGTGATGTTAAGCCGCTCATTGGCAAAGCCAGCTGCAACGCCTGCCGCCAACTGATTTGGCTTCCTGAAGGCCGCGCGCGATCAGTCGTTATTATTGATCGCGCGGGCGCGGAAGCCGACCGATTCGAGCTTGCCGACAATCTCATCGATATGCGCGGCATTGCGTGTCTTGAGCACAAACTCGACCTCGGCACTCTGCACCGGCAGATTGGTAAACGCGCGCTGGTGATGAACTTCTTCAATATTCGCGTTTGACTCCGCGATCAAATTGGTGATTTTGGCGAGCGCACCTGGCAGGTCGCGCAACTCAACCTTGATGCGCGCCAGGCGACCAGAGCGAACCATGCCGCGCTGAATAATTTCAGCCAGCATCAACGGATCAATATTGCCACCGCACAGCACCAGACCCACGCGGCGTCCGGCGAAGCGATCACGATGTCGCATCAACGCCGCAAGCGACACCGCACCGGCGCCTTCGACCACCGTCTTTTCGATTTCAAGCAACATGACAATCGCCTCTTCGATGTCGCCCTCATCGACCAGCACAATGTCGCTGACGTATTTCTCAACAATTGCGCGCGTCAGCACACCTGGTTCCTTGACCGCAATACCCTCGGCAATCGTCGATGGCCCAAAGTTTGCCGCGGCACCATTGATGGCGGCATACATCGATGGAAAACGCATGGTCTCGACACCAACAATATCGATGTCCGGCCGCAATGCCTTGGCGGCAACCGCAATACCTGAAATCAAACCGCCGCCGCCGATGGCAATGGCCAGCGTGTCAAGATCTGGTTGCTGCGTCAGCATTTCGAGCGCAATGGTGCCCTGCCCGGCAATAACTTTTTCATCATCATACGGATGCACAAACACCAGTCCGCGCTCGGCCGACAATTTAAAGGCATGCGCTTTTGCTTCGTCAAAATCTTCACCAAACAACACCACATCCGCGCCATGACGACGTGTCATTTCGACTTTTACGTTCGGTGTGAATTTCGGCATGACAATCACGCTGGGAATGCCCAGCCGGGTTGCATGGTAAGCCACGCCCTGCGCGTGATTACCGGCACTGGCGGCGATCACGCCGCTTTTTTTCTGCGCCGCGTTCAACGACGCCAGCTTGTTCAGCGCACCCCGTTCTTTGAAGCTCGCGGTAAATTGATGGTTCTCAAATTTAAGGTAGACCTCGGCACCGGTGATGTCTGACAACGTGCGCGAATGCATGCACGGCGAATTGACCACATGGCCCGCCAATACGCCGGCGGCGGCTTCAACATCTTTTAACTGAATCATCTGGTCAAATCCTCGTCAAAAAAACAATTGCCGCACTCACCGCGGTTTGCGGCCATCGACGTGAAGAAATTTGTAATCGACTTCCGGAACCCTGCCGGAAACAAGATCAGCCAACGCACGGCCCGATCCCGGTCCCTCGGTCCAACCAAGGGTGCCGTGGCCGGTATTGAGAAATAGATTGCCATATTGCGCGCGGCCGATAATCGGCCGGTTAGAAGGCGTCGATGGCCGCAAGCCGGTCCAATATTGTGGATGGTCGTAATCCGCCGCATGCGGAAACAACTCACGCGCACGTTTGATCAACGCTTCACATCTGATCATATTGATGTCGGTACTGTAGCCGGCCATTTCTGCGGTGCCGGCAATTCTCAAGCGGTCACCGATACGCGTAAACACGATTTTCATCGCCTCGTCCGTCAGGCTGACGTGCGGCGCACCATCAAAGCCCAGGGTCGACAGGGTCGCTGAATAACCCTTTGCCGGATAGACCGGGATCGATATACCGATTGTGCGCAGCATCAATGTACTGAACGAACCCAGGCATACCACGTACGCGTCCGCCGACATCGCATCATAGGTGCCCGCATCTTTCTGCTTGACCACCACACTTGAAATACGCGCGCCATCGGTTCGAATTGCCTCGATGGTGGTGTCATAAAGGAATGTCACGCCGGCGGCTTCACATAACTTCGCCAGATTTTGGGTGAATTTGAACGCGTCACCGGATTCGTCACTCTCGGCGTAACTCGCACCTTTGAGCATGCCACCCAGGCTCGCCAGCGCCGGCTCGATACGCCGCGCTTCATCCGGCAAAACCACCCGCCGGTCGATACCGAATTTTGACAACAATGCGCACGCCTCCGCTGCGCCGGCATAGTCGGCGTCTTCGGTATAAAACTGCAAAATGCCGCGCGTGGCATGATCGTATTCAATGCCGGTTTCGGCGCGCAGCGCCTGCAACGATTCACGGCTGTAGAGGCCGAGGTTGACCATTTGCTGGATGTTAAAACGATATCGCGACGGCATGCACTCGACCAGAAACTCCAGCCCCCAGGTCAATTGATGCCAGTCGAGTTGCGGCCTGAACAGCAACGGCGCATCTTCTTTGAACAACCACTTCAATACCTTGAGCGGTGCAGACGGTGCCGCCCACGGCTCGGACTGCGAAACCGACACCTGGGCGCCATTGGCGAAACTGGTTTCGAGGCCGGCGGCGCGTTGGCGGTCAATGACAACGACCTCATGCCCCAACTTGCTCAGATACCACGCCGACGAAATGCCGATCACACCGGCACCCAGAACAATGACTTTCACCCGCGCCTCCAAGGATTTTTCCGGCAACACTGCAAATGCACCGAGTGGCGCGCAGTCGATAGGAATACGCTACTATAATCAAAATTGCACCAAAACAGACTCTGCACACCCGTGGCGGGTCTCAAACGCTGCCAAAACCTGGACACATCAACAATACCCGGTCATGAGTTCGGCACTCAACACATTCGTTCAAGCCGCATCGACATTTGATCCGTCCGACACCCTCCGGCCGTTCACGGTTGACGGCGTGTTGGCGGGTTGGATGAAAAAATCGTTTGTAGAACGATTAAACGATTGGCCGGAATACTTCGCGATCCGCCCGCGCGGCGTCGGCATGATTGGCGATTTCGAATCCGCGGAACATCGTAGCGTGGCCCTTGCGGAGGTGGTCGAGTCTCTTGCCACGCAGGACGTCATTCGTGGCTGGCGTGGCGAACTGGTGACTGCGGCGGAATCATTTTATTCACCCGCCCTGTTTCACGTCGAACGCGCCGCATCCCCCTATTTCGGACTCACCGTGTACGCGTCACACCTCAACGGCTTGACGGCACGCAACGGGCAGCCCTATATGTGGCTGGCGCGGCGCGCTGAATCCAAATACGTTGAACCGGGGAAACGCGACAATTTGGCGGCCGGGCGTATCACGCGCGGCTTCTCACCGCTGCAGACGCTCGCCAAGGAAAGTCTGGAGGAAGCAGGCATTGATGCGGCGCTGGCCGGCATGGCGCGTGCGGCGGGCGCAGTGCGTTGCAAACGCGAGACAGAGGAAGGGCTGCATAACGAAGTCATTTTTGTCCACGACATTATTTTGCCGGAATCATTTGTACCGGTTAACCAGGACGGTGAAGTGGCATCGTTTGATTGTGTGCCGATCACAGATTTGCTTGCCATGCTCGAGAATCCATCGCAGTTCACGGTCGACGCCGCGCTGGTAATCGTTGATTGCCTGCTCAGACGCGATTATCTGCATTCGGATCGCGTCGACTATCTTGATCTGATTCACGCGCTGAGGCCCTGACGCTTGGATCCGGTTGTCCTGTTTTTTCTGTTGGGTGTGGTTGCGCGCCTGGCAAAAAGTGATCTACGTCTGCCCGAAGCACTCTACGAGACGTTATCAATCTACTTGTTGTTAGCAATCGGACTCAAAGGCGGCGTGGAATTGGCCAAACACCCGATTGCAACCGTCGCCCCGCAGGCGGTTGCGGTGGTCGCCATGGGCCTGGTATTGCCGTTGCTCGCCTACCCGATCCTGCGGTTTATCGGCCGCCTGAATAATTTTGATGCCGCCGCGATTGCCGCCCATTACGGTTCGGTCAGCGTTGTCACCTTCGCCGTCGGCCTGGCCTTTGTCATCAAGCAGCGTGTGCCGTTTGAAGAATACATGCCGCTGTTTGTTGCGTTATTGGAAGTGCCGGGCATTGTTGTGGGCATTTTATTGGCACGGCTGCACACATTAAAAACTGTGCAGTGGGGATTGTTGGCGCACGAAATTTTTCTGGGCAAGTCGGTGGTGCTGCTGGTCGGCGGCCTGCTCATTGGCTGGATTGCCGGCCCACAGGGTCTGGACCCGATGCGCGGACTGTTTTTTGATTTATTTAAAGGCGTGCTGGCATTGTTCCTGCTGGAGATGGGGCTGGTTGCGGCGAGCCGTATTGCCGATTTAAAACGCGCCGGCCCGTTTTTGATTGCCTTTGGTATTGTCGTCCCGGTTGTATTTGCCGTCATTGGCGCGACGCTCGGCAAATTGATCGGCTTATCCCTTGGCGGCACCACCCTGCTGGCGATCCTGGCGGCGAGTGCGTCGTATATCGCCGCACCCGCCGCAATTCGTATCGCCGTCCCGGAAGCCAATCCGACGTTGAGTATCGGTGCCGCGCTGGCAATCACGTTCCCGTTTAATCTGACCATCGGTATACCGTTGTATTTCCAGATGGCGCAATTCCTACACAACGCGCACTAATAACCACATGAATACTTTCCCCAAAAAGCTGCTGGTGATGATCGGTGAAGCCGCACTCGAGAAATTCTTGGTGCAGGATATCCGCCGCTTTGGTGCACACGGCTATACGATTGCCGATGTCCGTGGTGGTGGTGCACACGGTGCACGCGACGCTGAATGGGAGGGCAGCCGCTCGATCCGCATGGAAATTATTTGTGAAGAGGCGGTTGCCGAAAAAATCGTTGCGCACGTCATGAGCCATTACGCAAAAAATTTCTCGTTGTCTCTTTACATATCGGATGTCGGTGTCATTCGTAATGACAAATTCTAGTCTGTCCCGGTATTGAGCAATGACACACTCCTGCTGGTCGTTCTTGCCGCGCTCCTGCATGCAAGTTGGAATTACCTGCTCAAAAAATGCGGCGGAGGTCTTGGCGTTCTGACACTGTCGGCCATCGTCGCGAGCATTGCCCTGACGCCGGTTTCCCTGTTCTTGATCTGGCGCGGGTTCACCTCACCCTGGGGCGTTTGGGCGATGACGGCGGTTGTGGTCGGCTCCGGCATCATCCATATGTTCTATTTTTTGTTGCTCGATCGCGCCTATCGTTCCGGTGGTGATTTGTCAGTGGTCTATCCACTCGCGCGCGCCACCGGCCCGCTGCTGACCATTATCGCCGCCACATTATTCTTTGGCGAACGCATGACCTCGCTTGCCGTTGCCGGCGCGGTGCTCATTGGCATATCGGCGCTGGCATTGACGGGAGACCCCCGAAAAGTATTTGCGCGTGAGGCGGGTAAAGGTATTGGCTTTGCCATTCTGTGCGGCTGCATGATTGCCAGCTACACGTTGTGGGACAAACAGGCGGTTGCACTGTTCTTGATTCCGCCGATCGTGTTTGACTGGGGCGCCAACGTTGCGCGCGTGACCATGTTGGTGCCCTACACACGGTTGCGCGAAAGTGGTGCGATTACACGCGCTTGGCGCGATCACCGCAAGTCGGTAATCGCCATCGGCTTGATGAGTCCGCTTTCCTACATTCTGGTATTGACCGCAATGGTCTACACACCGGTCAGTTATGTCGCACCGGCGCGCGAACTATCGATCCTGTTTGCGGCGCTGATTGGCGCGCACGTGTTGAAAGAAGGTGACGCCACGCGCCGCACGCTGGCGGCGATCGGCATGTTGCTGGGTGTGAGTGGATTGGCGCTGGGATAGAATATAAAGTCCTTTATCTGCCGGCTGTTTGGGGCAAAATGCCTGAAGAAAACCGTAGATAGGCGAGTTTCATTTCACGTGAGTGAATTCTATGTGTATTGGCGCTGGAAAGCTCTTTCCCGAATAACACCAGCAACGAGGGCGAAAAAAGCAAGGAAAGGCATTGCTATATATGTTGTTATGAGTTCAACGGCCAGTGTAATCGCGCCAAGCTTTACTGAATAGAGAATTGAATAACTTCTATCATGTAAAAATTGTTTGATGGGATCAGCGGAGGTCGTATAAGGCGGAACATTTAGCTCCAGCGCATAGAAATAGCATTGAATTGAAATTACGCAAACTGCAAGAAATATGATTAGTTTATTTGCGTTCTTTTTATCAGAAAAAAACGCCGCGCCAAGAGATAGCCCGAATAAGATAAAGACGCTTTCCCGAAGCAATGACTCTGTAGACCCCGTAGTCAAAGAAATTTTCAAGCAATAGGCAAGCCAGCCTAGCCAAACCAACACAATAAGCGCGCCGACTATTGAGAAACGCAGTTTTTGCATAACTATCCCTTCCAAGCGGCAGCCCTTAAAGCGCTCAATCCAATGGCGGATTCAAGTTCACAGTGCGGCAGATTAGTCGCGGAAGAATAACTCAGTTCGGCCTTTTAAGGGGTCACCCATAAGTTGGCCGGCGCCGTACGGGATTGAGCGGCGCCCACGCCGACTGGGCTTTGAGATCAC
>JANMNT010000099.1:0-3219 GCA_031368465.1 Burkholderiales bacterium
TATGTGTTGTTGTTTATCAACCCGGCGGTTGCGGCATTGCTGGCGTGGCTGGTGTCGATGACCAGCCGGCAGGCGGGGCACTTCTTCTTTGAGCCCAAGACCTACGATCACGTCAATCAGGCCACCCATGAATACAAAGAAGAGATCAAGGTCGGCTACAACCTGCGCCGCAAGGTGGTGTTGATGCTGATCTGGGCGTTGTCGCCGGCATTGTTATTCATTCAGCCCTCAATGTTTGGTTTGTTAACCCCCGCCATCACGGCCGAAGCGTTTGTGTTGAACGTAGGCTGGATGTGGCTTGGCATTGGTTTGGGTGGTTTGTTGTTTCGCACCATCCATTTGTTTTTTATCAAAGACGTGATGACCGGTCTGGTTTGGATGTGCAAAATCCTGACCGACCCGTTTCACGATATCAAGCTGTATTACAAAGCGCCGCTTTATCTCATGCGCGGCGAGTTAATTGATCCGATGCTTCACCAACAACGCCATCAAGGCTAGTTGTCCGACGCGACCGATTGCCACAAATGCCGCCAGCCGTCGCCGATAAGTTACGCGGCCGGCTGGCGGTGCAAATATTTGGCGTCGGTAAAACCGGCGGTCAGATGCGGTCAGTGCCGGCAGGCGGCATCCGGCCTGCAATGCCAACGCTAACCAAACCGCTCGCGCAGCATTTCCCGCAGGATGCCGCGCTTGATTTGTTTGTTGGTCAGGGCGGCGTTATCCCACCACCAGCCGTCGTTTTTCATCCGTTGTGCGGCGGCAACAAATCGTGCCATCACGGCAGAAAAATCTTCGTCGCTGTAATTCAGACTAAAGATCAACCGGCCGGTACCGACCCAGCTGAGCGCCAATCCTTCGGCACGCAGGTAGTACTGGAACATCCAGTTATAACGGGAAGGGCGGGTGTAAAAGACGGTCCAGATCGACGACATGTTGGCGACCCGGACCGGCAATTTTTCATCGGTCAGACGATCGTTCATCATTGCAGCACGCTGATTCCAACGCGCGTCGAGGCCGGCGTAAATGGATTGGATGTCCGGCTGCTCGATGCGTTCAAGAAATACCTGCATTGCCGCCATCACGTACGGGTGCGAGTTAAAGGTGCCACGGGCAAAACAAATATCTGCCGGCCGGTCATCACGAAAGCGCCGCATCAGTTCGGCGCGTCCACAAACCACCCCGACCGGCAGGCCGCCACCGAGCGTCTTGCCGTAGGTCACCATATCGGCGCGAACGTCGAAGTACTCCTGTGCGCCGCCCGGTGCCAGGCGAAAGCCGACAAACACTTCGTCAAAAATCAAGACGATATTGCGTTCGGTGCATACCTTGCGCAGCTCTTGCAGCCAGGCGGTATAGGCGGCGCGGTCAAAGCGCGCGCGGCGCGCACTATCGACCAGCGACGAATCACCGGGCGCGCCGCTATTGGGATGCAACGCCTGCAAGGGGTTCACCAACACGCACGCGATGTCGTTACGTGTCCGCAGTACCCGCAAGCTGTCTTTATCCATTTCTTTCAGCGTGTAGGTTTCGTGCGGCGGGGAGGGATTGCCGAGGCCCGGCTGCACGTCGTCCCACCAGCCATGGTAGGCGCCACAAAATCGCACCAGGTATGCGCGTTTGGTGTGATAGCGCGCCAGACGCACCGCCTGCATGACCGCCTCGGTGCCCGACATATGAAACGACACTTCGTCGAGCCCGGAAATGGTCCGCAGTTTGGCAACGTTAGTGGCAACGCAAGGGTGGTAGCCGCCGAGTACCGGCCCGAGTTTTTCAGCGCGCGCAGACCCTTCAGCGATACACGCTTTGTAAAAATCAACACCAAACACATTGACACCATACGAGCCGGTCAAGTCGTAGAAATGATTGCCATCGAGATCGGTGATGGTCACGCCGGACGACGATTCAACAAATCCGCCGACTTTCAAGTGTTGACGCAGATAACGGCTGAATTGGAACGGTACCCGGTAGGCGCTGGTGAATTGCAGATCCGAAATGCCGGCGGCGGCTTCGGCGGTCAGCGCAATCGATTTTGGGAAGCGCTGTGCAAACAACGCCGCAAGCGTGGCCAGTGCGGCACGCCGCCGTGCGACCACCTCAGTTGGCGCGTCATCGGCGTTAAAAAAGCGCGCTTCATCATAGGTGTAGCCGGGCAGCATGCGTGCCACACGCTTGGCCATGCGCGAATGGCCGGCGAGGGACGGATGTTTGGCTTTGGACAACTCCAAACGCCGTTTGAGGCGGGGCAACATCGCCGCTATGGCACCGGCACCCAGCAAATAAAAAGGCAACATTTCACTCATGAATGAACCGCTTTCTTGTTTTGACCTCCCTGTATAACCGATGGATTTGACAGAAATATGAATGTCCCGCCGACCCGCAGCATCAAACAACGTTTTTTGCAAAACGAAGACCTCAATTTCCTGTTCACCAACCGTATTCCGCGCATTGCGTTGACGCGCTGGATGGGTTGGTTCAGCCAAATTGAAAACCCGTTCATTTGCCGCGCCAGTATTGCCGTTTGGCGGTTTTTTACCCATCTGGATTTGAGTGACGCCAAAAAGCAGTCATTTACCAGCCTGCATGATTGCTTCACGCGCGAACTGGTGGCGGGTGCGCGTACTGTCGATGGCAATCCAGACGTCCTGTCATCGCCGTCAGACGGGATTGTTGGTGCCTGTGGACCGGTCGAAGGGGTGACAATCTTTCAGGCAAAAGGCTTTCCTTACACTCTGCGGGACTTGTTTGGCGATTCCCCTTTTGCGGCCACGTTGGAAGAGCGATATCGTGATGGCTGTTATGTCACGCTTCGGCTGACGTCAGCGATGTACCACCGCTTCCATTCGCCGCAAGACTGCACGGCAAACCATGTCACCTACATTTCCGGCGATACCTGGAACGTCAATCCGGTGGCGTTAAAACGCGTCGAAAAACTATTCTGCAAGAACGAACGGGCGCTGATCCAAACCACTCTGGATGCCGGCGGTCACCTCGTCACGCTGGTGCCGGTTGCAGCGGTGCTGGTCGCCAGTATTCGGCTGCATTTTTTGAATGTGCTGCTGCATCTGAAATACCGCGGCCCCAACGAGATACCCTGTCATGCGACATTCAAAAAGGGCGAAGAAATGGGCTGGTTTCAACACGGCTCGACCATCATTGTTTTTGCACCAAAGGGCTTTACCCTGTTTGAGGGAATTGAGAATGGCAGCCAAATTCGTATGG
>JANMNT010000108.1:0-5013 GCA_031368465.1 Burkholderiales bacterium
TCGGCAACCGGGTCGGGGTGGCCGGATTCAACCCTTGCGCGGTATTGCTGAATAACGATTTGTCGGCCGGTGTGCCGCCGATACTCGAGGGCATCGAACAGCCGATCGTACCGCCTTTGTTTTCGGGGTGGACCAACCGCCGAAAAACAATCCACTTCCATGCGTTTGATACGGTGGCAAATGAATTTGCCAAGCTCATCAATATCGATCCATGGCTGATCAATCCGGAGTTTTCACAATGCGGGCGCGTTAATTTTTCAGCCAAGGAAGGCGAAGACTGTCTGGCCGCCAACGTTGAGGCGGTGCTGACCGAGGTGCAGGCCAAATACGATGAGTACGGCATCAAGGAAAAACCATTTGTGATTGTAAAAGCCGACGCCGGCACCTACGGCATGGGTGTGCTGACCGCGCGTTCGGCCGATGATGTGCGTGACCTGAATCGTAAAGAGCGCAACAAGATGGCGGTGGTCAAGGAAGGCCTGGAAGTCAACGAGGTGATCATCCAGGAGGGTGTTTACACGTTTGAGCGGGTCAACGACGCGGTGGCCGAGCCGGTGGTTTATATGATCGACCAGTTTGTGGTCGGCGGCTTTTACCGGGTCAATACTGATCGCGGCATTGACGAGAACCTCAATTCGCGCGGTATGAGTTTTGTACCGCTTGCGTTTGAAACCGATTGCCATACGCCCGATTGCGGTAGCGCGCCGGATGCACCACCGAACCGGTTTTATACCTACGGTGTAGTCGCGCGCCTGGCGATGCTGGCCGCGGCCAAGGAACTGGTCATTCTTGGCGAAATGATGGAGGCCAAAACAGTTTCGCCGTCGGATCTTACGGCGCCGAAGCTGATCTTGCCGTCGGCGATGGCTGCTGACTAGGAAAAGCGCACAAATGAAAATCGCGTTTATTGTTGATCCGCTCGCCGGCCTCAAAGCCTACAAAGATTCGTCGGTAATGATGATGCGCGAAGCTGCGCGCCGCGGTCATATCGTCTATGCCTTTGAGGCGCGTGACATGAACAGTATGGGAGATGTCATTTCGGCGCGCGCGTCAAAGCTGGCGGTATCGGCCGACAACAATCAGTGGCATCGTGTCGAATCTGCGTCGGTAATGGCCTTGACCGACTTCGACGCCGTGTTGATGCGCAAGGACCCGCCATTCGACCAGGAGTATTTGTATGCGACGCTGTTGTTGAGTCTGGCTGAATCGCAGGGCGCACGTGTTGTGAATCGGCCGGCAGCGTTACGCGACTACAACGAAAAGCTGGCAATTTTGCAGTTTGCCGAATTCACCTCGCCGACGCTGGTGTCGTCAAACATGGCGGCCGTACATGCGTTTGTGGATAAGCACGGCGACGTGATTTTGAAAAAACTCGACGGTATGGGCGGCACCTCGATTTTCCGGGTGCGTGCGGACGATCCTAATCGCAATGCGATTGTCGAAGTGCAAACGGTTGACGGCACCGCAACCATCATGGCGCAGCGCTACATTCCAGAAATTGCCAACGGCGACAAACGGGTATTGCTGGTAAATGGCGTGCCGGTGTCGCATGCGTTGGCGCGTATCCCCAAGCCCGGTGAGACGCGCGGCAATTTGGCGGCTGGCGGACGTGGTGTGGCGATGCCGTTGACCAGCCGCGAAAGTGAAATTGCAGAAGCGCTCGGCCCGCAACTCAAGGCCGACGGCCTGACCATCGTCGGGCTCGATATCATCGGTGATTATTTGACCGAGGTAAATGTCACTTCGCCCACCTGCATGGTCGAAATCTTCGAGCAGGCCGGTGTCAATACCGCTGCGCTGGTGATCGACGCGATCGAAATCTGACCGGTGGGTTTGCGGCGACTACCGCACCAAGGTCGTTGCACTCCCTGCACCGTGTGCGCGCCGCACCTGCATGGTCGAAATCTTCGAGCAATCGGGGGTTAATGCCGCTGCGCTGGTAATCGACGCGATCGAATCCTGAGGCTTGATTGGCTGCAGCAGCGCCTTTCAAAAAACCCTTCAGCCGCTGAACGTGACCCGGTCGAAGTCGACTGCACGTTCGACAAAGTCGACAACATTGACCTGTTTGGCGCTGCCGTGTTCGGGGTGGAAGATATCGATACTGCGCCCGCGCTGCAATAGGTTTGGCGGGATCACCAGGGTCTCGGGGATGCCGAGCGCTTCCATTGACGGCAGACGGAATCCCTGGGTATAGGTGGCGCTGCGCGACTTGTTGTCACCCGCACGCACCGAGGTTGCCTGCGGCTTGCCCGGCAACATTGCAAGGGTCACGATGAAATGCCCGGGTGTTTCTTCGATCAGCCCACGAATCACGCCGAGGTAAAAATCGTGGCCACTGACGGCGCTGTCGGCGGTGTTGGCGACTCGCACGCCGATCAACCTGCCAATGGCCACGCCACGCGTACTATTGGCCGGCCGCACCAGCCGGAGCTGACCACGCGACTCGTCAACCACCGCCCAGGTTTCCGAGCCGTAATTAAATTCGGCATAACGCGCCCTGATGGTTGATTCCGAAACCCGTCCAAACATTGCGATGTCACCCATTTCCTGGCGTGTTAATTCGCGCTTCACATCAGGCTGTTCAAAAAAATCACCGGACAAAAAGAAGTGTATTTCTGCGATGCCAAACGCGACTATCGCGTTGTGTTCGGCCGGGATGCTGGTCATGGGGCGATTGACAACCGGTTCACACCAGAGCCTGTGCAGACGCGTAAGCTGGATCAGCGCCTCGTGTGCGCTCAAGTCGGTCGGCAGGTCCATCGTGCCGGGCTCTTCGCCCGCGGCGAGTTTCTTGATGCGTCGTCGCAACGACCTTGACAGGTCGCCGACCGCAAGCACGCGCAGGTGTTCGCCGGGTGCGTTTGCCGGTCGAAAGCCGGCGCCGTCATCGGCGAGTAAATCAACCGTCAGTTGAACATCGGACGTGGTCGTGGCGGTCGCAATTGCGCCGTCCAGCGTGACCTTGGGCGCAAAGCGTTTCAGGATGGCGTCGGTAAAATTAATTTCTCTCGGCCCCAGCTCGGTGATGTTGGCCAATTGCCCGAGCAGAACCGCGACATAGGCCTGTGCCACACTCGAATAACCCTCGGCCGTGCCGACCGAATCTTTCACGCGCACGTTGGTCAGGTTGCGCGTCTCGGCTTCAATTAACTGCAGATGCAGGCGCATCCATATGGTGGAATCAAATCGGCGATAAATAAACCCCGCCATCAACATGCCCAAACCGATATAGCGGATGATGCGCTGGATGATCAGCGCGGCGTGCGGCGTCAAGTCGCGCCCCTCGCCCTGCGCATCCTGGTAACAGCGCCTGTAGCCTGCCTCCATTTCACCAAGCACCGCATTTGAAACGTTCCATGCGACAACATCGGCATTTGGCAATGGCATGGTCTTGCCGACATAGCGCGCACGTTGTTCGCCTAATAAAAAGCTGACCTTGTCGCGCATCAGTTCCATCGATGTCAGCCGCTCGAGCGGTGCAAATGTCGCATCTGAATTGAGCATACGCAGTGCATCGAGTAACTTTTGCTGTGCCTGGACAACACTGGTCAGCGGAATCGCCTTCAGCCATTCCTTGCAGGATCGCGCATCGAAAAAAAACAATGATCCGGGTTTTGAATTCGGCGAAAACTGGGTCGCCATATGAATACCTTTCATTTGCCGCGCACCGGCACGGCAGCAATTGTTAGCGGCGGCGATGGCCGGCAATGGTCGCCGACGGTTGGCTGAACCCGACTGGGTCGTCAGACGTCAGTCTTGTCGAACGCTGCGCGAATCGCGTTCTTCCAGCCCGCTTGTGCAGCTAGTGTAGCAACTGCAGCGGACTTTGTGGAGATTGTTGGCGGGTTTGCCACCGCCCAAATCGGTTTCGGGAAGGCGGCGTCATCGACAAATCGCGGAATAACGTGCCAATGCAGGTGGGGTGTCGCATTACCGAGACTCGCCAGATTGATTTTGTCGGGTTGCAACGACAATCGCAGCGCCGACTCAACGCGATAAACCGCATTCATCAGTAACGCCCGATCAGCATCGGCAAGGTCGCTCATTTCGCGCACATGTTTGTTCCACACCACACGGCAAAAGCCCGGGTAGGTCATCCCATCCGCGCCATCGACGGCAACTACACGAAACTTTTCATGGTTGACCAGCAGTTCGCCGCCGTTGGTGTTGCACAAGTCACAAGTCACGATTGCCCTACTGCAACGGAAACACGGTGGTATTGGCGGGTACGCTGCCAATATTGTTCATCACCGTCGGCGCCGCACCATTGGCACCCATCAGCCATAACGTCAGCGTGTTGTCGGGTCGCTTCCAAATGATGTCAAAGATGCCATCGCCGTTAAAGTCGCCGCTCGCAAAGTATGACCAGGTCGGATCCGCCACCGCGATATTGAACGTCGTTTGTGCGACCGACAACGTGCTTGATGTGCACGACGCGTTTTGGTTATCCGGGTCACCGGTGTACGGCGGCAGCGCGAGGCCGGTGGCGTTCATCGAAACCAAGCGGACTTCACCGGTGATTGCATTGCGGATAAGCACATCACCGCGTCGGTTGCCCGAAAAATCGGCCAGCTTGAGCGCCGTGAAACCTGTCGGGATACTGCCACCGGAAAGATTTGCACAGGTTCTGGCGGGCGTTGACATCAACACCCGCATCGCTTTGTCCGGGCTCACATAGATCATGTCGGCGGCACCGTCAAAATTCAGGTCGGCCGCGCCCAACAGTGTCCAGGTCAGTGGCGCCCCGCCGCGCTTGCGTAGCTGCGCAAATGCGCTGCCATTGGTGAACCAGATATACGAAACACCCTGATCATCGATATTCGGACTCATGCCGCGGAATCGCCAGACCAGATCACCGAAGCCGTCACCATCAAGATCGCCGACCACCTGCACGTCCCAGGCGGGTTTGACATCGCGCAAAAACTGGTGGCTGGAGTCGATGAAATCACGCCAGAATTGGACGGCACCCTGGCCATTTGCGTTGAGCAGCGCCGGGTTTTCGATCAACAT
>JANMNT010000119.1:0-7113 GCA_031368465.1 Burkholderiales bacterium
GATGTGCACAATACCGGCACCGCCCACGGCTGCATCGAGGGCATACTCGAGGGTATTGACGCCACGGGCAAAAAAATCGAATTCACCGTTTCAAATCTGCCGATTCTTGCCGGTGAGAAACGAACCATTTTTATTTCGCCGCAAGACACCGCCGACGGTAAGCGGCCCGATTGGAAGCCGCCCATCAAGTTGCGCGGCGATCTCGAGTGGGTTAACGGCAAATGGCCGGTGAATGTGGAACTGGCGCCGCCAGGTTAGCCGGTCAACGATTCAGTCGAACCAGCGGAATATCAAATACCGCTTCGCCGCGCAACGGGACGGTGACGCGAAATCCGTTTTCACTTTCAAGCGTCCACGGCAGTGGCAGAATATCCGCCGAAATGAACAATGTGCGTAAGCCGGTTGCCACCGACGAAAAAACATAGCGTCCATTGCTGTCGGTGGTGACTGGAATTCTGCCGTCCAGAAAAACAGTCAGGTTGCCGGCGCCGCGCTCATTCGCCTGCCGCACGCCGTCACCATTTTCGTCAAAAAACACAATGCCGGTGATGCGTCCGGTGCCAAAACGTCGTTCCTGCAACGATCCGGCCGTGCCAAACGCCATGCCGCTGGCCTGTTCATATCGAATTGACAACGCCAGGCGTTTTTCGCGGCGAAATGGGTTGACAACCACGCCCGGCAGCGGCGCGGCGGCATCAATAGTCGACCAAATGAACTGTGCCGACGCGCTCAGGTCGTTGCTGATGCGCCAATAACCACCTACGCTTGCATTGATATTTTTCTCCGTCCCGCGTGGGCCTGTCACGCGGGCAATCGCGACCGCCAGATCCCAAGTCAAATCGCCGCCGGACGGACTGCGCACGCCCAGATTGGCCGACTCGCGTCGCGTCACCATCCCGGCGCTGTTTTCGCGCGAGCCGGTCAACGCGGTATTGATCGAGAATTCACCAAGGGCCGGCCAATCATGGGAAATCGACAAGGTATCGACGCTGTCCTGCGTGGATGCTTCCGGGCGCAACAAATAGCGTGCCGCGTCGATTCTGGATACGCCCAGCCAATGGCTCAAATTGGCAAAAAGGCTGCCCGAAAAAGTCCGCCGCGCCTGTGTATTGGCGTCGCGCGGCCGCGTTGACTGGATCGAAATATTGCCACCAACCGACAAGCGACGATCAAGCCTCAGGGTTGTGCCGACGAACCCGGAAACACTTTCCTGACCGCCGCGTGTCGGGTCGCGCTGAATATTGGTATCGTCGTAACTGATCCCGCCCGACCAGAATTGGCGCAGTCCCGCCAGGTTGGCGCGCCAGTAGAGTCCCTGCTGATCATTGGCAATTTGTGAATCTGCCCATAGCAGGCTGGGGTCAAGTCGGAATAACCCGAACTGATGGCGGACACCGTCAAGAGTCACGTCCGCATCGGACCAAATTCCCGCCCGCCCACGCCCGTCCGTCAGCGCGTGCAACGACGCACCGCCCGCCCGTTGTGGCAGCTGGTAGCGGAGCACGCCCGCAAGGCTGGTGTGCTCGACGACGCTTGTCACATCCCGCACGCTGATCGCCTGGCCACCAACAGACCATCTGTCAGCAATCCGCAAATTTCCGCCAATGCTGGCAAACGATCCGTTGGTTCGCTCAAACGCGCTGGCGGCGAGTCCGGTCAAGGTGCCAATCTGTCCGGTGGCAAAGCGTATTTCGCGCTGGCCGTCGCCGATCGTGCTGGCGACGCCGACATAGAGAGGCGTCGGCAGCGAAATTCGGTACGAATTTGTCACCAACGGATTGATCGGGTTGCGAATCACCCCCAGGGCTGAATTTGCCACCCACCGTTCGGTGATCGGAAACAAACTATGCAGCAGCGTCGCACGTGGGGTATTGCCGCGACCGACAACAGGATCACCCGGCGCGGTCACAAGCTGGCGGGCGGCAATGTCAAACGCCCATTCACCCCAATTCTCCGTTTCCTGCCGATATTGCGCGTTGATCGCCTGCTCGTGACCGCGTCCGCGCGCCGATTCGTCTTTGGACTCCGCGAGCAGTTCAACAGACACGAAGCGCTGCCCGCGTGATAGGTCTGTGGCAGAACTGCCGCCCGCCTTTTCATCCTGTTCGGGTTCGACGTTTGCCATCAACTTATCGCGATACACCGGCTGCGCCGCGGCCGGTGCCGGCACCGTGGCAGGGGCGGACGTTGCGATACGCGGCGGTATGTCTGGCTTGGTAACCGGGTTAGCGCGGACGCCGCCTGAAAGCCCTGTATCACTATCACCCGTGGCGGGCGCAATCGCAGCAATTATTTTGGCGTCAGTTGCCGTCGGGGCCGCGACGCCGGTCGGCATCAATCTTAACGATGCGGGTACCAATAGCAACACACCGACCGCGAGTTTGTCCGGCGCATCCGGTCGCAAATGGCGCGGGTTTTCTGCCGCAAAATCACGCACGCATTTGCGCGCCAGTATTGGCTGTTGCGGCGCAAAATTGTGACAAATACGGGACAGAATTTCACCGGGTGCAACCAACCAGGTGCCGCTTAGGCGTGCCGCGTCTGCTTTAGCCGATAGCGCGGCGCCATTGGCTGCGCAGGTAATCGTCAGCCCGGACAACAAGCCAATACCAAAGCGAAGTCGACTCGCCAATGGGTGTACTCCTATAAATGGCAATGGATGGACGGGTTTTGCGAGCGGTTTGAATTGGCGGTATGCGCCGAACAAAACCACCTATTGTTGCGATCAGGTCGACCGGTTTGCAATAACGCTGATTATAACGGGCGGTCCATTGTATTGCGCACGCCGAGGCGGCTTTCCGTACCTGTCTGAAGCGCGTACTCAGACATCGGATCGCGTCAGAATCGCAATAAACGCATCGCCATAACGCGCGAGTTTGGCGCTGCCCACACCGGAGATTGCCGCCATTTCGCTCTGGTTGCGCGGCTTTTTACGCAGCAGCTCAAGCAGGGTGGCATCATGAAAAATCACATACGGCGGCACCCCCTGCTCACGGGCAATCCGTAACCGCTCCTCACGCAGCGCCTGCCAAAGCGGTTCGTCATGTGCCTGAATCTGTGCGCCGTTTTTGTTGGCGCGATCCACGCTCCGCCCCGCCGACGTGCGTTTGGTGGCCTTGGGCGCGTCGCGTCGCAACGTGATGCGCTGTTCATTGCGCAGCACGCCACGACTGGTATCAGTCAGTGTCAGTCCGCCGAATCCAGCCATATCCACCGCTAAAAACCCCATTGCAACCAACTGGCGAAACACGCCGCGCCATTCAGTCTGGTTATGTTCCCGGCCCACACCAAACACGCTTAACTGATGATGGTTAAATTGTGACGTCCGATCGGTTGTTTTGCCGAGCAATACATCAATCACATGCACGGCACCAAACCTGTTTCCCGTTTTGTATACGGCCGACAATGCCTTTTGCGCCGCGACTGTGGCATCCCATGTCTCTACCGGACTTAGACAGTTGTCGCAATTTTCGCAAACACTGGTGTAGTCCTCACCAAAATAGCGCAACAATGAGCGACGGCGACATTCGGTGGTTTCACATAACCCAAACAACGCATCCAATTTCTGCCGCTCGACCCGTTTGCGTTCGGCCGGTGCGTCGCCGGACTCGATCATCTGGCTGATGCCGACGACGTCTGCCAGCCCATAGGCGAGCCATGCGTCGGCTGGCGCGCCATCACGACCGGCACGGCCGGTTTCCTGATAATAGCTTTCGATACTTTTCGGCAGGTCCAGGTGCGCCACAAACCGTACGTCCGGCTTATCGATGCCCATACCAAACGCGATGGTGGCAACCACAATAATCCCGTCCTCGCGGATGAATCGTTGTTGGTTGCGCGTGCGGATGTCACCGCGCAGCCCGGCATGGTAGGCAAGCGCGGTGTAACCGCGCTCATTCAGACGCTCGGCGGTGGCCTCAACTTTTTTACGTGACATGCAATAAACGATGCCGGCCTCGCCTTTGTGATCGCCAAGAAATTCAAGCAGCTGCCCCAACCCGTCGGTTTTTTGTGTGATGCGATAACAAATATTCGGCCGGTCAAAGCTGGTAATAAACTGTTTGGCATCTGCCAGCGATAACCGTTCGATGATCTCCACGCGGGTTGGTGCATCAGCAGTTGCGGTCAATGCGATGCGCGGCACGTCGGGAAATCGCTCGTGCAATATGCTGAGTTCCCGATATTCAGGCCGGAAGTCATGCCCCCATTGGGAAACACAATGGGCCTCGTCAATGGCGAACAATGCAATTGTCGATTGTGACAACAGGTGCAGGAAACGCGGGGTCAGCAGGCGTTCCGGGGCAACGTAGAGAAGATCGAGTTCGCCGGCGAGCAGCGACTGCTCAACCGCCGCCGCATCAACCGCATCGAGCGTCGAGTTAAGGTATGCGGCGCGCACATCGAGCTGACGCAACGCCTCAACCTGATCTTGCATCAAGGCGATCAAAGGCGAAATCACAATACCGGTGCCGGCGCGGACCAGCGACGGAACCTGATAGCAGAGTGACTTTCCCCCGCCGGTTGGCATCAGCACCAGGGCGTCACCGCCGGCAATCACCTGCTCAACAATGGCGCCCTGATTCGGGCGAAATTCGGTGAAGCCGAATACTCGATTGAGAATGTCACTGGCGTCGGGTTGCATTGAAGTGGTCATGCCGGCGATGGTATCACTCGAAATCCGGTTTTGAAGATCGCCGTCGCCGCCGCGTAAAATAGTCCCATGTCTGATTTACCTGAACGCGCCCCGCGTCAATCCGGCGTACCCAACCCGCCCCTGTCATCGGCGCCCCGGGATGTGCCAAAACACCCGAAGATCGATCATTTGCTACTGGCTGATCGCGGCCGCATTGTTGCGCTCGAAAAAAAACGCCGTGAGTATCAGCGTGCAAAAAAGCCATCCGAACAGATCGCGCTGATTGAAACGCAGTTGACAGACTTGCAAGCGGCGGCGTTGTTGCGTCTGCGGGAACGTCAGGGGCGGCATGCGCTGATCGCCCATCCGACATTTGACGACGCGCTGCCGATCGCCGAAAGGCGCGCGGAAATCGCCAAGCTGATTCAGGAAAACCAGGTGGTCATTGTCTGCGGCGAGACCGGTTCGGGTAAAACCACCCAACTGCCAAAAATATGCCTTGAACTCGGTCGGGGCGTCCACGGCATGATCGGTTGCACACAGCCGCGCAGGATCGCCGCGCGCACATTGGCGTCACGACTTGCACATGAGTTAAAACAGACAGGTCAACATACGGTCGGCTACAAAATACGCTTCAACGACAAAACCACCGACGATACCTTTGTAAAGGTGATGACCGATGGAATTTTGCTGGCCGAAACGCATAGCGACCGGAGTCTTTGGGCTTACGACACGATCATTATCGACGAGGCACACGAACGCAGCCTCAATATTGATTTCTTGCTCGGCTATATCAAACAACTGATGGCCAAACGTCCGGATCTGAAGATTATTGTCACGTCCGCCACCATTGATCCCAAGCGCTTTTCAGACCATTTCAACGGCGCACCGGTGATCGAGGTGTCGGGTCGCACCTATCCGGTGGAGGTACGTTATCGCCCGGAACATTTTTTGGATGACGCGGAAGACGCGGTTGAGATCGAAGATGCGGTGACACACGCGGTTGACGAGCTGTTCCGTGAAACCCACGATGGTGACGTGCTGGTGTTTCTACCTGGAGAGCGGGAGATTCGTGACACTGCCGAGGCGCTGCGCAAACACCATCCGCAACATACCGAAGTACTGCCGTTGTTTGCACGCCTGTCCAATGCCGAACAAGACCGGATCTTTGCGGCCGCGTCGTCAAACCGCCGTCGTATCGTGCTGGCCACCAACGTTGCCGAAACTTCACTGACCGTACCCGGGATTCGTTATGTGATTGATACCGGTGTGGCGCGTGTGCACCGCTACAGCCAGCGCCAGAAAATCGACATGTTGCAAATTGAGCCAATCTCACAGGCGTCGGCAATGCAGCGTGCCGGTCGCTGCGGCCGCGTGGCTGCGGGCATTTGCATCCGGCTTTATGCCGAAGAGAATTTTGTCGGGCGACCACAATTTACGACGCCGGAGATTTTGCGGACATCACTTGCCAGCGTTATCCTGCGGATGAAGGCGCTGGGCCTTGGTGATGTGGCGAATTTCCCGTTTGTCGAGCCGCCAAGCCCGCGCATGATCGAGGATGGTTACCGGCAATTGTTTGAATTGGGCGCTGTTGATGAGGCGAAAAATATTTCGCCGCTGGGCTGGAAGCTGGCCAAGTTTCCCGTCGACCCCGCCATTGCCCGGATGCTGGTCGCCGCCGAAAAGGAGGGGTGTCTCGGCGACGTGTTGATCATTGCATCCGCGTTGACGGTGCAGGATCCGCGTGACCGCCCGATGGACAAACAGGAGCAGCACACAGCCGCGCACGAAAAATTTGCGCATGCACAATCCGAATTTTTGACGTACGTGAATCTGTGGCGGTTTTATGAGGATGCGATCAAGCATAAACAATCGCACCGCAAGCTTGATCTCCTGTTGCGTGAAAATTTCCTGTCACCGATGCGCATGCGCGAGTGGCGCGATGTGCATGCACAGTTGGCGGAACTGTGTGGGTCGTTGGGAATGCACGTCGGCGCGCAATCACCGGCCAAGAGCGGCCCCGGCGATTTGTCGAAACAAAAGCCCCCCACACCGACTGTTATAGCGAGCCAGCCAACCACGCTTGAGCAGACCAACGCCGGAAGCAAGCAAGCAGCCGCGCGCTATGAAAGCATCCACCGTGCGTTGTTGACCGGCATCATCACCAACGTCGGTACCAAATCAATTGACGGCAATGACTACGTCGCGCCGCGCGGCGTGAAATTTCATTTGCCCAAACGCAGCCGCGACCACGCCGCACAAAAGAAGGAGCGGATGAAATGGCTGATGGCGGCCGAACTGACCGAGACCACGCGCATCTATGCGCGCACCATCGCCACCATTGAGCCGGAGTGGATTGAACAACTTGCCGGGCATTTGGTGACGCGTTCCCACTACGACCCGCATTGGGAGCGCAAGTCGGGGCAGGTGGTGGCGTTCGAGACGGTTTCGCTTTACGGATTGGTCATCAACGCGCGCCG
>JANMNT010000148.1:0-2250 GCA_031368465.1 Burkholderiales bacterium
GATGTGGGCATCTGACAAGCAAATTTGTGGCTATGTGCCATTGAATTCGGCAAACCAGCCCCAATTTCAACGCTACGTTGCGCGTGACATGCGCCGCGCATACTGATTCCGCACGATCAATCGACGCCCCCTCTTCTTCTCATACCCATCAGGACCACCATGTCAACCACCAATCTGTTTTCCCCGTACGCAATGGGCAATCTGCCGCTGGCCAATCGCGCCGTGATGTCGCCAATGACCCGCAGCCGCGCGGTGGACGCCAACACGCCCAACGCGCTGATGGCCGAATATTATGGTCAGCGCGCCAGCGCCGGCCTGATCATCACCGAAGGCACCTCGCCTTCCGCCAATGGGCTCGGCTACCCGCGTATTCCGGGTTTGTTTAACGCCGCGCAGGTGGCCGGCTGGAAACTCACCACCGACGCGGTGCACGCCAAGGGCGGCAAGATTTTTATTCAATTGATGCATACCGGCCGTGTGACCCAGGCCGCCAATCTGCCGGCCGGTGCCGAGGTGGTCGGCCCGACGGATGCGATTTGCCCCGGCGAAATGTACACCGACAGCCACGGTATGCAGCCACACAGCAAGCCGCGCGCGATGACCCAGGCCGATATCGACCACGCCGTGGCTGAATACGCGACTGCCGCCAAACTCGCCATCGAGGCAGGGTTCGATGGGATCGAGTTGCACGCGGCAAACGGTTATTTGATCGAACAGTTTCTGCACGCCAACGTTAATACACGTACCGACGGCTACGGCGGCTCGATCGCGGCGCGCAATCGTTTTGCCTTGGAAGTCACCCGGGCGAGTATTGCCGCCATCGGCGCCGACCGGGTCGGTATCCGTCTCTCGCCCATGGGTGTGTTTAATGACACCGGTACCTATCCCGAGCAGCAAGATCAGTACCTTGCGCTGGTCAAAGAACTTTCCAAACTGAAACTTGCGTATCTGCATGTGCTCGACCATTCGGCCATGGGTGCGCCACCGGTGCCGGCCGAATACAAACTTGCATTGCGTCACGCATTCGATGGTCCATTTATTCTTGCCGGCGGCTTTGATGCGACCTCGGCACAGATCGCCCTCGATGCCGGCCAAGCGGACATGATCGGCTTTGCCCGCGCCTTTTTGGCCAACCCGGATCTGGTCGCGCGCATGCAAAAAAACGCGGCGCTCAACGCCCCGGATATGTCGACGTTTTACACGCCGGGTCCCAAAGGTTACACCGACTATCCGGCGTTACCAGGCTAAGCCGCGCCTCGCTGCAAGCCAATCAATAAAGACCCAGCTTCGGCTGGGTTTTTTCATTTCAAACTACGAAACCCAAGGTAGCACGCCTCTTTTGAGGCAAAAATGTCTGTAAATGTCCGTGGATATTGGCGTTTCGCAAATCGGAACTTCTAAAAATCTTAAATTCGCCGTCATTCCAGCGAAGGCTGGAATCCAGTCCATCGTAATATCAATGAGTTGTAACGGGCTGGGTCCCAGCCCCACCTTTATGCATGCTGGGGCAGGCTCTACGCTGGGACGACGGGGTTATTAGAAGTTCTCAAATCGGCACTTCCAAAAAACCCCAAAATTTCCCTCACCTGCGCAGGCAGGGGCCCAATTTTTGTTGTGGTATCAGCATCGTCCAAAAATTGGCTACCGGCCCCACCTTTAAGCATGCTGGTGGCAGGCTCTGCGCCGGTAAAGGACAGGTTTATAGAAGTTCCAAAATAAAATCCGCCGGCGTTGATTAAACCGAATCCAAATCACGTCCCTGCAGCGTATGGCCGGGTAATGCTGCGTCATCGTGTGTAAGGCCCGACCGCCCGGCCCGACTCATGCGGTTGCAGCAGCCGCTCGGCACCAGCCGTTTTCGCGACACCACCCCCAACGCTTGTTATTCAGGAGTCACCATGAAACCATCGTCCAGAGTTCTTGCCAGCCTCGTGCTCGGCGCCATCAGTTCCAGCTTTATCCCCGTAACCGTTGCACAAACACCCGGCCCGGCCCAACTGGTTGACGCGCTTGAAGGCGTATTCGGCAAACACGCCGCACGCCGCTCCGGTGCCAAAGGGGTGTGTGCCTCCGGATTTTTTGTCGGCACCGCGGATGGTCGCACCCTGACCAACTCTGCCATTTTCAGCGGGCAGGAAATTCCTGTCATTGCGCGTTTCTCGGTCGGCGGTGGCAACCCAAAAGCGCCGGACAATGGCAAAACCGTACGCGGCCTGGCGTTGAAATTTAACGGCCCGGGTGGTGAATCTT
>JANMNT010000207.1:0-4033 GCA_031368465.1 Burkholderiales bacterium
CCTGCAACCAATGCGGTGACCGAGGCGTTAAAAACAAGGAGTAATTTTTTCATGGCGACCTTTGCGTAAATTGATAAAAGCAATAACGACCGATGACGGTCAATAAAACTGAATTTCAAAACCTGCTGCCGAATTCTAAGCGTAAACATTGAAACTGTCCCGCATCAAAATATGAATTAAATCGCAATACGAATGATTGAATGTCACGTTGCAGGCCGGACGTTTCCGGGCAATTGTGGCCCGAAACGATCGCCGGACAACGACTTTACCTTTTTACGTTTTCAGCAAACGCATCAGCCCAGCAATTGGGTGTCTCGTAAAGCCGTACCTGCGTGAGTGTCAACTCGTGGCCAAATCGATCGCGGTAGGCGTGTTCGAGAATGCCAAACGCTGCCGACACCAGATTTTCTGCGGTTGGGACGTCATCGAGCACAACCGTCTTGTGGTCTGGAATCATCGCCAGAAAATTTCGCATGATCTTATCGCCGCGCCAGACCAGAAAAGCGTGATCCCACAGGTGCACCAATTTCTCGTTGGCAATCGCCTTGATATCGCCAAAATCCATGACCATGCCGTCGTCGGAGGCGCCCTCATCGTGGATCACGTTGGCCGTCAGCGTGATTTCAATTGCGTACCGGTGTCCATGGATGTTGCGGCATTGGCTCTTGTGGTTGGGCAGTCGGTGGCCGGCGTCAAATTCGAGGCGGCGCGTGACGGTGATGTTATGGGGTGCATTCATAGGTTGACAGTATAAAACACCCGTCAACAATCCTTTGAATCGGTTTGCCCGGCGAGGCGATCCGACGCTAAAATGGACGGCTATTCACTCAGACCCACCCGGTTCCGGCGCGGCCGACCGCGCTAATTATTGCCAAAGCAGAAAATGTCTCTCATTGTTCAAAAATACGGTGGTACCTCGATGGGATCGCCCGAGCGCATCCGCGAAGTCGCCAAACGTATCGCCCACTACCATCAGCAGGGCCACCAATTGGTCGTGGTGCCGTCGGCCATGTCGGGTGAAACCAACCGCCTGATTTCACTCGCCAAACAGTTGTCGGATGATCCGGCCGGCCGCGAACTCGATGTGATCGCCGCCACCGGCGAGCAGGTGTCGGTGGGTCTGCTGTCGCTCGCCATTCAAAGTCTGGGCTTGAAGGCAAAGAGTTACACCGGCTGGCAGGTCAAGATCACCACCGATAGTGCGTTCACCAAGGCGCGCATCTTGTCGATCGACGACATCAACATCCGCCGCGATCTCGCAGATGGCAACGTGGTGGTGGTGGCCGGCTTTCAGGGCATCGATGCCGACGGCAATATCACCACGCTGGGGCGCGGCGGCTCGGACACCACCGGGGTGGCGATTGCGGCGGCGCTCAAGGCGGATGAATGTCAGATTTTTACCGACGTCGATGGGGTTTACACAACCGATCCGCGTGTGGTGCCAGAAGCGCGCAAGCTCGACAAAATCACTTTCGAGGAAATGTTTGAGTTAGCGAGTCTTGGTTCAAAAGTTTTGCAGATTCGTTCTGTTGAGTTTGCCGGCAAATACAAGGTAAAGCTGCGTGTGTTGTCGTCGTTTACCGCGCACGACTCAAACGACACCGGCACCTTGATCACGTATGAGGAAGACAATATGGAACAGCCCGTCATTGCAGGCATCGCGTTTAATCGTGATGAAGCCAAACTTACCGTCACCGGTGTGCCGGACCGCCCCGGCATCGCTTATTCGATACTCGGTCCGGTCGCCGAAGCCAATATCGACGTGGATGTGATCATTCAAAACACCTCCTCGGAGGGCATCACCGACTTTTCGTTTACCGTGCACCGCAACGACTATGCCAAGGCGCTGGCATTGCTGAATGACGTGGTCAAGCCGGCCATCAATGCCAGGGGCGTGTCGGGGGACAACAAAATCGCCAAGGTGTCGATTGTCGGTATCGGCATGCGTTCACATGCGGGCGTGGCGGCAAAAATGTTTGAATGCCTGGCAAAGGAAAACGTCAACATCCAGATGATTTCAACCTCCGAAATCAAGACGTCGGTGGTAGTTGACGAGAAGTACATGGAGCTTGCGGTACGTGCACTCCACAGCGTATTTGAGTTGGAAAAAGCGCCGCTCTGATTATTTGCAAACGGACGCCCCGCCAGAAGCGGGGCGTTTCTTTTTTTGGAGAAACACATGAAGTTGCCCCGATTAACGCTTGTTCGAAACCTGTCCCGCAGCCTGTTTATCATCACCGGATTGTTATCAATAACCGCATTTGCGCAGGCACCAAACGACCCGAATCTCTGGCTCGAAGAAGTCATGGGGGAAAAAGCCATCGCCTGGGTAAAAGAACAAAACGCCAAATCACAAAAAGAAATCGAAACGCATCCACAATTTGCATCGATTCGCGACAAAGTTCTTGATGTTGTGAATTCACGCGAACGAATTCCGTTTGTGCAAAAGCGCGGCGAATGGTTTTATAACTTCTGGCAGGACCGCAACAATATTCGTGGTGTCTGGCGCCGTACGACATTGGCCGAATACAAAAAAGCCGAGCCAAAGTGGGAAACGGTGCTTGACCTCGACCAACTCGCCAAAGATCAAAACGACAATTGGGTCTGGCGCGGTTCGTCATGCCTTTATCCGGACTACAACAAATGCATGATCTCGCTGTCGCGTGGTGGTGCCGATGCCGTGGTTGTTCGTGAATGGGACATGGCAAGCAAATCGTTTGTCAAAGGTGGTTTTGAATTAAAAGAAGCCAAAGGTTCGGTTGATTGGATTGATGCCGACACCTTGTTTGTACAAACCGATTTTGGTCCCGGTTCACAAACCAAATCCGGCTACGCGCGTATTGTGAAAATGTGGAAACGCGGCACACCGGTCGGTGACGCCAAAACCGTTTATGAAGGCACGGTTGACGATATCAGCGTCAGCGCGAACCAAACCGAACAAAAAGGTTATCCAACACGACAGTTTGTACGGCGCGGCGTGACATTTTTTACCACCGAAACCTATGCACTCGAGGGCGGCAAGCTCACCAAAATCGACATCCCGGCCGACGCAAATTTTGGCAGCTTCCGTGATTGGATGAGTGTGCGTCTGAAATCGGCGTGGACGGTTGGCGGTAAAACCTACAAGCAAGGTTCATTGCTGGCGATCCTGTACGAAAAATTCATGAAGGGTGACCGCAATTTTGACGTGTTGTTCGAAGGCAGCGATCGCAAATCACTGGCGGGAATCGCTGTCACCAAAAATTTCATCATCATCAATGAATTGGACAACGTCAAAAATAAATTGGTGGAATTGACTTACAAGGACGGCAAGTGGAACCGCCGTCCGGTTGCCATGCCGGGACTCGGCACCGTCGGTGTGACGGCTATCGACGCCGACGAAAGTGATGACTATTTCATGACGCTCACCGATTTTCTGACGCCATCAACACTGATGCTGGCTAAAGGCGGAACCGACAATCGCGAGCGCCTCAAGTCATTGCCGGCATTTTTTGACGCGACACCATTCAAGGTCGAACAGTTTGAAGTTGCCTCCAAAGATGGCGAGAAGATTCCGTACTTTGTCATCATGCGCAAAGATGCCAAGATGGACGGCAAAAATCCGACGCTGCTTTACGGCTACGGCGGCTTCGAGATTTCGCAGCTACCTAGTTATTCCGGCAGCATCGGCAACGGCTGGTTGGCACAGGGTGGCGTATACGTGGTCGCCAACATTCGTGGTGGTGGTGAATTCGGTCCGCGTTGGCATCAGGCCGGCTTGAAGGCCAATCGCCAGAAAGTGTTTGACGATTTTATCGCAGTCGGTGAAGACCTTGTCGCGCGCAAAATCACCGCGCCGCGGCACCTCGCCATGTCCGGTGGGTCGAACGGCGGCCTGTTGGTTGGCGCGGTTATGGTGCAGCGTCCCGACCTGTTCCGTGCGGTACTGTGCAGCGTGCCGTTACTTGACATGCAGCGTTATCACAAACTGCTGGCCGGCGCGTCTTGGGTGGCCGAGTACGGCAATCCGGATGACCCGAAGGAATGGGAATTT
>JANMNT010000214.1:0-2804 GCA_031368465.1 Burkholderiales bacterium
TGGCGCGATTGCTGACCTCACAGGGATACGACGTCAGTCGTGAGTTCTATTACAACGATGCCGGTGTGCAAATCGAAAACCTTGCCGCGTCGGTCACCGCCAGACTACAGGAGCGGGCCGGCGTCGCCAGCGCGTTTCCCGAAGGCGGCTACCGCGGCGACTACATCATCGAAATCGCCGAGCGTTATGCCAACGAGCATCCATCGGATGTATTGGGCGCCGACCACGAACGGGTACGCAAATTTGCCGTTGCGGCGTTGCGTCACGAACAGGATCTCGATCTAAAAGCATTCGACGTCAATTTTGATTTGCATTATCTGGAGTCGTCGATCTATACCGACGGGTTGGTCGAAAAGACGGTAAACCAGCTGGTTGCAAAAGGCCACACCTATGAAGAGGGCGGCGCACTGTGGCTGAAGTCAACCGAATACGGTGACGACAAAGACCGTGTGATGCGCAAATCCGACGGCACCTATACCTATTTTGTGCCGGACATCGCCTATCACGTCAGCAAATGGCAGCGCGGCTTCACCCGTGCCATCACCGAGCTTGGCGCCGACCATCACGGCTCGCTGATGCGCGTCAAAGCCGGATTGCAGGCAATGGAAATGGGTGTGCCGCAGGGTTATCCGGATTATGTGTTGCACCAGATGATCACCGTCATGCGCAGCGGTGTCGAAGTCAAAATTTCGAAGCGTGCCGGCAGCTACGTCACACTGCGCGATCTGATTGATGAAGTCGGCCGTGATGCGACGCGCTATTTTTTTATCATGCGTAAATCAGATTCGCAATTGACGTTTGACATTGATCTGGCCAAAAGCCACTCGGAGGAAAATCCGGTTTATTACGTTCAATACGCCCACGCCAGGATTTGCCGGGTGCTCGAGCAATGGGGCGGAAATGTCGCATTGTTGGTCAACGCCGATTTGTCGCCGCTCACCAGCGCCTATGAATCCGAATTGCTGCGCACGCTGGCGGATTTCCCCGAAACACTTAGTCTGGCCACGCGCGAATTGTCGCCGCATATTGTCGCCAATTATCTGGGTGAGCTCGCCGCCAAGCTGCACACGTACTACAATGCCGAACGCTTTCTGATTGATGATGAACCATTGAAAATAGCGCGTTTGGCACTGATCGTGGCGGTGCGACAGGTCCTCAACAACGGCCTCGACGTCCTGGGTGTTTCTGCGCCGGAGAAAATGTAATGTTGCCTAGCGATATGAAACCAAAAACGCCTGCCCGTCTAGCCGCAGGCGGCAAACGTGGCATGAACCCGCTGTTTGCGGGCATCATCATTGGCCTGCTGCTCGGCATCTTCCTCGCACTTGGTGTTGCAGTGTGGCTCAATCGCACGTCCAACCCGTTTGTCGAAAAGACCAAACCGTCGGAAACGCTTGCACCAATGAAAACCGCGCAGCCGCCGGCGGGTGCGGCGAAGGCGGATGGCACAGATCCGGCAAAGCCGCGTTTTGAGTTTTACCAGATCCTGCCGGGTGAAAAGGACGGCAAAGAACACGCCGCCAATCCGGCCAAGAGGCCGGCCGATCCGCCGCCAGCCGCACCAAAGGACAGCAAGACCAACACCAAAGAGCCGCCAAAATCACTCAATGAAATTGTGTATCTGCAGGCGGGCGCGTTCCAAAGTGAGGCCGAAGCCGACAATATGAAAGCCAAGGTCGCCTTCGCCGGATTCGAGGCCACGACAAAGCCCGTCAACGTCGCCGGCAAAGGCACGTTATACAGGGTGCGGCTCGGACCGTTCAAAAGCCAGGAAGAAGTGAACCGAATCAAGGGTGTATTGTCACAAAACGGTATTGGCGCGGCTGTCGTCAAGGCCGATTAACCCGCCATCAAGCAAATCGCCCCAATTCATATATAGGATTTTTCATGACGCGTAACCTTTCCCCCATCGGCATCCCACGATTTATCGCGCTGATGGCGGCGTTCTCGCTGTCGATCGCAGCGGTTTCGGCAATCTTTTCAACCGCAGTCTTCGCCCAAGGCCAGGCCAAAGAGGTTGTTCTGCTCGACCCGGTGCAACCGACATCGAACGACGGAACAATCGAAGTATTAGAATTTTTTGGTTATGGCTGTATTCATTGCGCAAATCTCGAACCGGCGCTTGAAACCTGGGCCAAAAAATTGCCGCCCGATGTTAGGCTCAAACGTGTTCCGGCCGGGTTCAACTCGAGCGGTGTTGACGACATTCCGATTTTTTACACACTCGAGGCGATGGGTCAGGTCGATCGGCTGCATAAAAAATTGTTTGAAGCCATCTTCAACGACCGCGTCATGATTGCGCATAAACCAACCATGCTGAAATGGCTCGAGAAGCAGGGCGTCGATCCGGCGCAGTACGAATCTGTCGAACGTTCTTTCTCGGTACAATCAAAAATCATGCGCGGCCGGGGGCTGGCCGGTCAATACAAAATCACCGCAACGCCGATGATTGTGGTCAACGGCCGTTTTATTGTTCAACAAGTCGGCGGCACCAATATTTTTGACACACTCGACCGCTTGATCGCCGAACAACGTGCCTTCATGAAATCACCCGCCCCAGCTGCATCAAAAGCCGCGCCCAAGGCTGCACCAAAAGCGTCGCCGCCAAAGGCGGCACCGGCCAAGACAACAACCGCGCCTGCTGCGGCCAAATAGCCCGTTCAATTCGCCCGGTCATCGGCACCTGCGGGTGCCGATTTTGTTTCAGCCGATGGTCTTTGATGCAAACCGCAGGCTGATAAACTGTCGCCATGAAAAAAATATTCATCACGGGCGCATCAAGCGGCATCGGCGAATCGTTGGCG
>JANMNT010000218.1:0-3026 GCA_031368465.1 Burkholderiales bacterium
GGATCGGATTGTGAAACAACACGGTGGAACGTTTCATTTACTGCCACGCGAAGGCGGTGGGACCGAGGCACGCATCGTGCTGCCCGCCTGACAGACTAACGTTTGGGCAACTGGTTCGCGCCCGCCATAAAATGATCAAAGTTTTGCTCGGCAACCCGTGACCACAAAATTTGGTCGTCACGAAACGCCTTCCACGAATCGTAAATCTTCCTGAACCTGGGATTTTTGGCGGATTCTTCGGCATACACTTCATTGGCGGCGTGCCAGCAAGCGGTCAGAATTTCACGGCTGAACGGGCGCAATTGTACTTTGTGATTCACCACCAAACGCCGCAAGGCGGCGGGGTTTAACGCATCGTATTTGGCGAGCATGTCGATATTTGCCTCGGCACACGCCGCCTCCAGAATCGATTTGTATTCAGCCGGCAGTGCATTCCACGCGCCTTGATTCACAAACAGATCTATCTCCGGCCCGCCCTCCCACCAACCAGGGTAGTAATAATTTTTTGCGACTTTGAAGAATCCGAGCTTTTCATCGTCATAAGGGCCGACCCATTCAGCCGCGTCAATCTGGCCCCGTTCAAGTGACGGGTAGATATCGCTCGCGGCAATTTGTGTCGGTACCACACCCAACTTGGCCAGCACCCGCCCGGCAAAACCGCCGACCCGAAACTTGAGTCCCTTGAGATCCGCAACCGTCTTGATTTCCTTGCGAAACCAGCCGCCCATTTGTGCACCTGTGTTGCCCGCCGGGAAATGAATGATGTTGTAGTTGGCATAAAACTCGCGCATCAATACCATCCCACCACCGTGGTACATCCAGGCATTTTGGTGGCGCGCATTCATGCCAAACGGCACCGCGCAGCCAAACGCAAAAGTCGGGTCTTTGCCAAAATAAAAATACGGCGCCGTATGGGCACATTCGACCGTGTTGTTTTGTACCGCGTCGAGCGCCTGTAGTGCCGGCACAATTTCACCTGCCGCAAACGTCTGAATCTGGAACTTGCCGCCGGTTGAAGCAGCGACGCGTTTGGCGATCAACTCCGATGCACCGTACGCGGCATCGAGACTCTTTGGAAAACTCGAGGTCAAGCGCCATTTAACGCTTGGCAGGGATGCAGTTTGTGCCGGCGCGAGCAACGGCGTCGCCAGAAGCCCGGCACCCGATGCGGTCAGAAACTTTCGGCGGCCGTCCATCTGATCAGTACCCTATTCGCCCGCAACAGCCATGTGGTCGATCAGGATTGAGCCGACCCGTTTGGAACCATACGGCAGATGGTCATTGGCAACCGCAACAATGCCTTTGAACATGTCGCGCAAGTTACCGGCAATGGTGATTTCTTCAACCGGGAACTGAATCTCGCCATTCTCGATCCAGAAACCGGCCGCACCCACGGAATAGTCGCCGGTGACGTTGTTGCTGCCGTGGCCCATGGTTTCTGTGACGTACAAACCACGACCCATTTTTTTGAACAATGCAGCAAGGTCGAGATCGTCGTGCGAAACAATCAGGTTATGGTTGCCGCCGGCGTTACCGGTGCTCGACAGATTCAATTTACGCGCCGAATAGCTGGACAGAAAATAGCCATGCAACACACCGTCTTTGACCACGTCACGCGCCACGGTTGCCACACCCTCGCTGTCAAACGGACCACTCGCAAGGCCTTGTATGACAAACGGATCTTCATAAATGGAGATGGATTTGGCAAACACCCCGGTACCGGCGCTGTCGAGCAGGAAGCTGGCCTTGCGATACAGTGACGAACCACTAACCGCATTGACAAATGCACCGATCAAACCCGGCGACATGGTCGCGTCAAAAATCACCGGCACATCACAACTCGGCACACGCCGTGCGTCGAGTCGCGAGACGGTTCGCTGCCCGGCCCGAAGCCCAATACTTGCGGGTGTTTCCAATCCCTTTTGGCTGCGCGAGACGCTGTACCAATAATCGCGCTGCATACCGGCGGCCGAACTGGCGATCATGGTCACGCTGGCACTGTGCCGGGTGGTGGCATAGCCGCCCATGAAGCCGAGTGAATTCGCGTAGATAAAATCCGACTCGTAGGTTGACAATGTTGCGCCTTCGCTATTGTCGACGCGCTTGTCGACGGCGAATGCCGCGGCTTCCATTTCGCGGCAAACAGCGGTGGCGGCGTCGATTGACGGCAGCCACGGATGATACAAATCAAATTGGGCATATGGCGGTTTGGCCAGACGTGCAGGGTCGGCCAGTCCGGCAAACTCGTCGGCTGCCGTGTATTTCGCGATGGCCAACGCCGCATCAACCGTGCGCTCGATCGCGGCAGGCGAAAAATCCGTGGTCGAGGCATTACCCCGTTGTTGCCCCATGTAGACCGTGACACCCAAGCCTTTATCGCGGTTGTGTTCGATCGTCTCGACTTCATTCAGCCTGACGGTAACGTTTTGTCCGACCGAGGTTGAAACCTCGACATCGGCGGCGGTGGCACCGCGGGATTTGGCAAATTGCAGCGCCTGTTCGGCAGCGGTTTGCAGCATTGAGGGTGATGACATTGGCGTGGATTGACCTGGGTTCGACAAATGCGGGCGGCCGCAAATGGCAGGGCGGCTAAGGTATGATTGCCGCCTGAATAGCCAAAATGCCGGAAAAGCCGTGGAAGAAGATTTCGAAGAAAATTCTATCAGTAAAAGCGAGGCAAAACGCCGCATGACCGCGCTGCAAAAGGTCGGTGAGGAGCTGGTCGGTCTGTCTGTCGAGACCCTAAAACGGTTTCAACTGCCGGAAATCCTGCTCGATGCATTGTTGGATGCGAAACGCATCAATCCGAACAAACACGGTGGCATGAGCCGGCAAATGCAATATATTGGCAAGCTGATGCGCACGGTTGATGCGGCGCCGATCATCGAAAAGCTCGATGAACTCAAGGCGCCGACGCAGAAACAAAATGCGTTCCACCACCTGGCGGAACAATGGCGCACCAGATTGCTTGCCGACGCCAGCGCGGTTGGCGCATTCAAAAACGAATTTATGCTTAA
Organism: Burkholderiales bacterium; assembly: GCA_031368465.1. Lineage (GTDB taxonomy): Bacteria > Pseudomonadota > Gammaproteobacteria > Burkholderiales > Usitatibacteraceae > UKL13-2. The sequence goes on from JANMNT010000218.1 coordinate 3,018, forward strand.
TGAAGACGC
>JANMNT010000028.1:0-16045 GCA_031368465.1 Burkholderiales bacterium
GCGGGTGATCGCCGACCATATCCGTGCCTGCGGATTTTTGGTGTGCGACGGCGTGATGCCGGAGAACGCCGGCCGTGGTTACGTATTGCGCCGTATCGCGCGTCGCGCCATGCGTCACGGCTACAAACTCGGCCAGAAAAAGCCGTTTTTCTACAAGTTGATCGACGACCTGGCATTGGTCATGGGTGACGCGTTCCCCGAGATCGCCGTGCACAAAGAGCGTGTCAAAGCGGTCTTGAAACTGGAAGAAGAACGATTTGGCGAAACGCTTGAAAACGGCATGTTGATCCTCGATGCGGCGATTGCAAAAAATGCCAAACGCCTCGAAGGTGAAACAGCGTTCAAACTGTATGACACATTTGGTTTTCCGGTTGACTTGACCGCCGACATCGGCCGTGAACGCGGTTTTGAGGTGGATATGGCCGGATTTGACCGCGCCATGAGCGAGCAACAGGAACGTTCGCGCGGCGCGGGGAAATTCGCCGCCAAGGAAAAATTAACCTATGAGGGTGTGAAAACAGCATTCCACGGTTACGACTCGTTGAGCGAAACCGCGCGCGTGATGGCACTATATCGTGGTGGCGTGAAGGTTGAGCGCCTGGCGGCAGACGAAGAGGGGGTGGTGGTGCTTGATCGGACCCCGTTTTATGCGGAATCCGGCGGGCAGGTTGGTGACATTGGCGAGTTAACCAAATCAGGCGTCTGTTTGACCCTGTTTGCGGTTGAAGACACGCAGAAAATTCAGGCCGACGTGTTTGGTCATTACGGGCGTGTAAAGACGGGCGAGTTAGCGGTGGGCGACAGTCTTGCCGCGCAGGTCGATTTGGCCGCTCGTGCACGCACCCAACGTCACCACTCGGTTACCCATCTGATGCATAAAGCGTTGCGTGAAGTGCTGGGCGACCACGTGCAGCAAAAAGGTTCGCTGGTTGATGCCGATAAGACACGTTTTGATTTTGCGCATAACGCACCGTTGACGTCAGCGGAGATTGCGCAGATCGAGGCGATGGTGAATACCGAGATTATTCGCAACGAAGCCACCAGCGCCCGGGTGATGGGGCTTGAGGCGGCACAAAAAACCGGTGCGATGATGTTGTTCGGCGAAAAATATGGCGACGAAGTCCGCGTATTGGAAATCGGTTCGTCGAAAGAACTTTGCGGCGGAACCCACGTCGGTCGCACCGGCGATATCGGGCTGTTCAAGATCGTCGCCGAGGGTGGTGTTGCCGCCGGTGTGCGCCGCGTGGAAGCGGTGGCCGGCTCGGTCGCGTTTGATTATGTGCAGACGATGAACCGCAGTCTGGAAAATGCGGCCGCGATGTTGAAGGCGCAACCGTCAGAACTTGAAACAAAAATCAGTCAGACACTGCAACACGTCAAGGAACTGGAGAAACAACTCGGCCAATTAAAGTCGAAGTTGGCGGCTTCGGCGGGTGATGATCTGCTGGGTCAGGTAAAAGACGTTAACGGCGTAAAGCTGCTGGTGGCCAAACTCGACGGAGTCGACGCAAAAAGCCTGCGTGAAACGATGGATCAGCTCAAAAACAAACTCAAGTCAGGCGTGATTGTGCTGGCGGTGGTTGATGGCGATAAGGTGCAGTTGGCGGCAGGTGTCACCACGGATCTTATCGGGCGTTTCAAAGCCGGAGAACTCGTGAATCATGTCGCGCAGCAGGTTGGTGGCAAAGGCGGCGGCAAGCCGGATATGGCGATGGCGGGCGGTACGAATCCGGCCGGTATTGGTGCTGCGTTGGATTCTGTCGCCGCTTGGGTGTCTTCAAAGTAATTAGGGAATTATCATGTCCACGCCGCTCGATATCGTTCAATTCAATCTGAAACAATCCAAACAGGCGCTGGAGAATCTTCTGGCGTCGCCCGCCGCATTAGCCAACATCGCGGCGGCGGCGGAGTTGATGGGGCAGTCACTCGACAATGGCGGACGGGTATTTTCCTGTGGCAACGGCGGCAGTATGTGTGATGCGATGCATTTTGCCGAAGAGTTGTCGGGTCGTTATCGTGACGACCGCAAGGCGCTGTCGGCGGTTTCGATCAGCGACCCTTCGCATATTTCCTGCGTGGGTAATGATTACGGCTACGATTTTATTTTTTCCCGCTATCTCGAGGCGCATGCACGCGCTGGTGATGTTTTGCTCGGCATTAGCACCAGCGGCAAAAGCGGCAATGTTATCAAGGCTGCCGAATATGCCAAAGCCAACGGTATTCATGTCGTGTCACTCACCGGCAAGCCGGACAGTGCCCTCGGTAAGCTGGCGAACGTTGATGTGATGACGCCCGGCACCAGTGGTTATGCCGACCGTGTCCAGGAACTGCACATCAAGGTAATTCATATCCTGATCGAATTGATCGAGCGGCGTTTTTTCCCGCAAAACTATCCAGATTAGTTGATGCTGTGATTGCTGAATTTTTGTACTGCCCGCGCTGCGCCAAGCCGCTCGCTGAACGCACGTTTGTCGAAGATGGTGGTGAAACGCCCCGGCGCGCGTGCCCGGATGACGTTTGCGGCTTCATTCACTATCAGAATCCAACCCCGGCGGTGGGCGTGTTGATCGAACATGACGGCGATATATTGCTGGCACGCGGCGCCGGTTGGCCGGAGGGTTTTTTTGCGCTGGTCACAGGTTATCTTGAAAAAAACGAAGATCCGCTCAAGGGCGTCGCGCGCGAGGTCAAGGAAGAAACCAATCTCGATGTGACCGAAATCGAAATCATCGGCAATTATATTTTTGAGCGCAAAAATGAAGTCATGCTGTGTTATTTCGCAAAGTGTACGGGCGAGGTGCGGCTGTCACCCGAGCTGCTTGAAGTCAAACGTTACCAGCCACATGAATTGCGGCCGTGGCCACGCGCGACCGGATTTGCAGTGGCCGCCTGGATGAAATCACGCGGCTTGGAAGTGACATTTATTGAACGCCCGCCGATCGTTTTGCCAACCAGACAAACAACATGAAAAATCAAAAACCAGAGACGATTGCCGCACAGGCGCTCGGCTGGATTGACGACCATACCAAAGAAATTGTCGGTCAAATCCACACCTCGACGACTTATATCCGCGACGACGACAATCAGTATCGTAACGGGCGCATTTACGCACGCGACAACAATCCGACCTTTGAGCAGGCGGAAGCCGTCCTGAATGCGCTCGAAGGCGGCTATGAGACACGGCTGTTTGCATCCGGCATGGCGGCGGCAACGGCAGTTTTTCAATCACTGAATCCGGGCGACCATGTCATTGCACCAAATGTGATGTACTGGTCGCTGCGTAACTGGCTAAAAACGTTTGCGGTTCGGTGGGGGCTGCAGGTGGAATTTGTCGATGCCACCGATCTTGATGCGGTTCGCGCCGCCATTCAACCGGGCAAGACCAAGCTGATTTGGGTCGAGACCCCGGCGAATCCAATTTGGAGCATCACCGATATTGCCGCGACCTGCGAAATCGCGCATGCGGTCGGGGCGCTGGTGGCGGTTGACTCTACCTGTGCGACACCGGTGCTGACGCGGCCGATTGAACACGGCGCGGATATTGTCATGCACGCCGCGACCAAATACCTTAACGGCCATTCCGACGTGGTTGCCGGCACACTCACCGTTGCAAGTGACTCTGAAACGTGGCAGCGCATCAAGAGTGTACGTGCGCAAATCGGCGGCATTGCCGGTCCGTTTGAGGCGTGGCTGTTGACGCGTGGCATGCGTACCCTGTTCCCGCGCGTGCTTACGGCTTGTGTCAGCGCACAAACAATTGCGGAACACTTTGCAAAGCATCCGCTGGTTGCCGAGGTGCTGTATCCCGGCTTGCCGGGGTTTGTCGGCCACGCAGTCGCCGCAAAACAGATGCACGGAGGATTCGGCGGCATGATGTCAATCCGCATCAGGCTTGGCGAAGCCGCCGCCATCACGCTCGCGGCGCACACGCAAATTTGGAAACGCGCCACCTCGCTGGGTGGCGTCGAGAGTTTGATCGAGCATCGCGCCAGCGTGGAGGGAGAAGGCACACCGGCACCGCGTGATTTGTTGCGACTCTCGGTTGGTATTGAGGATACGCAGGATCTGATTGACGACATTGAACAAGCACTGGCGTTTTCCGAAAAATGACCTCCCAAGACACCACCACACGCATCCAGACCTATCTGGTCCGTGCAGACCTCGACCGTTATCTGGTTCATACGCCGGTCATTGTCAAAAATATCCACGCCATCATGGCGGCGATGGGTGAGCTGCCGCCAGACTTTCATCTCGATACCCTGTACACCTATCAAGTGCCGATGTTGGGCGACGATGGCGCGTGTTCCCTGATCGACGAGATGTCGCCGACCCCCTATGATCTTGCGGCAGTACTCGGCGGTCGCAGTGAAGCCAATACACGCAAGTTATTGTTGCTCAATCAGGCGGTTGAGCACGCCACACAAATGTCCGGCGCCGACTGGCTGGGTGTTTATCAGGCGCGCGGCGGTGGCGTGGGGCAGCGTGTGTTGGTCAAGCTCGCCTACCGCGGCCGGCCATCGCGGGCGGAATTTCCGTTGACCCCGGAATTTGCACTAGGCAGCACCAACAGCACGGTTGGCCTCGAGGGGTCGGCAAGGGTGATCGACGACGTTGCCGCCTATACCGCAGAAGGCGGCGGCTTCTATGTCTGTGATGACAAGGTCCAGTCCGAGGCGTGCCTGCCGATTTTTGACGAAGCCGGCACCATCATCGGCATCATTGATGCGGAAGCCGAGCCAAAGCAGTTCTTTAATGCCGACCGTATTTCGACGCTGGTGGCGTTGGCGATGGTGGTGCCGGCGTTGCTGCCTTAGGCTCTCGCCGCCTGTCAGTGATTGATTTGGCGCATTTTGTCATTGCCTGTTTGCCTGTAGATTTGGGCTTACATTCAACGGGGGCAATATGAAAATTTCGTCACAATCCGTCTTCCATGTTTTACTCATCACCATCGTTTCGCTGGCATTGACCAGTCTGTTCGGCGCGGTACCGGTGGCGGCACAGGTGTGGCCGGCAAAACCAATCAAGCTTGTCGCCGTATTTCCACCAGGCGGGTCGGTTGATCAGGTTGCGCGCATCTTGTCGAATCCGCTGCAGGCCGCACTCGGCCAGCCGGTTATCGTCGATAACAAGGGTGGCGCATCGGGCTCCATCGGTACCGCCTCAGTCGCAAAATCTGATCCGGACGGTTATACCTTTGCGGTGGTGTTTGACACACACGCGGTCAACCCGAGCTTGATCCCCAATATGTCGTTTGACACCAAACGTGATCTTGTTCCGGTGATGTTGATCTCGAAGTCGGCGATGATGATTGCGGCGCACCCCAAGAGTGGCTTCAAGAGTTTTACCGAGGTGATTGCCGCGTCCAAAAAAGACCCCGGCAAATTCGGTTTTGCCAGTATCGGTTCGGGCAGTCTGGCGCATCTTGCCCTGACCCAGTTGCAAAATCAGGGCGGATTTGACCTGACCCACGTGCCATACAAAGGCGGCGGCCCGGCACTGCAGGATGCCGTTGCCGGACATGTGCCGCTGATTGCCGGCACGGTATTTTTGATCAGCCCGCAGGTCGACGGAAAAAATCTGGTGCCGCTTGCCGTTACGTCGGCTAAACGCATCGCCAAGTATCCGGACGTCAAAACAGTCGCCGAACAGGGTTTCCCGGGATATGAATCGGTCGCGTGGTGGGGCGTTTTTGCGCCGGCCAAGACGCCGGCAAATATTGTTACTGCGATGAATGCCGCGTTGGCCAAGGTATTGGCCGATCCCGCGGTGCGCGATCGCTTGACCGCGCAAGGCATGGAAATTGTGGCGTCAAAGCCGGACGAATTGGCAAAATTTGTTGACGGTGAAATTGAACGCTGGGGGAAGGTGATTCGCGATAACAAGATCAAGGCAGGCGAATGATCAAGCCGGCGTTTGACGGCAATGAGCGGCTACCGTTGCCTGATCGCGCCGGCTGGACGGCGTCACAGCGCGACGCCGCGGCCGAATTGGTTGCGGGGCCGCGCGGCGGGGTGATCGGCCCGTTCAAACCGTTGTTGTACAGTCCCGAACTGATGACCCGTGTCCAGCGTACCGGTGAATTTCTGCGTTACAACACCGGACTCGACAAACGATTGACCGAGCTCGCCATTCTCATTGTTGCGCAATATTGGGGACAGCCGGTCGAGTGGAATATCCACTACCCGATCGCGCTCGGTGCCGGTGTCAATGCCGCGGATGCCGATGCGATCGGCCGGGGCGAAAACCCCCCGTCACTCGATGGCGGGCAGCAGGTGGTTTATGACTTTTGTCGTGCATTACTCACCCAACATCACGTTGCCGACCCGACCTATGCAAGCGCCCTCGAACATTTTGGCGAAGCCGGCGTGGTGAATCTGACGGCGCTGTGCGGCTATTACGCCATGCTCGCCATGGTGATGAATGTCGCGCGTACGCCTGACTGAAGTCAGACTGGTCAGGTCTTTGAAAACAACGCGCGGACGGCCTCAACGCGTTTGCGATTGACGTCAAAATCCCGCACCCCAAGTCTCGATCCGGAACGCACATGGATCACGTTGGCGTTGGCATCGAGTGCAAATTCAACGTCGTCGATGAAACCCATGCCGGCACTCTTGAATTCAGCATACAAATAAGAGGGATCTTTTGTCACGATGCGCGCGCGGGAATTGGCGGCGACATTTTCCAGCAATTTTTTCCACGCCGACGCGGCATCGCCGGTAAAGGCGATCGGGGCGATGTAATGGCTGTCGTCTTTGGCAACGGTTGATGAAACGGTGTTTGGTTTCCACGACGGCGGCTTGAATTGGCCGCTGGTGAAACCGAGTCCGTCCGGTCGTTTTCCTGAAAAAAGTCCCATGGGTTGTCCCCCTATATATTCGATACCAATGACCGATGTGATTACCAGTGCGATACCAAGCAGTGACAGCCCGGCAATTTTGAGTATTTTTAACATAGTTGGATATTAATGTATTCGACGATTTCAACTCATCAGCGTTTTTGTGCCGGATGGCGTTTGAATATACACACACATGGTCATGCCGGCGTAGGGGGGGGAACCGGTCAGTACCAGTGACTTTTCCAGTCCCAGCTCGGCGAGCAGATATTGCACCTTGGCCGGGTTCGGGTGCGCGGCTTCCATCCAGGTAAACCGGCAGCCCTGATCCGGCAACCGTGCGCATGGATGAAACGGCACATCCCACTGGATGAGGTTTGGAATCAGACCACCTTCGATCGGAAAGCCGTCATCCGGAATGCTGATGCGCCAATTAAAGTCGCCGCGCGACATTGAATGGACATGACCCAGGGTGCCGCCGGTCGCATCGGTCAATGCATCAATGTCATCGGTGCGCGCCACCCAGCCGATCAGGCGCGGGCGCTGTGCAATGCGCTCCTGGACGTCGGTGGTGTCGAGTCCAAACCAACGTTGCTGATCGGGTTTTGAGGCGGTCGGATCAATCGCGACCAATTCCAAATAACAGTCTGGTCCGAGCGAGAGCAGGCGGTTGTGTGTGCCCATTAGCAAATGTTCGCCAACCGGGCTGAGGGTGACGCCGAGAAACCGTTCCAGCCACGCGGCACCACGGGCAAGGTCAGCGCAACCGACCACGATGTGATCAAGTTGTGTCGTCATTTGACCTTTTGAAAAATCGGCATGCGTGATGCAAACATCGCCAGCACCCAACCGCCCATCACACCGAGCGCATTTGCCAGTGCATCGGCCCATTCAAAAAAACGATACGGGGTCAGACCCTGTGCGCATTCGACCGCCAGACCCATGGCCATAAAGCCGCCCGCCATCAACGCATGTTGTCGCATTGAATGCCGGGGCGTGGCGAGCGCCCAAACCAGCATCAAACTGCCGTAGGCGATGAAGTGATGCAGTTTATCGCCACCCGGCACCATCATTTGGTTTAACGGCAACAGCGAAAGCACCCAAATCGCAACGATGATGCCCGCGCCGGTCAAACGAAAAATCCGGATCATATTCAATTCAAAAGTCGTTATTCGGCGGCTATTTTCAAGCATTTATGGCTGAAAACGACCGCCAGTAAACAACTTTGCCAATGAGTTGGTCGGCGCAATTATGCAGGCTTTTTTTGCGGTGGCAGATCGGTGCAGACACCTTCATACATTTCCGCCGACATGCCGATGGACTCACCAAGTGTCGGATGCGGGTGAATGGTCTTGCCGATGTCAGTCGGGTCGCAGCCCATTTCGATGGCAAGCGCAATTTCACCGATCAAATCACCTGCGTGGGTGCCGACAATGCCACCACCGATGACACGATGGGTTTCGCTATCGACAATCAGTTTGGTGAAGCCTTCATCACGGCCGTTGGCAATCGCCCGGCCGGATGCGGCCCACGGAAATACACTCTTGCCGAATTTGATGCCCTTCGCCTTGCAACTGTCTTCGGTCTCGCCCACCCATGCAACTTCAGGGTCGGTATAGGCGACGCTCGGAATGACACGTGCGTCAAAAAACGACTTTTGGCCGGCTGCCGCTTCCGCCGCGACATGCCCCTCGTGAACGGCCTTGTGTGCCAGCATCGGTTGGCCCACGACATCGCCGATGGCAAAGATATGCTGCACGTTGGTGCGCATTTGTTTGTCGACCTCGATAAAGCCGCGCTCGGTGACATGGACCCCCGCTTTGTCGGCGCTGATCTTTTTCCCGTTCGGTGACCTGCCGACACTCATCAACGCCATGTCGTAGCGCACCGGATCCTGTTTCTTGCCATCACTCGTTTCAAACGTGACGTAGATGCCATCCGGCTTGGCCTCCACAGCGACGGTTTTGGTCTTGAGCATGATGTTGTCAAAACGTTTTTCGTTGAATTTTTGCCAGACCTTGACCAGGTCGCGGTCGGCGCCCTGCATCAGGCCGTCCATCATCTCAACCACATCAAGCCTTGCGCCGAGGGTCGAATAGACGGTACCCATTTCGAGGCCGATGATGCCACCACCGATGACCAACATTTTTTTCGGAATTTCATTCAGCGCCAATGCACCGGTTGAATCGACGATGCGTGGATCATCCGGAATAAACGGCAACCGAACAACCTGCGAACCGGCGGCGATGATGGCTTTTTCAAAACGAATGACTTTTTTCTCGCCGGTCTTCTGTTGACCGTCGCCGGTGGTGAGTTCGACCACCATGTGATTGGCGTCGAGGAACTGGCCGACGCCGCGCACCACGTCAACCTTGCGCATTTTTGCCATGCCGGCGAGTCCGCCGGTCAGTTTGCCGACAACTTTTTCTTTCCAGCCGCGCAATTTGTCGAGGTCAATTTGTGGTTTGCCGAAGGTAATGCCATGTGCCGCGAGCGCCGAGGCCTCATCGGCGATGGCGGCAACGTGCAAGAGCGCCTTGGACGGAATGCAGCCGACATTCAGACAGACGCCGCCGAGTTGGGCATACCGTTCAACCATCATGGTCTTCATGCCAAGATCGGCGGCGCGAAACGCGGCCGAGTATCCGCCGGGACCGGCGCCCAGCACCAGCATTTCGCAGGTGAAGTCGACGCTGCCCTTATAGCTGCCGGCAACCGGGGCGGGGACGGGTGGCGCAGCGGGTGTGGCAGAAGCGGCGGCTGGTTTGGCCATTGCTGCGGGTGCGGCCGCTGTTGCTGCCTTTGGGACCGCGGTTGATTCTGTCGCCTCAAGTACCACGACAAGGGCGCCTTCTGACACCTTGTCTCCGATCTTTACCTTGATTTCCTTGACCACGCCGGAATGGGTCGACGGCACCTCCATGGTTGCCTTGTCACTCTCAAGCGAAACCAGTGAGTCTTCTTTTTTGACGGTGTCGCCCGGTTTGACCAGGATTTCGATCACGGGAATATCTTTGAAGTCGCCGATGTCGGGGACCTTGACGTCGATCAGGTTTGACATGCGGGCTCCTAGAGTACCAACCGGCGAATATCGCCCATGACCGCCGCAAGATATGTGGTGAAGCGCGCACCAGACGCACCATCAACCACGCGATGATCATAGGACAGCGACATCGGCAGGATCAGTCGCGGCACAAACTCTTTGCCGTTCCATACCGGTTTCATCGCCGACTTCGATACACCAAGAATCGCAACTTCGGGCGCGTTGATGATCGGCGTGAAATACGACCCGCCAATCCCGCCGAGTGATGAAATCGAGAAACATCCGCCAGACATTTCGGCGGGTGAGAGTTTGCCTTCGCGCGCTTTGAGTGCAAGTTCGGATGATTCTTTGGCAATTTCGATCACCGATTTTTGATCCGCGTTGCGGATCACCGGCACCACCAGACCGTTTGGTGTGTCAGCGGCAAAACCGATGTTGTAGTACTTTTTGAGGATCAGGTTTTCGCCACCGGGTTCGAGCGATGCATTGAACTCGGGGAACTTTTTCAACGCAGCGACACTCGCCTTGATGAGAAACGCGAGCATCGTCACCTTGACACCCGACTTGGCAATTTCTTCATTGGTCTTGACGCGAAATGCTTCCACGTCGGTGATGTCCGCATCATCTTGCTGCGTGACGTGCGGGATCATCACCCAGTTGCGGGCAAGATTGTTGCCAGAGAGCTTTTTAATGCGCGACAGCGCGCGCGTTTCAATTTCACCAAACTTGGTGAAATCAACGTGCGGCATTTCCGGGAACGCAAAACTTCCGCCCGCACCGCCGGACTTTGGCTTGGCGAGTTCGGTTTTGACAAAGCCCTTCACATCCTCTTCAGAAATGCGACCTTTGTTACCGGTGCCTTTGACCTTGCCGAGATCGACGCCGAATTCACGCGCGAGCTTGCGAATCGATGGCGAGGCGTGCACGCTAGCCGGTACGTTGCCTGTGCCACCGGAAACAGCCGCCGCGACCGGCGCAACAGTTTTGGCGGCGACCGGTTCTGGTGCACGCACCGGTGCGACCGCGGGTGTCGGGGCGGGGACGCTGGCTTGGGCAGTCGGCGCAGCAGCAGGCGCGGCGACCGCATCGGCCGCGTCAACAATCACCACCACGGCACCTTCGGAGACCTTGTCACCCAGCGCGACTTTGATTTCCCGGATCACACCATTGACCGACGAGGGCACTTCCATGGTCGCCTTGTCGCTTTCCAACGAGACCAGGGAATCCTCTTTTTTAACCGAGTCGCCGACCTTGACCAAAATTTCAATGATGGGGATGTCCTTGAAATCGCCAATATCGGGAACCTTCACTTCTACGAGATTAGCCACGCAATCTCTCCTCAAGCGTTTTTTGTTTGGTTGCCGCGACGAATTTGGCGCCGCGGCGGGTTGTTGATGACGGCTGCAAAAACGTTTTGCGGGCCGGTTGCGACCCGCAGGGTCCGCCCGCTAAACCGTCCATGGCGCGGGCTTGGATGCATCAATGCCGTACTTTTTGATCGCATCACTCACCAACTTCAATGGCACCTGACCCTCGTCGGCAAGGGCCTTCAACGATGCCACAACCACGTAATAGCGGTTCACCTCAAAGAACTTGCGCAACTGCTTGCGGGTATCGGAGCGACCAAAACCGTCAGTACCCAATACCGTGAATTTGCGGTCATTGATATACGGCCGGATTTGATCGGCAAATGCACGCATGTAATCCGTGGAGGCAATCGCCGGGCCTTTGCGGCCCTTTAGAAGTTGTGCCACGTGTGAGACTTTTGGTGTTGCCTCGGGGTTCAACAGGTTGTGACGTTCAACTGCCATGCCGTCACGCCGCAGTTCGGTGAACGAGGTGCAACTCCAGATATCCGAGACCACGCCCCAATCGAGTTCAAGTAATTCGGCGGCGGCAATCACCTCGCGCAAAATCGTACCCGACCCCATCAGTTGTACGCGCGGCTTTTTGGTCTCTTTGGATTCGCGGAACAGGTACATGCCCTTGATGATGCTGTCATTTGCGCCGTCCGGCATGGCCGGGTGGCTGTAGTTCTCATTCATGACCGTGATGTAGTAGTAGATGTGTTCCATCTTCTCGTACATGCGCTTCAAGCCATCGTGCATGATCACCGCCAGCTCATAGCTGAATGTCGGATCATAAGAAATGCAATTTGGAATGGTTGCCGACATCAAATGTGAGTGGCCGTCTTCGTGTTGCAAGCCTTCGCCATTGAGTGTGGTGCGGCCGGATGTTCCGCCGAGCAGGAAACCACGCGCCTGCATGTCGCCGGCCGCCCACGCGAGATCGCCCACCCGCTGGAAACCAAACATCGAATAAAAAATGAAGAATGGAATCATGTGCTGGCCGTGATTGGCGTAACTGGTACCGGCTGCCATCCACGAGCAGAATGCGCCGGCTTCATTGATGCCTTCCTGCAGAATTTGGCCGGCCTTGTCTTCTTTATAGAACATCAGTTCGCCTGAATCGACTGGCTCATACAGTTGTCCGACTGAAGAATAAATTCCCAATTGGCGGAACAGGCCTTCCATACCAAAGGTGCGGGATTCATCGGCGACAATCGGCACCAGGCGCGGGCCGAGTTCTTTGTCGCGGATCAACGCGGTGAACGCGCGCACAAACGCCATGGTCGTGGAAATCTCGCGTTCTTCGGTTGACTTCAGTAATGCGTCGAAAATCGACAAATCCGGAATCTTCAACGCCGGAATGTTCGGAAAGCGCACCGGCAGTGAACCACCCAGTTTTTCGCGCGCCGCTTTGAGGTACAGGATTTCCGGCGAATTTTCCGGTGGTTTGTAAAACGGCACATCGGCAATCACGTCGTCCGCCACCGGGATACTGAAACGATCACGGAATTGTTTGAGTGAGGCCAGATCCATCTTCTTTTGCTGATGGGTAATATTTTGGCCTTCGCCGGCTTTGCCCATGCCGTAACCCTTGACGGTCTTGGCCAAAATGATGGTCGGCTGTCCTTGATGCTTGACGGCGGCGGAGTAGGCGGCATAAACCTTGTACGGGTCATGACCGCCGCGGTTCAAACGCCAGATGTCCTCATCGGACATCGACGAAACCATCTTTTCAAGTTCCGGATATTTGCCAAAAAACTCTTTGCGAACATAGGCCCCGTCACGCGCCTTGTAGTTTTGGTACTCGCCGTCGACCGCCTCCATCATGCGCGATTTGAGCAAGCCATCATTGTCCTTGGCGAGCAATGGGTCCCAGTAGCGACCCCAAATGACTTTTAATACGTTCCAACCGGCACCACGAAAATCGCTCTCGAGTTCCTGGATGATTTTGCCGTTGCCGCGCACCGGGCCGTCGAGGCGTTGCAAGTTACAGTTGACGACAAAAATCAAATTGTCGAGACCTTCGCGCGCAGCGAGTGAAATCGCACCGAGCGATTCGGGCTCGTCCATTTCGCCGTCACCCATGAATGCCCAGACCTTGCGACCTTCGGTGTTAACGATGCCACGGTTGTGCAGGTATTTCATAAAACGTGCCTGGTAGATCGCCTGCAGCGGGCCAAGACCCATCGATACTGTTGCAAATTGCCAAAAATCCGGCATCAACCACGGGTGAGGATAAGAGGAAATGCCGTCGCCGTCGACTTCGCGACGGAAGTTTTCCATTTGCTCTTCGGTGATGCGACCTTCCAGAAAAGCGCGCGCATAAACGCCCGGTGCGGAGTGACCCTGCATAAAAATCATGTCGCCACCATGCGCCTTTGATGGCGCGTGCCAGAAGTGGTCAAATCCAACGTCGTAAAGCGTTGCGGCCGATTGGAAACTGGCGATATGCCCGCCCAGTTCCGACGACTCTTTGTTTGCTCGCAGCACGGTTGCAACAGCATTCCAGCGGATCAACGAACGGATGCGGTGTTCCATTTCCTGATCGCCGGGCAGCAAGTCTTCTGCGTGCGGCGGAATGGTGTTGATGTAGGCGGTGGTGGGCGTGTAGGGCAGGTTGGTACCCGAACGTCTGGCCTTGTCGACCAGCGATTCCAACAGAAAGTGCGCACGCTCGGGACCTTCGGCTTCGAGAACGGCATCTAGTGCGTCCAGCCACTCACGGGTTTCCTGTGGGTCGATATCGTTTTGCAAAAAGGCCGGACGATCCATCGCCAGTCTCCTCATGTTATAAAAATTTATTAGGCCACCATTAGAACGCAATATGCTGCCAGACGCTATGGTAGATCATGGACTGATGAGCAAAGCGCTTGTGAATCAGGGCGCTGAATACAATGACGTTTTCAGGACGTTCATTGTTAGCACCCGCCAGCGGTCTCTGGACTAAATTGTTGTCGCTCGAGCGTGTGGCGGCGCCAAGTTTGTCGGGTCGCCAATGCGTGCGTTCTGGAAAGCAGGGAAATCGCGACGGGAGGTCGCGAAGAATTGCGGGCGCCTATCGGTCAAATACCGAAAAATTCAGAAAAATTCGACGAATTTTTGTGTTCAAGCAGTATGAATCCGAAAAAACAACTAAGAAAATACTTTTTTCCTCATTAAATCAATTACATAGAGATGCTTCCCGAATTGTTTATTAAAAAACATTTTTAAGCTATTATTATTGAAAGCGTTTAGCCCAAAAAAACCGGTTTACGGAATTTGGTTATTGATGTCATTGCGATGACGAATATGGGCAAAATGAGGCATTCAAGTTCAGCAAGAAATGCAATGGTCTAGAAAAATAGAAAACGGGTGTGCGCGGCGGGAATGCGCATCTAACAAGAAATGCGTCGGGGGGCACAGTGGCGCTGGCAAATGCATTGCAAATAATTAGTTTGACCGACCCGGGTCGGGTGCGTGGTCACAACGAAGATTGCGTCGAGTCCAGACCGGATCTCGGCGTTGTTGTGCTGGCAGACGGCATGGGTGGATACAACGCGGGTGAAGTTGCGAGTGGAATGGCGACATCGCTGATCGCATCCGGCCTGGCGCAGGTTTGGACGCGGGAAAATCTAGACAAGTTGGATCGTGAAGGCGCGTCGCGCTTTTCGCAGGAAGTAATGGCGCAACAAGTGTCGGTTGCAAACCGGGCGATTTTTGATGCGGCGCAGAAGGATCCCCAGTGTGCGGGGATGGGTACTACCCTGGTTACGTGCCTGTTCTATGATAATTTTCTGACAGTCGGGCACATCGGGGATTCGCGGCTTTACCGGATGCGAAACGACGCACTAGAGCAGATTACGAGAGATCATTCATTGCTTCAGGAGCAGATTGATTCGGGCTTGATAACCAAAGAGGATGCACGTTCGTCGCACAACAAAAATCTGGTGACCAGGGCGCTCGGTATCGATCCTGAAGTTGAGACCGAAATTCATACGTACGAAGTGTCCGAAGGCGATATTTACCTGCTGTGTTCAGACGGCCTGAACGACATGATTGAGGATGAAGAAATTCAAATGACATTGATCGCCCTGCGCAGTAATCTTGATTTGACGGCGCAGCAATTGGTGCAGGCGGCAAATGATGCGGGTGGACGCGACAACGTGTCGGTGATGTTGATTAAGGTATTGAATGGTTTTCCGGTGCAGCGCGGTTTTTGGGCAAAATTCAAGGCTCTGTTTAGCTAGCGTTTTATGACGCTGATTTCTCGTCTTGAAGCCGCACATACGCAACGATTTTTACTAAGGTTACGATCATGGCAAAACTGATTTTGAGTGTCGACGGGACAGTTCTAAAGGAGATTTCGCTTGCAAAGGAGCGAACCACCCTGGGACGAAAGCCACATAACGATATTCAAGTGGATAACCTGGCAGTCTCAGGCGAACACGCCGCGATTATCACCATCCTGAACGATTCGTTTATCGAAGATTTAAATTCGACCAATGGCACGCTGGTCAACGGCAAACCGATCAAAAAGCACTTTTTGCAAAACAATGACGTCATCGAAATCGGCAAACACAAGCTGAAGTACTTTAACGATACGCCCGTGCAAACCGCCGCCGCCGACTTTGAACGGACCATGATCATCCGCAAGCCGGCCGCAGCGCCCCCGGCGCCAGCGGCGCCGGCCGCAGCACCGGCAATGCCGGTAGCAGCGGCAGCGAATCTGTCCGACACACAGACCAATATGCGACCTCTAAGTCCGCCGGCAGCACCGACGCCGGCAGCACCGCCGCCAGCAGCAGCGCAGACGGCGGCACCGGCACCGATGCCGGCTGCCCC
>JANMNT010000268.1:0-15341 GCA_031368465.1 Burkholderiales bacterium
CCACCACTTGGTTTGTCGGTCGGGCTTTGCCGTAAAATCCGCCCTCTCAACCTTGCTTCCCCGGCGCAGGCCGGGGCCCAATTTTGGTTGAAGTAGATTGGCTGCTCAAATTGGACCCCGGCCTGCGCCGGGGAGACATACTTACGACAGCATCATTTCCCCTAACCCCTCAGATCTTTCATGCTCCCGTCGATTCAATCCCGCCTTGCCCTTGAAGTTTCCGCCCACCCCAACCAGATCGCAGCTGCGATTGCGCTGCTCGATGAAGGCGCCACGGTGCCATTTATTTCGCGTTATCGCAAAGAAGCCACCGGCGGGCTGGATGATATCCAACTGCGCCTGCTCGAAGAGCGGTTGCGTTACTTGCGTGAACTCGAAGACCGGCGTGCGGCGATTCTGGAGAACATCGAATCACAGGGCAAGATGACCGATGTGTTGAAGGCCGCCATCACCAACGCCGAAGACAAAACCACGCTTGAGGATTTGTACCTGCCGTATAAACAGAAGCGCCGCACCAAGGCAATGATCGCGCGTGAAGCCGGTCTGGGGCCGCTGGCGGATGCGCTGTTGGCTGATCCAACGTTGACGCCGGAAGTCGAAGCGGAAAAGTATTTGTCAGCAGAACCCAAGACCGCCGAAAAAGATACCGTGGTGCCGGATATCAAGGCTGCGCTCGAAGGCGCCAAACAAATATTGATGGAGCGCTTTTCCGAAGACGCGGCGCTGGTGGGACGCGTGCGTGACTATTTGCTGGCACACGGCGTGGTCGAATCCAAATTGGTTGAAGGGCAGGACGACAAGGGCGCCAAGTTTGCCGACTACTTTTCCTACAGCGAAACCATCAAGACCATTCCGTCACACCGTGCGCTGGCACTTTTTCGGGGGCGCAACGAAGGCGTGTTGACGGTGATGCTGCGCTTGGATTCCGAAGAAGAAAAACCGGCGTGGAACGCGGCGTTTAATCCGGTTGAGGAGATGGTTGCCGGCATCAACAAGTTCGCAAACAAAGCGCGCGCCGCTGACAAGTGGCTGTGTGAAGTGGTGCGCTGGACCTGGCGCATCAAACTCTCGATGCATCTTGAGACCGAACTGATGTCGGCGTTGCGTGAACGCGCCGAGATCGAAGCGATCAACGTGTTTGCGCGCAACCTGAAAGATCTGTTGCTCGCCGCCCCGGCCGGCCCGCGCGCCACCATGGGCCTCGACCCCGGCATCCGCACCGGGGTGAAAGTCGCGGTGGTGGACCACACTGGTCAGGTGGTCGATACCGCCACCATCTACCCACACGAACCACGTCGCGATTGGGACGGCGCGCTCGCCGTGTTGGGTGCGCTGGCGATGAAACACAATGTCGATTTGATTTCGATCGGCAACGGTACCGCATCACGCGAGACCGACAAACTCGCCGCGGACTTGATCAAAAATATGCTTAAGGTTTCGCCCACTAAAAAAATCACCAAGATTGTGGTGTCCGAAGCGGGCGCGTCGGTTTATTCCGCTTCTGAATTTGCCTCAAAAGAATTACCCGATCTCGATGTCTCGCTGCGCGGCGCGGTCTCGATTGCGCGCCGTTTGCAAGACCCGCTCGCCGAGCTGGTGAAGATCGACCCAAAATCCATCGGCGTGGGGCAATATCAACACGACCTCAACCAATCACAGCTCGCCCGTTCACTTGACGCCGTGGTGGAAGACTGTGTGAACGCGGTAGGGGTGGACGTCAACACCGCTTCGGCGGCATTGCTCGCGCGGGTGTCGGGGTTGAGTTCATCGGTCGCCGCGAATATTGTGAATCATCGCAATACCCATGGCGCGTTTGCCACCCGCGAAAGTTTGAAGAAGGTGCCGCGCTTGGGCGACAAGGCGTTTGAACAAGCGGCCGGCTTTTTGCGTATTCCCAATGGCAGCAATCCACTCGATGGTTCATCGGTTCACCCGGAGGCCTACCCGTTGGTTGAACGCATCCTGGCCGATATCCAGAAAGACGTTAAAACCATCATGGGCGAAACCAAGTTGTTGAAGTCGCTCAGCGCGGAAAAGTATGTCGATGAAAAATTCGGCCTGCCGACGGTCACGGATATTTTGAAAGAACTCGAAAAACCCGGACGCGACCCGCGCCCCGAATTCACCACCGCCACGTTTCAGGATGGGGTTGAATCCTTAAACGACCTTGCCCCTGGCATGATTCTCGAAGGCGTGATCACCAACGTCGCCGCGTTTGGCGCGTTTGTTGATATCGGTGTGCATCAGGATGGCCTGATCCATATCTCGGCACTCGCCGAAAAATTTGTCAAAGACGCACACGAGGTGGTCAAAGCCGGGCAGGTGGTGAAAGTCAAAGTGCTCGAGATCGACATCAAACGCCAACGCGTGGCGCTGACCATGCGGCTGAACGACACACCAAACAGAAATTCAAACCCTAGCAGCGGCGGGAGTTTTCAGGCAAAACCATCGCAAACGGCACGCCAGATGGCGGGTTTGAAATCCGCGCCTGCACAAGGCGGAAATGCGATGGCAGAGGCGTTTGCCAAGTTGAAGGGGAAGAGTGAGTCAAGCCGCTGAATGATCGCGCTCATTTAGTCGCCGCCGATTACGTCTCGTCAGCCAGCCGCTCAATGCGTTGCAACACTTCGTCGTCCGGCTCAACACCAAAATGCTGCCGCCGCAGTCTGCCCTGTCGGTCGATCAATAACATGGTCGGCGTTCCCTGCATGCCATAGGCCTGCATGGTTCGTGGCAGTGGGCCGGATGCGGCCGGGCAATCGACCCCGACCGGGAATGGAATGCGAAACTCATAGAGATACACGGCCAACGCTGATGGGCCCATCACCGCGTGATGTTCGAATACCGAGTGCAGCCCTAGTATCACCACGTCATCGGCGGCCGGGCTGGCGCGATAGTGGTGCCACAATCGCACCGCCTGCGGCATGGATTGCATCACGCAGCCGGGGCACAACATCTGGAACACATCAATCAGCACAACCTTGCCGCGCAGTTGATCCAGCGTGATGGCTTGTTTGGTGTTGAACCACTGCGAGACAACCAGTGGCGGGGCCAGATCTGGTGATGGTTTAGTCAAGGGCGCCATTTGCTGAAGACGTATCCGGCATCCTTTTGTGCGATATGGCATTGGTGGCACGCGGTCGCGGCAGTGGCACCAACGGCGCGCTCGGTTTTGCTGTTGGCTTTAAAGCCCTCATAGCCCCAGCCACCTGTTGCGGCGTATTTTTTTGCATCTCGATGCATCACGCCGACCACCTTGCGATTGCCCTCGGAAACCGCATTATCCGCCGACTTGGTATCGAGCAAATCAAACACAATCACCGCGCCATCCGGCCATTTGCCACTCTTATAGCCTTGCATGGCGGCCTTGTTGGCATACAGATGATGGATACCGCCGAACGCGTCGTAGAGCCCGTGACCCGGATTGATGATCATCGACTTTACGTGGTGCCAATCGCGGTAGCCCTCCGGATATGGCACTGCGGCGGTCTGCGCGCTGCCGGTGCTGACGGCACCGATGGCGATGACGGCCATGGTAGCGAACATCGTGGTGCCGCGAATTGCCCTGGAAATAGTTGAGCGCATGTGAAGTTCCTTTCGCATATTATGGGAAGACAACACGGGCACTGTACGTCGCACGATGGCAGGCACTCAAGCAGGCACAAAACCGTGGGGTGGGCACTTTTTGGTGTCCCTTGTTGATCACAAATGATTTATTTTTTTGCGATACTTTTTCGGTATGGAAAAAACAAGCGTACATCAGATGGTCGAGAGTATCGTCGGCTGCAAATGGTCGTTGACCGTGCTTAGCCTGGTTCGAAGCGGGGTGCGCCGCCCCGGCGAAATGGAGCACGCCATAGAGGGCTTAAGCGGAAAAGTCCTGAACGAACGGCTGTTGAAACTAGTGCGCTTTGGCATACTCGCGAAGGAAACGTTTGCCGAGGTGCCACCACGGGTGGAATATCGCCTGACGCCATTCGGCGAACAATTCGGCAAATTGATCGATGATGTGGATGACCTACAAGCATCAATGCAGTCTGCGCTGCGCGGCGATTAAAACAATTGATTAAATGTGCAACGCACGCCATTCCCGCATTTCTCTACCCCCGCGCATACCCCGCCTCCTGCTGGCCACGAATGGCCAACACAAACACCGTGTCGATTGCGGCGACGTAGCGATAAAGCGCGACGTATCCATGTGAATCGCGGCCAATCACAAGCTCGTTCATTTCCCCGGGTGCGGGCCGGCCAATCAGCGGATTGTGTTCAAGCACACTAATGCCTTGAATGATTTCGCTGATGCGGGCCGCGCGGCTTTCAACGTCGTGTTGGGCGAGGTGATCGAGAATGCGATCAAAGTCATCCCTGACCTCCGGGGCAAATTCGATTCGTGACACGGGTCAACCTAGCGCGCCAGCTTCTTTGCCGCCGGGCGTGTTGCCTTTTTGCCGCTGGCCTTATCTTTCAGATAGCGCTGCATGTCTGCCCACGCGATCGTCTTGCCAGATGCCACAATCGTGGCGTAGCGTGACTCTGCGTCTTTCAGAAAACTGTTGCGCTGCTCGGCCAGCTCGGCTTTTTCAGCGATGGCTTCAAGAATAAAGCCGTGCACCGTGGTGCCCGTGCGCTTTGCGGTGAGGGTAATTTTTTCTTTGAGGTCGTCGGGAAGTCGAATCGTGGTGGTGGACATGCCGCGCTCCAATGTGATTGACTTGTTAATCAATCAAAGTGTAGCACAGGTGTGCTACAGGCATCCGCACAGATTGCCTGCTGCCATCGTTCAAGCGAAGAGCCTGCCCCAGCATGATTAAAGGTCGGGCTGAAATCCAGGCCGCTCGTTTGCCAGATAAACGAAGGGCTGGGTCCCAGCTCATTTACGTCACTACGCTGGGACGACGGCGTTGCGCCGTCGATTCACCCAAACCACAAACACCCCGCCGGTCACAAACATGATCAGCGAATAAATCGCCGCCGGTATCGCCATGTCGCCATTGTTGAGCACGTTAAAGGCAATGTAGATTGCCAGCGTGCCGTTGTGAATGCCGATCTCCATGGCAATGGCAATCGCCTGGCGCTCGGATAACTTCACCGCCAACGGCACGCTGTAGCCAATGCCCATCGAGATCAGGTTAAACGCCAGGCAGGCGAAACCGACAATCGCAAAGTATTTGACGAGTGTGTCCCATTGTTGAACATTGGCAATCACCACCAGCGCGAGCAACAATACAACCGAAAAAATGCGGATCGGTTTTTCCATCTTGTCGGACAAGGTGGGGAAACGACTGCGCAACAACATGCCGATCGCCACCGGGATCACAATGATCATGCCGACCTCAATGATCTTTCTAAACGGCGGCGGGATGTATTGGTCCGCGCCCATGAAATATTGCAACGAAAAACTGATCATGAACGGCAACGCGATCAACGCCAGCAGCGAATTAACAGCGGTGAGGGTGATGTTGAGTGCCACATCACCGCGCGCCAGATGGGAATAAATATTGGCGCTGGCGCCGCCCGGTGCGGCGGCGAGCAGCATCATGCCGACCGCCAACGCCGGCGGCAATTTAAACAAAATACAAAGACCGAAACATACCGTCGTCAACACCAGCATCTGGATGGTCAGGCCGATAATGACGGCCTTGGGGAACCGCACCACGCGGGTAAAGTCGGCGATGGTGAGTGACAACCCCAACCCGAGCATGATGACGCCGAGCGCGACCGGCAACAACACGTTGGTGATGAAAGTGGCTTCCATCGATGCCGCCTAGAATTCGCGGATCAAGTGTTGCTGACGGCGCGACACCGGCAGCTTTTCGGGCACGCCTTTGACATTGCACACCCAGTTCATGCCGGCGCTGCCGGCGTCGGCGTCTTCATTGGACGTGTCGGTAGCCGCCGAAACGGCAACCCGCTCAAAGCCGATGATGGCGCCGGTGGCGACAATTGCGTTGCGGTGGATGCGGGTAAAAATGCCGGCAAATTCTTCCTCAAGCCGGGTGAGCGATTCTTCCAGCAGGTATTCACGCGATGCGGTGCGCACCGTCAGGTACTTCAACTCGGCCTTTAGATAAAGAATGTCTTCGACCGGCACCAGCACCACTTTGCCGCGTTCGTGGATCGATAAATGTTTGCGCTTGGATTGGGTCGCTTCCGAAATCGCGTTGGCGGCCGGCGCCAATACCGGCCGCGCCTTTTGCAACGCGGCGAGCAGGCGCTCCTGTTTGATCGGCTTGAGCAGATAGTCGACTGCGTTTAACTCAAACGCCTGCACCGCGTATTGATCAAACGCGGTGGTGAACACCAATTTTGGCGGCGCGTCCATGTTCGCCAGGTGCCGGGCAAACTCGATGCCGTCCATGATCGGCATGCGGATATCACACAGCACAATATCGACGCCGCCCTTGTTGACCGCGTCAATGGCGTCGCGGCCGTTGGCAGCCTCGTCGGCGATCACCAGCGGAAACACCTCACGGCAATCATCGAGCAGATTCGACAGGCGCTTGCGCGCCGGGGCTTCGTCATCAACGATCAAGATCCGGGTGGGCGTGGTCATGGTGATTTAGGTGGGCGCGGTTGGGTTGTTGGCGGCAGAGGCAAGCGTAATGGGCATGTTGATGGTAACAATGTACTGCGCACCTTTTATGTCAGCGCGCAAACTCGCCTCGGCGTCAAAATGTAACTGCAGACGTTCCTTAATATTGGCGATGGCCATGCGGTTGCCCGAGACGTGGGTCGATTCACTGTGGTACGGGTTGGTCAGCACGATGCGCATTTGTTTGCCGCTGGCGCGAATGGCGATGGTCAAGATGCCGTCACCCTGTTGTGGCTCGATGCCGTGATAGACGGCGTTTTCCAACAACGGTTGCAGGATCAATGGCGGCACCAGCGCGCGCGCCGGCATGTCGTCGGTCTGCCATTCAATTTTCAGGCGTTCGCCAAGCCGGATCTGCTCGATTTCCAAATACTGGCGGCACAACAACACTTCATCTTCGAGCGGTTTGAGCTGCCGGTTATCGGCCATCAGCACCCGAAACAGTTCGGCCATATCTTCGAGCATGCGTTCGGCGCGTTTGGGCTCATCGCGAATGAGTGACAGCACGGCATTGATTGAGTTGAACAAAAAGTGCGGGCGGATGCGCGCCTGCAATGCCTGCAGCCGCGCCTCGGTGAGCGCCGGCGAAAGTGAACGCGCGCGTAAATCAAAATAGAACAACACAACGGCGGTGGCGACGACAAAAAACACCAAAAACTGCAGCCGCGAGATTGGTGCGCCGCTGTCGACCGTGGCAACCAGCGGAATAATCGCCAGGTACGCGTACCAAAACAGCCCGCCAATTGCGCACTCCAGGGCAAAAACGGCTGAAACACCCCGCCAATAGGCGAGTTTAAAAAATAGCGGCTTGGCGGCACAGGTCGCCACCAGCGAGAAGATGATGGCGGGTTGGGCGACAATTGAGATCAACAAAAACTGCCGCATCAGCGCCGAAACATCCGAAGCAATGTCGCTGCGAACCAGTGCGGCAGCCAACACCAACAAATTGACGATGACCAATAGCCGCAGCATGACGCCGAGATTGCAAAAGTCGGGTAGTCGCCGCGTGTGGCCAAGTAGCGGCGTATGCAGCGATGTCGGCGGATTTTGAGGGTCGTTTATACTCATTCAAGACACTTTACGGCAAGCGTTAATTCAAGCCCCAGATCAATTCCACGAGTATCCCTCATCACCATGTCCCAACACAACGACCAAAGCCCTGAAAACAATGCGCCCGCGCAGAGCACCAAAGCGTGGTCGGGTCGATTCTCGGAGCCGGTGACGGAGCTGGTCAAGCGCTTCACCGCGTCGGTGACGTTTGATAAACGGCTGGCGGCGGTGGATATACAGGGCTCGCTTGCACACGCCAAGATGCTCGCAGCGGTGAATGTCATCAGCGCGGCGGACCTGGCTGACATTACCCGCGGCATGTTGGCCATCCGCGCCGAAATCGCCGCCGGCACATTTGTCTGGGATGTGGCGCGCGAAGATGTGCACATGAATATCGAGGCCCGCTTGATTGAACTGATCGGCGACGCCGGCAAGCGGTTGCACACCGGCCGTTCGCGCAACGATCAAGTGGCGACCGATATCCGGCTGTGGCTGCGCGATGAGATCAAGAATATTGTGGCGCTGACACGCGCCCTGCAACTGGCGCTGCTCGGCATGGCTGAAAAACACCACGACACGATCATGCCCGGCTTCACCCATTTGCAGGTCGCCCAACCGGTCACGTTTGGCCATCATTTGATGGCGTATGTCGAAATGCTGGCGCGCGACGAGGCGCGGTTTGTTGATTGCAACAAACGCGTCAACCGCCTGCCGCTGGGCGCCGCCGCATTGGCCGGTACCAGCTATCCGGTTGATCGTGAAATGGTTGCGCGTGAATTGGGCTTTGACGGTGTTTGTGAAAATTCGCTCGACGCGGTGAGTGATCGTGATTTTGCCATTGAGTTTGTCAGCGCCGCTGCCACCACCATGATGCATCTATCACGATTTTCCGAAGAGCTGATTATTTGGATGAGCCAGAGCGTGGCATTTATCGATTTACCGGATCGGTTTTGTTATTCGTCATCGATCATGCCGCAAAAGAAAAACCCCGATGTGCCGGAATTGATTCGCGGTAAAACAGGACGTGTGAACGGCCATCTGGTGGCGTTGCTGACATTGATGAAAGGCCAGCCACTGGCGTACAACAAGGACAATCAGGAAGATAAAGAACCGCTGTTTGATAGCGTCGATACGGTGCGGGACTCATTGACCATCATGGCCGACTTGGCGGCCAATATCATTGTGCGGCCGGACAACATGCGCCGTGCGGTCATGAAGGGCTTTGCCACCGCGACTGATCTGGCAGACTATCTGGTCAAAAAAGGCATGGCGTTTCGGGATGCGCATGAAGCCGTCGCCACCGCCGTGCGGGTGGCGGGCGAATCGGGGCGCGGGCTGGAGGCGTTGTCGATCACCGAGCTGCGGGCGTTTTCAGCGTTGATCAGTGAAGACGTGTTTGCCGTGTTGACACCGGAAGGTTCAGCGGCTGCGCGCAACCACATCGGCGGCACCGCACCGGCCCAGGTGAAGGCGGCAATTGCGCGCGCGCGCAAACGACTTGGCTAGATTTATATCGCCGGCCGCGGCGAATTTTGTCGCGCTGAAACGACGGATAACACCGCTTATCCGGTGCACTTGCCGCGATTCAAAACGCCGCTTATTGTTATCCTGTATCAGCGGATTCAATATTTCCCGCGGAGGCCGGTATGTGGTCTGATTTTTGTGCGACGCTAATTCGAGGCGGCAGCGTGATGGCTGTCGTCGGCGTGTTGCTGCCCACAGGCGCGATGGCAGAAGCGGCACAAGCGGCACAAAAGCGCACCCCCGCTTCGCTACCACCGGTGTTGACCGCGCATTCGATTCACTCCACCGCCGCAACAACCGTGCTTGCGTATGATCCAAGACCGCAGGAATTTTTGCTGGCATCGATCGACCGGCTGAATGGTTCGCCGGTGGTCGACGGGCGCGATCTAAAACGTGCGCCAAACGCCTGCCAAGCAGATGCAACCTTTGTCTGTTACGACTATCGGCGGCGGCACGCGGTCGTACCCCTGACCAAATCGTGGATGCCCGATATGCCCGGCATGAAAAAAGAGGGCATGACCGTCAAGCGCGACAAGGTGTCGATGTCCTACAGCTTCTAGCCTGGCCACGCGCCGGCACGACTGCCGTCCGGCCCGGTTATTCAGCATCGCTTTCAAGACAAGAAAAAGCCCGGACTCGCCGGGCTTTTTCTGGTTGGTCGTTTTTGTTACACGTCCAGGTTTTGCACCACCAGCACATTCTTCTCAATAAACGCGCGGCGCGGCTCAACGTCGTCGCCCATCAGCGTGGTAAAGATTTCATCCGCACCAATCGCGTCTTCGATTTGCACCCGGTTCAGAATGCGCACCTTTGGATCCATGGTGGTTTCCCAAAGCTGCTCGGGATTCATTTCACCCAACCCCTTGTAGCGTTGAATCGACATGCCGTCCTTGGCCTGTTCGAGCAACCACGCCAGCGCTTCACCAAACGATTTAACCGCGAGCATTTTTTCGCCGCGCTTGATTTCTGCGCCCTCACGGATAAGGCCGTTGAGCATTTGTGCCGTCGACACGATTTGTTCGTAATCGCCGGTTTCAATGAAGGTCAAATCGATGATCGTGTCACGCTTGTTGCCGTGCAGGGTTTTGGTGCAGCGCAGGCGGTAGCCGTCGTGCACATCATCCTGTTCAACCTTGACCACCAGCGTGCCGACACCAATCGCATCGGTCAGCCACACGGCGGCTTTTGACGCGGACTCGGCATTGCTCAAATCAATACGCGGGCACGACAACATACCGCGCACCACGTCCGGATCAAACGAGCGCGACAGGCGGTCGATAATCGCGTCGGTCACCAGATAATCATCGGCCAACTTGGCCAGTGCGGCGCCGTCAATCCACGCGCTGCCGCCGCCGGGATTAAGAGAGGCATCGCTCATGGCTTTTTTCAGCTGCGCCTTTTTGAGACCCAACTCATCTTTAACGTAACGCTCTTCCTTGCCGCTCTTGATTTTGAACAGCGGCGGCTGGGCGATGTAGATGTAACCGTTCTCAACCAATTGCGGCATCTGCCGGTAAAAGAACGTCAGCAACAGCGTGCGAATATGCGCGCCGTCGACGTCCGCGTCGGTCATGATAATGATGCGGTGATAACGCAGCTTGTCGTGGTTGAAATCATCTTTGCCGATGCCCGCGCCCAGCGCGGTAATCAGCGTGGCGATTTGTTCGGAACCAATCACTTTGTCGATGCGCGCCTTTTCGACGTTCAGCACCTTGCCGCGTAACGGCAGGATGGCCTGGAACTTTCGGTCGCGACCCTGTTTGGCGGATCCGCCGGCGGAGTCGCCCTCGACGATATAAATTTCGCATAGCGACGGGTCTTTTTCCTGGCAGTCGGCAAGCTTGCCGGGCAGGCCGATACCATCCATCACACCTTTGCGACGGGTGAGTTCACGCGCCTTACGGGCGGCGTCGCGTGCGCGCGCGGCCTCAACAATTTTGGTGCAAATGATTTTTGCGTCGGCCGGGCTTTCCTGGAGAAAGTCGGACAGTTTTGCCGCGACCACTTCAGACACCACCGGTTGTACCTCAGACGACACCAGCTTGTCTTTGGTTTGTGATGAAAATTTTGGTTCGGGTACTTTCACCGACAACACACAGGTCAAGCCTTCGCGCATGTCGTCGCCGGAGGTTTCAACCTTGGCCTTTTTGGCGAACTCGTGTTCCTCGATGTATTTATTCAGGATGCGCGTCATGGCGGTGCGCAGACCGGTGAGGTGGGTGCCGCCGTCGCGCTGCGGGATATTGTTGGTGAAACACTGCACCGACTCGCCGTACGAATCATTCCATTGCATCGACACTTCGATGGTCATGCCGTCTTTTTCACCGATGGCATGGAAAATTTTCGGATGCAACACCGACTTGGTGCGGTTCATGTATTCCACGAACCCTTTTACCCCGCCGGAGTAGGCAAAGTTCTCACTCTTGTTGTGGCGTTGATCAATCAGCTCAATCTTGACGCCGTTGTTCAAAAACGAAAGCTCACGCAGTCGTTTGGCCAGAATCTCGTAGTGAAATTCGATATGCGTAAACGTTTCTTTTGCGGCGAGGAAATGCACCTCGGTGCCGCGCTTGTCGGTGTTGCCGATGACGGTGAGCGGGGCGACGCGCTCGCCGTGGCGAAATTCCATTTCGTGGGTCTTGCCGTCACGTCGCACTCGCAGCTTCAACCACTCTGAAAGCGCATTAACCACCGACACGCCGACGCCGTGCAGACCACCGGAAACCTTGTATGAATTTGCGTCAAATTTGCCCCCGGCGTGAAGCTCGGTCATGACGATTTCTGCGGCGGAGCGCCTGAATTCGTCGTCTTCCTTGATACCGGTTGGAATGCCGCGCCCGTTGTCCGATACCGAGATCGAGTTGTCGGTGTGAATGATGATTTTGATGTCATCACAGTGGCCGGCAAGGGCTTCATCAATTGCGTTATCAACCACCTCAAACACCATGTGGTGCAGGCCGCTGCCGTCGGACGTGTCACCAATGTACATGCCGGGGCGTTTGCGGACGGCTTCGAGGCCTTTCAAAATCTTGATTGAATCTGAATCGTATGCGGCTGGGTCGGACTTTTTTGGCGGTACCATTTGCTTCCTATTTGACTTTTTCTGTTTGGGCTGGTGGTGCTTGCTCGGCGGCGGCTCTCGGCCTTCGCGTTAGATTCTCATTGGCATGACAACGTATTTGAAGTCTTCGCTGCCCGGCTGTGTGATCAACGCGCTGGACATGTTGGCTTCACCGAGTGACAGCTGGATGGTCTCTGAAGAAATGTGGCTGAGGGCGTCGAGCAGGTAGGCGATGTTGAACGCAATGTCCATTGGATCACGCTCATAGGCGATGCCAAGATTCTCTTCGGCCTCTTCTTGTTCGTTATTCGAACAAATAATTGACAGCGAATCTTTGGTGAACACCAGGCGTACCCCGCGGATTTTGTCATTCGACAAAATTGACGCGCGCTGCAATGCGCTTTGGAATTCGGCTCGGTTCAGCTGTACATGGTTGGTGTAACCCGATGGGATCACCTTGGTGTAGTCGGGGAATTTACCCTCGACAATTTTAGAGACAATTTCAATCCCGGCAAAAGTAAACTTGACCTGGTTCGAGTGCATCGCCATGTGAATCGGGTCGTCGCTTTCATCCAGCAGCTTGATCAACTCGAGCACCGTCTTGCGCGGCAGGATGGCCTCAATTTTCGCAATGGGCTCCGGCAGCTTGTAGGACGCCATCGACAAGCGGTGGCCGTCGGTCGCAACCACCCGCAGGGTGCTGCCGTCACACGAAATCAGGACGCCGTTCAGGTAGTAGCGAATATCCTGTACCGCCATCGCAAACTGCACCAATCCCAGCACGCGTTTGAAATCGCGTTGAGGGATGGTGATTTCGGTCGCGGGATCTTTTGATTCGGCAATTTTTGGAAAGTCCGCCGCGGCGAGCGTCTGTAGCGCAAAGCGGCTTTTGCCGGCCTTGACAGTCAGTCGTGACTCTTTGGTCTCGAGCGCGGTATCGGCGTCGGGCGGCAAGGCGCGCAAAATATCCTGCAGTTTTTTTGCGCCCACCGTCAGACTGCCCGGCTTGTGGGCCGCGTCGAGTTTTGCCGTCGCGCGAATTTGAACCTCGAGATCGGTGGCGAGGAAATGCATCGCGTGCTCCTCAACCTCAACCAAAACGTTCGACAGAATCGGCAACGTGTGGCGGCGTTCGACAATGCCGGTGACAAATTGCAGCGGTCCCAACAGGGTGCTGTTCTTAGCTTTTATAGTAAACATATTACAAACCTAGTAGTAGTAATAGGAGACACGTGTTTTTATGTAGAACTGTGAAATCTGTTTATTACTCAACAACTTGGACAACATAAATAACGCAGGATGAAACCCATTAAGCCGCTTCATCAATTGTGGATACATTTTTGTTTTTATCAAAACAGCAAAACTATCCACAATCTATCAAGCGTTCATTCAGTCTTTGTCAGAACCTTTGTACATATCAAAACGAACATCACACTTCATCAACCCCGCAGGATTTGCATCAACAACGAATGGTCGCGTGCGACCACATGATCAGCTTCAACCAACTGTTGTACTTTACGACATGCATGCAACACCGTGGTGTGATCCCTGCCGCCAAACGCCTCACCAATTTCGGGCAAAGACATCGGCGTTAATTCTTTTGCCAGCGCCATGGCGATTTGTCGCGGACGCGCCAGAGACCGCACCCTTTTTTTGGAGTACATCTCCGCGACTTTTATTTTGTAATAGTCAGCGACGGTTTTCTGAATGTTATCGATTGAAATCTGCCGGTTCAATACCGCAAGCAGGTCTTTTAACGCCTCTTTGGCAGAAAGAATCGAAACCGGTACATTGTTAAACCGCGAAAACGCCAGCACGCGTTTTAAGCCACCCTCGAGTTCACGCACATTCGAACGGATGTGTTTGGCAATAAAAAATGCGACGTCCTCGTCAACCACTGCGCCTTCAGATTCCGCCTTTTTCATCAGAATGGCGACGCGCATTTCAAGCTCAGGTGGATCAACCGACACCGTCAGGCCCCAACCAAAGCGTGAAATCAAACGATCATCGATGCCGGATATTTCCTTGGGAAAACGGTCCGACGTAATAACGACTTGTTTGCCCGCTTCGATCAACGCGTTAAAGGCGTAAAAAAATTCTTCCTGGGTGCGCGACTTGTTGCCGAAAAACTGAATATCGTCGATCAACAATAGATCAAGCGTGTGGTACGACCGCTTAAAAGAATCAAAGGCTTTATGTTGGTAGGCGCGCACCACATCGGTGACAAATTGTTCGGCGTGGATATAACGGACATTTGCGGTGGGCCGCTGTTCAAGCAGGTGATTGCCGATGGCCTGCACCAGGTGGGTTTTGCCGAGACCGGTCGAACCATAAACAAATAGCGGGTTATAAGCTTGGCCCGGATTGAGCGCGACCTGCATCGCGGCGGCGCGCGCAAGCTGATTCGCCTTTCCGCCGACGAAGCTGGTGAAGGTGAAGTTTGGGTTCAGGCGGTGTGTGGCCAGACCGTTGTTGGCGTTGCCGGCGGTGCCGCGCGAAGGCGCGGTGTCATCGTTGATGGGGCCCGCACCATTGCCAGCATCAGCGGTATTTTCAGCCACCGCCTCGGCGCCGTCTTCCATCGCCAACTCGATCATGATGGGGCGGGCGAAGTGTTTTTCAGCAGCCTGCTCGATGCGCGAAAGCAGACGGTCCTTGACCCATTGCAGCACAAACCGGTTTGGTGCAATCAGCACAAAGCTGTCACCCTCCTGCTCGAAGCGCAGAGGCTTGATCCATGTGTTGAACTGATGTTGAGAAAGCTCGCGCTGAAAATCATCAACACTGGCCTGCCAAAAGGGATGCATGAAATATCGATTCAGGACAGAGTTGGTCGGACGTGGTTAACGGGCGGCTTGATGGTCGGTAAGGCAGAAGCAAAGCGATCGAACGGGTGGTTACCGGCCCAGACAACCGCAACGGTGTTTTTGATCTGGTCGCACAGGAATCGCGGCAAAATCTTGAACGACCCGGGGTATGGGGGCAACGTAATAGCGCGTCCGGCAAGCATCGCCAACCCGCATTTTTACCATCCGCTAGTTTACGCGCAAAGCGCCCAAAAAGGGACTTATCCACAGGCCAAAAAGCAAAAAAAAGCGGCTGACCGGCGTTTCC
>JANMNT010000295.1:0-7946 GCA_031368465.1 Burkholderiales bacterium
TTGCTGAGCCGGTCAAGATTATTGACAACAAAATCAAGAAGTTAGTCGATGATATGGCCGAAACCATGTACGCCGCGCCCGGTATTGGACTTGCCGCGACCCAAGTTGGCGAATTAAAACGGCTGATGGTCATCGACGTGACTGAGGAAAAAAACCAGCTTCGCGTGTTCATTAATCCTGAGATTATTCGGAAAGAGGGCACCGCCGTCCACGAAGAAGGCTGCCTGTCGGTGCCCGGGTTTTACGACAAGGTTGAGCGCGCCGAAACAGTAATGGTCACCGCGCTGGATCGCGACGGTCAGCGCTTCACGATTAATGCGTCCGGTTTGCTGGCGGTTTGCATCCAGCACGAAATTGACCATCTGGACGGGCATGTTTTTGTTGAATATTTGTCGCCCCTGAAATCAAACCGAATCAAAAACAAATTGATCAAGCGTCAGCGTGAGCTTGATCGTGAAGCGGAAATGGCTGCACCGCGTCGGCGCGCTTCGGTTTCAGCACGCTTGTAATCGCCGTACGGCAACGACACGCCACATCGGCAGCATCGATGCATTGGCGCCGACCGCAGGGTCGGCGTTTTTGTTTGTTCACGACACATGTTCACGCGCTAAATGAAAATCATTTTTGCGGGCACACCACCTTTTGCCGCCGCCGCCCTTACCGCGCTTCATCAGGCTGGGCACGAGATCGTGCTGGCCCTTTCACAACCCGACCGTCCGGCAGGCCGAGGCATGAAGCTGACACCGTCTGCTGTGACGGTTGCAGCAACACAACTCGGATTGCGTGTCGAAAAACCGGCCTCATTGCGGACGCCTGAAACGCTCGAAATGGTGCGCGCATGTCGCGCCGACGTCATGGTGGTCGCAGCCTACGGTCTGATTCTCCCGCAAGCGGTTCTCGACCTGCCGCGACTCGGATGCCTCAACATCCACGGTTCGTTATTGCCTAGGTGGCGGGGTGCTGCACGGGTGCAGCGCGCCATCGAAGCCGGCGACAGTGAGACCGGCGTTGATATCATGCAAATGGAAGCGGGTTTGGATACCGGGCCAATATTGCTCGAAAAAAAAATTGCCATTGCTGCAGATGACACCAGCGCGTCGCTGTTCAGTCGACTCACCAGTCTTGGCGCATATGCGATTGTCGAAGCGTTGGAAAAGTTGCCGGCGCTGTCGCCACGTCCGCAGTCAGAGTCCGGCATCACCTATGCGCGCAAGGTTGAAAAGTCCGAAGCAACAATCGATTGGCGGACAGCGGCAGACGTTATCGAACGCCGCATACGTGCATTTGATCCCTTTCCCGGCTGTGAAACCACGCTGTGCAACGAAAAACTCAAGATTTGGCGGGCATTTCCAGCCGATAATGTCCTGAACGCCCCGCCGGGCAATGTGTTTGAAATTACATCCGACGGTATCACAATCGCCTGTGGTCGTGGCGCATTGCGCGTCACCATTGTCCAGCGCCCGGGCGGTAAACGTATCCGTACCGCAGATTGGCTGCACGGACAGCCGACCCCCATTCAACCTGGAGCACAATGTCAATGAAACCTGAAATTTCCCCGCAAGTATTGACGACCGGCATGGTCGCGGTACAAATCGCGGCCTCTGAAATTGTCGGGCGCGTATTGGGAGGCAAAAACCTTGACCGCGAATTGGCTGATGCACTCGCCAAACATCGTACGTTGTCGCCGAACGAGCGGCAGGCTGTGCATTCGATCTGTTTTGACACCCTGAGGCACTACGGGCTGATCAACGCCCAGCTGGATATGCTGCTGGCCGCACCCTTGACTGATGCACCTGTGCGCCACTTGTTGCTGGTGGCGCTTGCGCAGCTGCAATTCTCGCGTGTTGCCGCCCACACGGTTGTGGATCACGCCGTCAATGCGGCAGTGGCCATGGGGTACGCGCGGGCAAAAGGACTGACTAATGCGGTGCTGCGAAATTACTTGCGGACACCGGATAAATTCGCCCGCGATCGATTCAAGGACCTCGTTGCCAGGTACGACCATCAACGCTGGTGGATGACCCGGCTGCAGGAAGAGCAACCGGCCAGTTGGGAGCGAGTGTTGCTTGCGGCGCGCGCGCGTCCACCGATGCATTTGCGGGTCAACATGCGGAAGACCACGGTCGCCGATTACCTTGCGCTGCTGGAAAAGGCCGGTATGTCGGCCATGGCGGTCGGCCATGAAGCCATTCATCTTGAGATTCCAGTCTCGGTATCGACGCTGCCAAAATTTGGCGAAGGCTGGGTATCAGTGCAGGATACCGGCGCGCAACTCGCCGCGCGGCTGCTGGATGCAAAAAACGGCATGCGTGTGCTCGATGCCTGCGCTGCGCCCGGCGGGAAAACTTGTCACATATTGGAGCGCGCCAACGTTGAACTCACGGCCATCGATACCGACAGCCATCGGCTGCGGCGTGTGACTGACAACCTCGGACGCTTGCAGCTCAAAGCGAAGCTCAAACAAGCAGACGTCGCCAACCTTTCGATGTGGTGGACCGATGGCGAAAAGAAGCCGTTTGACAGGATTCTGTTGGACGTGCCGTGTTCCGGCTCGGGCGTCACGCGCCGTCACCCCGATATTAAGTGGATCCGCCGCGAAACCGATCTAAAACGCTTTGCAGAGACCCAGGCGCGCCTGCTGGCAGGTGTTTGGCCGACACTGGCGAAGGGCGGCGTGTTGTTGTATGCAACCTGTTCGGTTTTCCGCGCGGAAAATCAGGATGTTATTTCCCGCTTCCTCGAAACCGAGCCAACCGCAAGCCAGCTGTCCATTCCGCAAAATGTCTTGCCGGCAGACGATGCAGCAACACCTTCCTTGACACCAGACTTGCTTTTTTTGCCAGATGACCAACACGACGGCTTCTATTACGCGCTTTTGCAAAAGACGCGCTAGCCAGCCCCGGTGGCCGGTGTGTGCGAGCAACAACCACGGTGTGCCATACATCCGGATGGTTGGATTGGTGCGTTTTTCGGCGGCGCTGGTGTTCGGATTTGCCTTGGCACTCTTCGGACTTTGCTGGAACGGGTCCGTTGTTGCCGCGGAGGTACAACTTAAAGCGGTCAACATTGAGTCGAACGAAGAGGGCATCCAACTTAATGCCGATTTTGAACTCGCATTGTCAACCGCGCTTACTGAGACCATCCGCAAGGGTGTCCCGCTCTATTTTATTGTTGAATTTGAACTGACACGGGGACGCTGGTATTGGCTTGACGATGTCCTGATTCGTGCAACGCGCGAACGCCGTGTGGCATACGCGCCGCTCACCGAGCAATACCGGGTTACCACATCCGGCATTTCGCAAAATTTCACCAATGCTGACGATGTCAGACGGGTGCTTTCGAGAATCCGCTCATGGACCATTGCGGAAAAGGGCAGGTTGAAGCCGGGGGAAAAATTCGACGCTGCGATTCGATTCAGACTCGATACTTCGCAATTGCCGAAACCGTTCCAGCTGGACGCATTTGGCTCGCGTGATTGGAGCTTGTCGAGTAACTGGCATCGCTGGACGATTACGATCGGGAAAGACGGGGTCATCACACCATGATTCGCGCCGTCATTTTTGCCTGTGTTGCACTTGGAATTGCACTAATTGCGATGCTGCTTTATGCATCGAGCAACAATGCCATGTTTGAGCAGCACTATGCCAGTCTGTTCTGGCTCGGACTTGCGCTGACGCTGGGGTTGCTGGTCCTGATCGGTGTGCAGGTGGTGGGGCTGGTTAAAAAGCTGCGCGGACGCGTGTTTGGTTCGACGCTTGCCCTGCGTCTGATGGCCGTGTTTGCGCTGATGGCGGTGATTCCCGGCGGCTTGGTTTATGCCATCTCCGTGCAATTTCTTAACCGGTCGGTTGATTCATGGTTTGACGTTCCGGTTGACCGCGCATTTGAAAGTGCACTGAGCCTTGGGCGCTCCGCGTTGGAGGCGAATGGCAAAGAACTGCTTCGACGTTCCCGTGATGCGGCGCTGAAAGCCGCGGACGCAAAGGGTGACGCGGCTGAAATCGCCAAACAACTTCGTCTGCAATACAATTTCGATGAAGTCGCTGTGGTCGACGATCAAGCCACGGTAGCCGGGTGGGTGGGTGGAGACGCCGCGGCATTGACCAACCGTGTACGTCTGATGCCTGACAAGCCGACTGCGGGTGAGGTCGCCGAAGCAATCACCAAAGGTCCGCAAACCTATACCGAAACACTGGGCGACCGGGTCATTTTCTTTCGTGTTGTGATCTTGTTGCCGGCGGCACCGTCAATCAGCGGCACACGCGTCTTGCAAATCATCCAATCAGCACCGCGCAAGATGGTGAGTGACGCCCAGAGTGTTGACGCGGGTGCACGCGATTATCAGCGGTTGCAGTTGTTGCGCGATAGTTTGAAGCGGGTGTTCGCCTTGACCCTCACGCTGGCGATGGTGCTGACATTGTTCTCGGCAATTTCGTTGTCATTTCTGATGTCCGAACGCCTGTCAGCGCCACTCTCGGCGCTGGCGGAATCAACGCGCGCCATTGCCAAAGGTGATTTCACAAAACTCAACCCGGTGAAGAGTCGTGACGAATTTGGCGTGCTCACGCAGTCATTCAACACGATGACGAGACAGCTCAGCGAAGCGTCGGATGTGGTCGCGCGAAAGCAGCACCAATTGGTGACTGCCAACGCCTACCTTGAGTCAATTCTTGGCAACCTGACCTCGGGTGTTGTGACGCTTGACGCGCAATTGCAACCCAAGTCGATCAATCGGATCGCAGCCGACATGCTTGGCATCAATCCGGCAATGTTGCGAAACCACCCTTTCTCGGATTGGGGGCAAACCTACGAATCGCTGAAAGTTATGACCGAAGAAATTGTCGGCCAGCTGACCGTCGAGCGCGATAAACCGTGGGAGCGGCAATTTGTCATCTCAACAGGTGCAAATTTGCCGACCGGTGCTGTTCAAAATACGTTGCCGAGCATGGCGGCCAGCACCGTGCAAATGAAGGCGCAACGGACACGCACGCTGCTGGTGCGCGGTACCAAGCTACCACAGGCGACGGATGCCGATTACATTCTGGTGTTTGACGACATCACCGGTCTGATTCAAGCCCAGCGCGACGCTGCCTGGGGGGAGGTGGCGCGGCGTCTTGCGCATGAAATCAAGAATCCGCTGACGCCGATCCAACTTTCGGCAGAGCGACTACAGATGAAGCTCACCGACAAGTTACCCGAGCATGAACGCGAAATCCTTAACCGTGCCACCAACACAATTGTCGCGCAGGTCGGCGCCCTGAAAGGCATGGTCGATGATTTCAGCCTGTATTCCCGCGC
This sequence comes from Burkholderiales bacterium, assembly GCA_031368465.1. Classification (GTDB taxonomy): domain Bacteria; phylum Pseudomonadota; class Gammaproteobacteria; order Burkholderiales; family Usitatibacteraceae; genus UKL13-2. The sequence continues at coordinate 5,299 of JANMNT010000295.1, forward strand.
CTCTCGAATGAAGATTTCGCCGGTTGACCTGAATGAGCTGGTGACCGACGTGTTGGCACTTTATGAAACGATGCCCGTCAGCATGGTTCTCAACAAGGGCGATAACCTGCCGGTGATCGAGGCTGACCCGTCAATGCTTCGCCAGGTCATCCACAATCTAATGCAAAACGCACAAGATGCATTGACAGTCCTGCCGGCTGATACCGTACCGACCATTACCGTGACCACCTCGCGGCAGGATAACAATCTGCTGTTGATTTTTGCCGACAACGGAAGCGGCATCAGCGATGAGGTCGTTGCCCGCATATTCGAGCCATATGTCACCACCAAGGCAAAAGGGACCGGGCTTGGCCTGCCGATTGTCAAAAAGATCATTGATGAACACCGCGGCACGGTCAGCGTCGAAAACGTCTCTCCGCATGGTGCAATGGTCACCATTACGTTACCGATCGCGCCGATGCGCAATTCCACCAATGATTCGACCGGGAAGCGTTAATCTGCAAACAGGGAATGGGTATGCCAGCAAACAATATATTGGTCGTTGATGACGAAATAGGTATTCGCGAACTGCTTTCTGAAATCCTGAAGGACGAGGGTTATTCAGTCAGGGTCGCCGAGAATGCCCAAGCTGCACGAACCGCCCGCCGGGAAGCGCGGCCGGATCTTGTGTTGCTCGACATTTGGATGCCTGATACCGACGGCATATCGCTGCTTAAAGAGTGGTCACAAAGTGGCCAGCTGACAATGCCGGTGGTCATGATGTCCGGTCATGGCACGATTGAATCGGCCATCGAGGCCACGCGTATTGGGGCGTTCGATTTTCTGGAAAAACCGATCAGCCTGCCTAAGTTGATCGCAACCGTAGGCAAGGCGCTGGCCGGCGGCCGTGTGCTGCCGAAGCCAGGCCTGTCATTTGCCCATTTGGGCCGGGCAAAGGTGATTGCGGAATTGCGTCAGCGACTTGATCAGGTCAGCAGGCTAAAAATGCCATTACTGCTCTCCGGGGAGACCGGGTGCGGTTTCGAACTGATTGCACGGATGGTGCATTTGCGTAACACACCTTGGCTGGCGCCGGTTGAACACACCTGGCTGGCGATGAATCCGTTTGCCCCGCTGGCTGAGGCGCGTGATGGCGTGTTGTTTATTGAAGATATTGAACGGCTGAATCGAAATGAGCAGCGTGGGTTATCGCAGCTGATCACCAAACTTGAAAAATTTAATGTCCGTCTGGTGGCCGCAACGGCGCACTCATTGCTGCCAATGATTGAGTCGGGTGAGTTTGATTCCAACCTGCATTCACAACTATCAGGTATCACACTGCGCATTCCTTCGCTACGGGAACACGCCGAGGATATTCCGGATCTCGCCAATACAATGCTTTTGCAAATGGTCGAGGCAAATGAATGCGCCATGCGCAGTTTCAGCGTCGGCGCGCTTAACGGGCTGCGCAATCTGGAGTGGCCGGGAAATTTGCCGGTGCTGCAAAATGCGGTCAAGACGCTTGCCGTGACCAGTCTCGCAGCGGAAATTTCGGCAGAGGATGTTGCGCGCGTGGCAACCGAGCTTGGACTCAACATCTCCGCGGGCGATTTACCGATGGGTGGCATCCCGTTTGACCTGCCACTGCGCGAAGCGCGCGAACGGTTTGAGTACCAGTATTTCCTGCATCACATCCGCCGCGAAGACGGAAATATGTCACGTGTTGCAGACAAGGTTGGCCTGGAGCGAACACACCTTTACCGCAAGCTGAAACAACTCGGCATACGCCCGTCCGGTAAAACGGAATAGCCGGACGGATCAACGCCTGCCGCGCTAGTCCCCCAACCGCCCGATGCGCACAACCGTCAAGCCGGGCTTGACGTGAACAAGTGTCGGCATGATCAGGACGCAGTCGTCATAAGGTGCGACAACCGGCTTACCGTCATCATAGGCAATAACGTCGCCCTTTTTGGCAATAATGTCGAGACCCTTTGTTCCGTCGGCAAATCGATAATTTGCACTCCCGGCAATTAGCGCTTCGGTTATGCGTACAACCTTGGTCGGTACCGGCGGGGTAACGTCAAGTTGTGCTGCAGCCTGCTCCCGATCCACGCAGTTCGTGGTCTGCAAAAATCGCCACGTGGTTTGCCAGGCAACGTCCACGGCTGCGCGCTCCCAATGCTGTCCGCATTCAACCAACAACGCATTCTTTTGCGACGCGGGGTCACCGAAGCCACCGTAGTCCCTCATGCGCGTGCCATTGGCGTGGCCGCGATCATTGACAATAAATTCAGGGATGCCAACCTGCTTCGAAAATGCAATGCCCTTATCCAACGCGCCACAAATCATCACCGGGCCATGCGGGTCGTGCATGGAATGAATATCGAGCAGAAAATCGACGTCGTCGATGATATGTCGCATCGCGCGCGCGCGCGCCAACTCGACCGATGTCCGCACGCCATCAAGTGTTGCCGGCGTCCATACACGGTTAAAGTCCTCATCGACAAACCGGTTGGCATGGGGATGGGCGGCATCCCAGCGGTGATAGGCCTCAACGTTCGCGAACGACAACGACAGGCGGCCAGCGGTCGGGCGTATACCCATTTTGAACAGGCGGTCCACCGCAATTGCACCGCAAATTTCATTACCGTGGGTGACCGCATTGACCA
>JANMNT010000304.1:0-3840 GCA_031368465.1 Burkholderiales bacterium
GATGTCTTCCAGCAACATGATCGGGAAGTTTTTGCTGTTGGCATACCACTTCGATGCGAAGTTTTTGGTAACCGCAAGACGAAAACCGGTTGGAGAGATTTTTTGACCCATCGTTGCCCCTTATTGCTTGCCGTCACCGACAGTCACGAATACGTGACATGTTGGCTTGACAATACGATTACCACGGCCTTTTGCACGCGCTGTAAAGCGCTTCAACACAGGACCTTTTTCAACAATGATTTTGGCAACACTAAGATCATCGATGTCGGCGCCGTTATTGTGCTCAGCGTTTGCAATTGCGGATTCCAACACCTTTTTAATAATCGTCGCGCCCTTTTTAGGCGTGAAGGTGAGGATGTTGAGGGCTTGGTCAACTTTTTTACCGCGGATCAGGTCAGCAACAAGCCGACCTTTTTGCGCGGAGAGGCGTACACCCCAGAGATTAGCGGAAACGTTCATTTGGTGGTCGCTCCTTATTTCTTGGCCGATGCAGCGGCCTTCTTGTCGGCCGGATGGCCTTTGAAGGTACGCGTCAGCGCGAATTCACCAAGCTTGTGACCAACCATGTTCTCGCTGATAAAAATAGGAATGTGCTGCTTCCCGTTGTGAATCGCGATGGTCAGACCAACAAAATCTGGCAGGACGGTAGAACGGCGCGACCAGGTTTTGATCGGCTTTCTATCTTTAATGGCTGCAGCTTTTTCAACCTTTGCCATCAGGTGGCCGTCAACAAACGGCCCTTTTTTAACTGAACGTGACATGTCGATTAACCTTTCCGACGATCGCGAACGATCATATTCTGTGTGCGCTTGTTGGTGCGGGTCTTAAGACCCTTTGTCGCCTGACCCCAGGGTGTGCGGGGATGACCGCCACCGTTGGATCGACCACCGTGCGGGTGATCCACCGGGTTCATACAAATACCGCGCACCGTTGGACGCCAGCCGCGCCAGCGATTTGCACCGGCCTTGCCGATCACGCGCAAGCCGTGTTCGGCGTTGCCGACTTCGCCGATTGTTGCACGGCAGTCAACGTGAACCTTGCGAATTTCGCCGGAGCGCATGCGCAACTGGGCATACAAACCTTCGCGCGCCAGCAACTGGACTGATGCACCGGCGGAGCGGGCCAATTGGGCACCTTTGCCGGGCAACAATTCGATGCAATGGACGGTCGAACCAACCGGGATATTGCGGATAGGCAAACAATTGCCAACCTTGATTGGCGCGTCCTGGCCGGATACGACCTGCTGTCCAACTTCAACACCCTTTGGCGCAATCATGTAGCGACGCTCGCCGTCCGCGTAACAAAGCAAAACAATGTTTGCGCTGCGGTTAGGGTCGTATTCCAAACGCTCGACTTTTGCGGCAATGCCGTCTTTGTCGTTGCGCTTGAAATCAATAATACGATAGTGCTGTTTGTGACCGCCACCCTGATGACGCGTGGTGATGTGACCATGATGGTTACGACCAGCGTTTTTGGATTGCGGCTCAAGCAGCGCGGCGTGCGGCGCACCTTTATGCAAGGCGGCGTTAACCACCTTCAACATACTGCGGCGACCTGGCGAGGTCGGCTTTGTTTTTACGAGAGCCATTATGCCGCCCCTTCCGTAAACTGAATATCGCCTTCACCCTTCAAGCAGACATAAGCCTTTTTGACGTGATTGCGACGGCCTTCAAAACGTCCATGACGTTTCGCTTTGCCTTTTTGATTGACAATATTGACACTAGCCACTTCAACTTTTTGTTCTTTGAAGAGCAGTTCAACGGCTGCTTTGACGTCCGCCTTGGTTGCACTTGGCAGCACTTCAAAAACAACCTGCTTTTGTTTGTCAGCCACCATCGTGGCTTTTTCTGAGATAACGGGTCGCAACAGAACCGTCATTAGACGTTCAGCGTTCATGCGAGCACCTCTTCGAATTGTTTAACCGCGCCTTTGGTCAGTACGACGTTTGCGAAACGAACCAGGTTAACCGGATCAGCGTGTTTGGCTTCAATCACCATCACATGCTCCAGATTGCGGGAGGAAAGATAGAGGTTTTCATTGAAGTCGTCGGTGATGATCAGCACTTGCGCAAGGCCCATGCCCTTCAACTTGGCGACAAGCTCTTTGGTTTTTGGCGCATCCAGTTTCATCTCTTCAACAACAGAGAGGCGATTTTCACGAACCAATTGCGAAAGAATCGCGGCAATACCGGCGCGATACATTTTGCGATTTACTTTTTGCGTGAAATTTTCGTCGGGTGAATTCGGGAAAATCCTACCGCCACCACGCCACAGTGGCGATGACGCCATACCGGCACGGGCACGACCCGTGCCTTTTTGGCGCCAAGGCTTCTTGGTTGATTTTTGAACATCACTACGGCCTTTTTGCGCGCGGTTACCCGAACGCGCATTGGCTTGGTAGGCAGTGACAACCTGATGGACAAGCGCTTCGTTGTAGTCACGGCCGAACAACTCGGCGGAGGCTGCAATGGTACCGTTCGCGGCACCCTTGTCATTGATAACGTTAAGTTCCATTATTTGGCTCCCTTCGCTTTAGGAACTTTGGCAGCGGGCCGAACAACAACAGTGCCGTTCTTGGCGCCGGGTACTGCACCCTTGACCAGAATCAGTGAGCGCGCAACATCAACACGCGCGACTTCAAGCATCGGCATTGTTGAGGAAACGTCACCTAAATGACCGGCCATGCGCTTACCTGGAAACACGCGGCCCGGATCCTGCGCCATACCGATTGAACCCGGTACGTTGTGCGACTTGGAGTTGCCGTGCGATGCACGGTTCGACGAAAAGTGGTGGCGCTTAATAACCCCAGAAAAACCCTTACCAAGCGTTGTGCCCGACACATCGACCTTTTGGCCAACGGCAAACATTTCAACGGAAAGGGTCTCGCCGACTTTGATTTCGGCAAGTTTTTCAGGCGTTACGTTAAATTCTTTAACAACGGAGCCGGCTTCAACACCAGCCTTGGCGTAATGGCCGGCTTGCGCCTTCGCCACACGCGATGCACGACGCGTACCAAATGCAACCTGTACGCCTGCATAACCGTCATTTTCGGGAGTTTTGAGTTGTGTGACTCGGTTATTCGACACGTCCAGCACGGTCACAGAGATGGCAGAGCCATCTTCCGCGAAAATGCGAGTCATGCCGACCTTCCGGCCGACGAGACCTAAGCTCATCTTCGTTCCTTTTATGTTTAGCCTCTAAACCACTTAGAAATCAAGAAGTTACGAGGTGTTCGCTACAATTGGCGAACGGGTTTAATCATTTAAAGCAATGTTTGTCGGCCTTTTCGGCTCGTTCCAAACAGAAAAGAGGGCGAATTATAGCTGCCTCTTTCCGATAAATCAACAACTTACAGCTTGATTTCGACGTCCACACCGGCGGGCAAATCCAACTTCATCAATGCATCGACGGTTTTATCGGTTGGATCAATGATGTCCATTAGCCGCAGGTGCGTGCGGATTTCCATCTGGTCGCGCGACGTTTTATTGACGTGCGGTGAACGCAGCAAGTCAAAACGCTCGATCTTTGTTGGCAATGGTACCGGTCCCTTAACGACAGCGCCGGTGCGTTTCGCGGTTTCAACGATTTCTGCCGCCGACTGATCGATCAAGCGATAGTCAAATGCCTTCAGGCGAATACGAATTTTTTGCTTGGCGAGTTGTGCTGTTGCCATCTCGATTCCTTTAGGCCGCTTCAAATGCAGCCGTTACTTGGTTAATTCTTTCGGAATTTTGGACCGGTTGATGTATCGCAGTAAGTGCAGACCACATCAACCGACCGTTTTCCGGCGTTACTTTTTTATTTCAAAACCTTTGAGACCACACCTGCGCCCACGGTACGG
>JANMNT010000306.1:0-5635 GCA_031368465.1 Burkholderiales bacterium
AGTGCGGTGAATACGAAGGTCAAGCCGCTACTGGTTGCCCCCTGCAGGAACGAAACGGGTCCGGAACCTACTCCGCCCAGGTCTCCGACAAAAATCGCCGTGTTGGTGGGAATCGGGTCGCTGATCACTGTGGTTCCGCCATCCACCGAACCGCCGCCGCTATTCATGACCGTCATGCTGTAGGTGATCATCGCACCGGGAATCGCCTTCGGATTGGTCGTCAAATTGACAGGATCGGAGAAAGTCTGCGCCGATTTCAGCAGCGTCATGATCGGTAGTTGTGAACAGCCGCCAACGGTATTCCCGCCACCACCAGGCATCATCACGGCTGTTCCCGCAACCAGACGTCCGGTTACGGTCGCCCCTGCACCAAGCGTTGCACTTGCCTCGGCGATGACCGTTCCAAAGAAGCTGTTTCCATTCAATGTTGCATCCGTTCCGACGTGCCAGAACACGCTGCACGGGTCGGCAGTGCCGAGAAACGTCGAGCCCACGTTTGCGGTGAGCGCGCTGGTCACATTAAAGACGAACACGCCGGGGCCATTCAGTGTGAGCGTCCCCGACGCCGCCAGATCAGCGGCCGAGGAAAATGAGTAGCTACCGGCACTCAGAATCTGTCCGTTCAACTGTGCACCCAAGCTAACACCCGGACCTTGACTTGCCAGATCAAGCGCCGCTGCGGTGGCGGCGGCGCGCGCTTGCTGTACTGTCGTATTGTTGGTGGTGTGCAGCGTGAAGCCGGCCGCAACGCTGGAGGGCGGGAAGTTGGTAATCGTCGCCGTCGGCGACGATCCCACGTCGCCGCTGACAAGCACGCCGAGGCCACCAGCACCGGTGACCGCAGAACCGCCGAGCACACCGAATTGCCGCAGCACGCCAAGCGGTGGCGCAGTGGCCGCCATAACCCAGGTCGCCTGACCCGCGACCAACACGGTGATCAGTGCCAGCAGGTTGCTGCGCCACCGGCTTGCACCATAAAGCCCAATGGCTGATCGATGTCTCAACATGGGTGCCATCCAATCCGGTTTGCGCTGATCTTCATGGTCATTGTTTCCGATTGTTCGAAAGCAGCGTGGTTGATCGATTGTTCAATCCAAACGTGTCCTGATCCATTTTCATTCGCAGCGACAGAAAAAAACCGCGCGCGCCGTAGGTTGCGCCGCTGAAGTCACGATCATCGAGGCTGCGCGCGTTATAGCCGACCGATACCCACAGGTTGTCGACGACCTTGTAGCCCACCGACGCCCCCACGCTGCTGTCGCGCACACCGGCACTCACTGAACGCATCATCGAGCCAAACACCGCGACGTCCCAATCTTTGTTCAAGTCATGGCGAACCTCGAACCCGGCCAGATCGGTATAGCCCTTGTAATCAATGCCATCGATGCTGTCGCGCACATACTTTGCGCCGTACTGCAGCGCAATCTGGGTGCGGCGGCTATAGAGGTAGTTGGCGTTCAGATTGTTGACCAGTTTCGCCCCTTTCAGTGACGACTTGTCCGCGGTGCGGGATTGCGTGATGTAGTCGGCACGATCAAACCACACCCACTTGCCATCATTTGGACGATAGGCGTATGACCAGCGCAAGTCGGCATCGCGCGTGCTGCCGGTGGCGGTGCTGGTGTTGCGCATCACGAATCCGAGCGCCAACGAGCGACCTTCATCGAGCTTGCGCTGCATGCCGAGTTGGAGATTGCGCTGGCGGTCCATCGCGGCGTTGCGTACCTCGACACGACCGTTCCCGCTCCACAACAAATCCTGATAGACCGCGCCGACTGCTGCCGTGGTGTAGTCGCCAACGGGTGAGGCGAAAGCCAACGGCGCACTCATCCCCAGCGGCGTACCTATCGCCGGCGGTGTACCAGCCGTCAGCGGAACACCGGCATTGCGCAGGGTATGGCTGCGATCCACGCTGACATCGGTCTGCCAATGCGGGCTAATTTGCCAGCGCTGCACCAAACCGATATTGCTGTAGAGACGCTCTGCATCGTTGATCGCGCCGTTACCCAGTGACGCTGAAACCTCGCCGCCGACCCACGGCAGCGTACGCAGTCCGACACGCGTGTTGTTAGCGCTCAGTTTTTCGCCGCGGGCGAATTCCTGTTCCGCAAACATCCGCGTCTTCTCCGTCAGTTTGTAATCCGCGCCGAGCAGCATACGATCGGGTGAATTGGCGCTTGCTGCCGTCCCCGGTGCAAACTCTGCAGCGGCGTGCAGCGAGAGCTGTTTGTCGGGCATCGTGTAAGTCGCGCCGCCGATCAATTGCTCGCTGCGGAATTTACCAAGGCCGGTCTTGTCCTGCGCGCTACGTGCGCCGTAGTAGGCGTTAAGCTGGTCGCTGAGCTTTTGATCGACCCGCCCCTCGATCACTTCATTCTGCGCCCCCGTCAGCAGACTTTCCTGTTTGTAGGCCATGCCTTGCAGTTGCATGCTGTCGCTGAATTTGTAGCGGCCATCTGCACCCACTTTGCGGGTGCCAATCTCCGAGCCCGCCTGTTGCCCTAGGCCAAAACCCAACGCCTGTTCACGCAGATAGGCCTTGGCGTCCCACAAGGCCTCATGATGTTGAATTTCTGCCAGCCAGGCGCTTCCGCTTGCCTTCAAACCGGCGAGATCGCGTTGCGTCGATGCCCACTCGGCCCGCAGCCTGGTGTTGGTGTCGATCTGAATGGTGGCATCAACGCCCTGCAGATTGCCGGTCGCGCCAACGGTGCCCTCACGGATCAGCGTCGCCCCCAATTCCACATCCTCGCGCGGTTTGAAGTTGGCCCGCCCGCCATAGGTCGCGGCTTTGTCAGCCGGGTCGGCCGATTCGTACTCAACCACGATGTATATCGGATTGAAGCTGCGGTCACGAACGTTTATCGGCTCACGAAAGGTCAACGTGCCCAGATCATAATCAATATCGTAATCGAGGTAGCGGGTGAGATTGCTGGTGGTGACAATCACCTGCGACTGAAAGCGGTCACGCGTCTCAATACGAATTTTGTCCGAGTTGATCATCAACTTGCGTCGCGAGAGCCTGTACACGCCCGAGGTACCGTTGCCGGGAATTTCGTCCTTGGCGTAGGCCTGCGCCGTCATGCTGGCAAAGGCGCTGACGCCTCCCTGTGGACCCTTGTATTCGCTTTTGATGCCGGTCAGCGTCCGGCTGTAGCGCGACAACTCGGTGACCGTTAATCCGGTATCGATATCGCCAAACATCGCGTAGAACTGGTCTCGCTCCAGTTTCACGTATAAGCGGCTGCCCGACGCCGCGTCGTAGCGTGCTTGCGTGGCGTCGGCATAAAGTGTGTAGTACTGCGTCGGGCTGATCGCCTGGCGCAGTACGTTGTTGCCCGTCTGCTTGGCACTGTCGTAAGCAATGGTCAGCAGGTATTCGCCCTTGATGCTGCCCTTGGCAAAAAATGCGACCTTGCTGTCATCGAACAGTTGTTTCTCGGTCTCGGTGCCCTGCAGTGCTTCGGCATTTCCGCGCAGTGTCTTGTGGCCGATGGTGCCTTCCGCAAAGCCGACCAGAATCCAGTCTCGCTGCCCGGCTTTCAGCCATGCGCGCACCTCGTGTTTGCGTGTGTCATTCAGTTGGAAATTCAACACCGCTTCACCCGATTGTGTGGTCGGCTCGAGCTCGATCAGAGCAACGCCGTCACCTTTTATTTCAAAGCGGGGTTTGCCGGCGGGCAGGCCGGTCAGTGGCTCGCGCTCAAGACTTTCACGAAGCGCAGCCGAAAAATATGGTTCGTTTAGTTGAAACTCGCCGGTGAGGCCGCTGCGCACCGGCACACCACTGCTGTCAAGGAATCGTACCGCGATGACCGGTCGTGTTTTGCCATCAGCGATCAGCCGGGACAGTGTCGGCACAAATTCGATGTGATCGGGGACTGCCGCGAAGTGGATATTGCGGTTCGTTCTGGAAATTTCCGTGCCAGCCGCATCGGTGATCACCAGCTCGAACTTGTTATCGCCTTCACTGATCGGGACAGCGTTCCAGGTACTGAGTGTCACGTCGGCGGCGGCGTTGGACTGCGCACCAACGAACAGCAGCGGACTCACGCCGGCACCGTTGACGTTCAACTGCAACCGGTGCGCTGGATTGTGCTTGACCGCCACTTTGACCACGGGCAGGTTCGGTCGAAAACTCGCCTGTGGGTGCAGCCATTCGGTTCCAGGCTGCGCCGATGCCAGCCACGCCGCGTCATATGACAGTTTCTCGACGAGCCGGGTTGCGTTGTCGTCGGTTGCAATTGCAGTTGCACTGTTCGCCGGGGCTGCAACTGTCGGCGCGACAAGCTCGCCGTCGATGCCCAACTTCCGTTTCACATAAAAGTCGGCGCGCCACAAGCTACCGGCACGCACGTTGACAAATTGCGAGTAGTTGCGCCCGGCGAAGCGCGTGTTTTGTTGGCAATCCGCGACGTCATAGTGCGAGGGGATGGAGTCCACGTCCAGCTGCACAACATGGGTACCGGGACGCACGTTGTCGATATGCCAGCGTCCGTCCTTATCCGTCAAGACGTATGTACCGTCATCAAGCACGATGCGGACATTGGCCAAGCCTTTGGTATTGGTGCCGTCCGCGACGTCACACGGCGCGTCAATGACGCGGCCGATCAAAATGACTTTGCTGCGAAACAGATCGTCGCGCACCAACACATTGGCCCGCGCCGTATTCGAGCTGAAACCACCGGTGGCAACCGCGACGTTTTCGGCGGGACCAATCCTTGCGGCCGGTGTCACTTCCAAGACATAGCGCAGCGAAACGCTGCCGGCTGGCGGCAGATTAATTTTGAATGTGAGGGTGCGCCCGTCCGACGAGATCACCGGCTCAGCCGCCACCGCGCCATCAATGCGCAGCGAGCCGCGCTGATAACGAAATCCTGGTGGCATCTGATCCGCGATCAGGGCACCAATGACCGGTTTGCTCGCGCTGCTGTTGCTGATTGTCAGGGTGTACGGCACAACCTCGCCTATTCCCACCACCGGCCGACCGACCGACTTCAGGATGGTCAGCGCCGTGTTACCCGCATCCAAAGGAACATCGATTCTCGTCGACGGCGTCGTCAGCAAAAATGCGCCCCCGTACGACGCACCAGCAGCCGGTGCCCCAGGCAGGCCCGGATTGCCGACAATAACTGCCGGGCTGGGCGGTGCGCCAATCAACGCCGGCAGGCTCGTCGCAACGACGCCAGACGGAAAGCTGTAACCGGTGGGCGGCACCACCAGGAGTCGATAAGACCCGGTCGGCGTGAGTGGAAACCGATAGCCACCGCTGGCGACGACGGCATCACAAACATTTGCGGCACCCGACGTGATCGGCTGTGGCAAGACGGTGACGCCATCATCGCAGAGCACGGTTGCCGGCAACCCGGTGGTGCTGTTGACCAGGCTTATCCTTGCACCATTGACCGGCGCGCCAGTGGCGGAATCAAAGACAACACTGAATGAATTGATCACACTGCTGCTGGTACGGGCGATGGAGGAGCCGGTCACACAATCGGCGTGTTGGTAGACCGCCCTGATCGTCTCGTTATTTGCGGTGATGGTGAATTTGCCGTCATTGACGGTCAGCGCCGTGACGCCTCCAACCGTCGTCGTCGGCAGCGCACCGATGAAGACGCCCGTCGCGGGTCCGGTC
>JANMNT010000337.1:0-3195 GCA_031368465.1 Burkholderiales bacterium
ATGCTGACACAGGCCATTATCCTGTTTCAGGACACCTCACTTGTGTATGTGGTCGGCCTCAAGGACTTCCTTGGGGCGGCCAGCAAAGCCGGTCAAATCAGCGGACGCATCGTTGAACTGTATATTTTTGTCGCCATCGTGTTCCTCATCATTTGTTTTGGCGCCTCGCGTCTTGTCAAATACTTGCAGGGCCGCATGGATGCGGGCCGGGTGTAGCGCATTCGCGCCCGCTCTCGATTTTGCTTATCTTTGATGATTTTTGGGGTTCACCAATAAGGACAAGTTATGGCAATGATTGAAATCAACAACCTCAGCAAATGGTACGGTGAGAAACAGGTGCTGATTGATTGCACGACCAAGGTCGAAAAAGGCGAGGTGGTGGTGGTCTGCGGGCCTTCCGGGTCTGGCAAGTCAACGCTGATCAAGACCGTGAATGGTCTAGAACCATTTCAAAAAGGCGAAATTATTGTTGACGGTATTTCGGTTGGTGCAAAAAACGCCAATCTTGCCAAGCTCCGTTCGAAGGTCGGGATGGTATTTCAAAACTTCGAACTATTCCCGCATATGAGCGTGACCAAAAACCTGGTCATCGCCCAAACAAAAGTGCTTGGTCGCAGTGAAGATGAAGCGCGTGACAAGGGATTGAAGCTGCTAGATCGTGTCGGCTTGATCGAACACAAAGATAAATTCCCCGCACAGCTTTCGGGTGGCCAACAGCAGCGGGTAGCGATTGCACGCGCATTGTCGATGGAACCAATCTGCATGTTATTTGACGAACCAACCTCGGCGCTTGATCCGGAAATGATCAATGAGGTGCTCGACGTCATGGTTGAGCTCGCCAAGGAAGGAATGACCATGATGGTCGTGACACACGAGATGGGCTTCGCCAAAAAAGTCGCACATCGGGTGATCTTTATGGAAAAAGGCGGCAGCATTCTTGAAGACTGCACCAAGGATGAATTTTTTGGGTCGCCGCGCAAACAACGTACCCAGGACTTCCTGTCCAAAATATTGCACAATTGATACCGCACTGAGGCATGCCCCAAACTCCAACGGCATCGAGGGGTTTGGGGCATTTTCTTTTTGATAAGCTGATTTGGAAAATTTATGCCCGTTACAGAAATTCGCCACCCGCTGGTTCGTCACAAAATTGGACTGTTGCGGGACAAGGATATCTCCACCAAAAGTTTCCGTGAAATCACCCAGGAGCTGGGACGGCTGTTGGCGTATGAGGCCTGCCGTGATTTCAAACTCGAAAAAGTGATGCTTGAAGGATGGTGCGGGCCGGTTGAAGTAGAACGCATCGAAGGGAAAAAAGTCACCTTGGTGCCAATCTTGCGCGCCGGCCTGGGGATGCTGGAGGGTGTGCTGGATGTCATCCCGTCGGCAAAAGTCAGTGTCGTTGGGATCGCCAGGAATCATCAGACGCTGGAACCCGAGCCGTATCTTGAACGGTTTGTCGGACAACTCGGCGAACGAACGGCGATCATTCTTGACCCGATGCTTGCCACGGCCGGCTCAATTATTGCGACCATCGACATGTTGAAAAAAGCGGGTGCGAAACGAATCAAGGGTCTGGTGCTGGTCGCCGCCCCCGAAGGCGTCAAAAGGCTCGAAACCGCGCATCCCGACGTGGAAATATTCACCGCGGCGATTGATTCTCATTTAAACGAGTCGGGTTACATCATCCCCGGCCTCGGCGATGCAGGGGACAAGATTTTTGGTACAAAATAACCCCGCAAAGGATTGTATTGGTTATTACGAGCGGGGACGCGTTGCCGTTTGCGCAACCAGAACGCCGACGTGTGCCGCTGCACTTCGCCCCAATGCCGCAAGATTGTAGCCCCCCTCGAGGACAGAAACCACGTGTCCGCCGCATATCCGATCAGCGTACTCACAGACACGCGATGTGATCCAAGCGTAGTCTTCCTCGATCAACTCGATGTGCGCAAGCGGATCGTCTTTGTGGGCGTCGAACCCAGCCGAAAAGAAAATGAACTCAGGCTGCATTCTTTCCAATGCCGGAAACCATGTTGCCTCGATTGCGCGCCTAAACGCGGCGCTATCTGTACCGGATTGCAGCGGCGTCGGCACAATGTGACTGCTGCCGCTATCGGCACCAGTGCCAGGGTAATAAGGGTGCTGAAAACTCGAGCAAAGCAACACCCGCTCGTCGCGTCGGAAAATATCCTCGGTACCATTGCCATGATGGACATCAAAGTCCAGAATCGCCACGCGCTTCAGGCCGTACTGATTGATCGCATGCAAGGCACCAACTGCGACGTTATTAAAAATACAAAATCCCATCGCCTGATCATGCGTCGCATGGTGGCCACAGGGCCGCACTGCACAAAACGCATTTGTTACTTCACCGCTCATCACGGCATCGACCCCTGCCACGACCGCACCCGCCGCGCGGCGTGCCGCTTCAAGCGTATTCGGGTTCATCGAGGTATCCGGGTCGAGGTAGGCGTATCCATGGCTCGGTGCGGCCGAAAATATGCTGTCAACATAGTCGGGCGAGTGTGCACCGGCCAGGGCGTCCTCGCTTGCAAGGGGTGCGTCAATGTGTCGCATTTGTGCTGTCAAACCAGCCTGATCAAGGTGTGCAAGCACAGATTGAAGTCGTGATGGCGATTCCGGGTGCTGCGGACCCATTTCATGCAATAAACAGACCGGATGAGTCACAAGTGCGGAAATGGACGAAGATTGGTTCAAACGATTCTCACGATGGGGTGTCGAAAACACGATAGCGCCAATATAGCCTTGAAACATGGCCTGCCGACGCGGCTTTGTGTGGCGGTGTGGCAAAATTGGTATTGATCACCGTCAGGAATTACCGAAAGAGTCAAAATGTCTGTCATGTTTTTTGAGAAAAAAGATAACACACCGGGAAAGCCAATTGCCCACTTGCCAGATGGTCCGGTCGGCGCCGTGCTCACACGCGCCGGTGAAATTATTTTGGGCAAGGAAGTGCAGATTCGGCTCGCCATCACGTGCATTTTGGCGCGCGGTCATCTGTTGATTGAGGATATTCCGGGGGTCGGCAAAACCACGCTTTCACACGTTCTTGCCAGCCTGTTGGGTTTGAAGTACCAACGTATCCAATTCACCAGTGACCTGTTGCCCGCAGACATTGTCGGTGTATCAATTTTCGACAGGGAATCGTCGACATTTCGCTTTCACGCCGGGCCG
>JANMNT010000346.1:0-3813 GCA_031368465.1 Burkholderiales bacterium
CCCGTGATCACGCCACCAATGAGCGTTTGGACAATCTGGAAGACCCGTATCGGCTGTTTCGCTGCCACACCATCATGAATTGTGTCGACGTTTGCCCCAAAGGGCTGAATCCGTCTCTGGCGATTGGCAAGATCAAAGAGATGATGGTGAAGCGGGCGGTGTGATGGAAGACCGTGTCTACGACCGTATCAGGTGGCGCGCGCGGCGGGGATTGCTCGAAAACGACATTTTGCTGGGACGTTTTTTTGAATTGGAATTGATGGCATTGTCGCCGGATGAGTTGCAACAACTAGATGCCCTGTTACAGCTTGGCGACAACGAGTTGCTGGATATTTTGATGGGTCGAAAATTTTGCGAGGTGGCGGCGTTACAACCGATTGCCGCACGGATCGTGGCGGCATCGGCGGGAAAGTTGAACAGTATTTCGCATAGCGTACAGGGATGACGACAGCGGTTGGTAAGGGCAGTCGGTGGCAACACAAATAATCGAACGCAACGGGAGAATTCAAATGGACGCAATGGCACCTAAAGGAAAAGCAGTTCTCAACTATGCCGACGGCAAATCGGTCGACCTCCCCGTTTTTGGCGGTTCGCACGGGCCGGACGTCATTGATATCCGCAAGCTCTATGGTCAGACCGGCATGTTTACCTACGATCCCGGGTTTTTGTCGACATCATCGTGCAATTCGACCATCACGTTTATTGACGGCGACAAGGGTGAATTGTTGTACCGGGGCTATCCGATTGAGCAACTCGCCAACAAGTGTAATTTCATGCAGGTGTGTTATTTGCTGCTGAACGGTGAATTGCCGAACGCCGAACAGGACAAGGATTTTGTCGCGCGCGTGACCAACCACACCATGGTGCACGAGCAAATGCAGTTTTTCCTGCGGGGATTTCGCCGTGACGCCCATCCGATGGCGGTAATGACCGGATTGGTCGGCGCGATGTCGGCGTTTTATCCCGACTCGATGAATCTGCACGACAAGGAGCAGCGCGACATTTCCGCCATCAGGCTGATTGCAAAGCTGCCAACCCTGACCGCACTCGCGTACAAATACACCATCGGTCAGCCGACCATTTATCCGCGTAATGACCTTGGCTACACGGCAAACTTCATGCGCATGATGTTTGCGGTGCCGGCTGAAGAATACAAGGTCAATGACGTGCTGGTGCGCGCGCTCGACCGCATTTTTATTCTGCACGCTGACCACGAGCAAAACGCCTCGACGTCTACGGTGCGTTTGTGTGCGTCATCGGGTACCAACCCGTTTGCCGCCATCGCCGCCGGCGTGGCATGCCTTTGGGGTCCGGCGCATGGTGGCGCCAATGAAGCTGCGCTAAACATGCTCTACGACATACAGCGCGAGGGTGGCGTTGCCAAGATCGGTGAATTCATTGCCAAAGTGAAGGACAAGAATTCGAACGTGCGTTTGATGGGATTTGGCCATCGTGTTTATAAGAACCACGATCCGCGCGCCAAATTGATGCGCGAAACCTGCCACGAAGTATTGACTGAGCTCGGTCTGCAGGACGACCCGCTGTTCAAGCTGGCAATGGCGCTGGAAAAAATCGCGCTGGAAGATGATTATTTTGTTTCGCGCAAGTTGTATCCAAACGTCGATTTTTATTCCGGCATTGTGCAAAAGGCGATCGGTATTCCGGTACCGCTGTTCACCGCCATTTTTGCGCTCGCCAGAACCGTCGGCTGGATCGCGCAGTTGAATGAAATGATCGCCGATCCGGAATACAAGATAGGCCGGCCGCGCCAGCTGTACGTCGGCGCGCAACGTCGCGACGTGAAGTAATTTTTTTGCTCGGCGCGAAAAGTCTTGTGCGCCGAGCTGCCGGAAACTATCAAGCCGGCGAACCATATAAGACTCAAAGGTAATCGATCATGATGCGTGAAATTCAACAATCGTCGCTGTTTTTTGGTGCCAACGCGCCATATATCGAAGAGTTGTACGAGCAATATCTGGCCGACGCCGCCTCGGTACCGGAAAACTGGCGCAAGCAATTTGACAGCCTGCCCAATGTTGCCGGCAATGCGCAAAAGGACGTGCCACATTCACCGGTGATTGCCGCGTTTGAGCGGCTGGCGGCACAGGGCGGTGCCAAACGCATCGCGTATGTCGCGGTTGGCGGCGCTGCGGCTGGCGGCGGCGACAGCAAAAAGTCGTTCAGGGTATTGCAATACATCCGTGCGCACCGGGTGATGGGCGCGCGCAACTCCTCGCTTGATCCGCTCAAACGGATGGAGCGCATGAATGTGCCCGAGCTTGAGCTTGCCTATTACGGATTGTCGGACGCCGATCTCGAGCAGGAATTTGGTTTTGGTTCATGGCAGGGAACGATCGGTGGCCACGCCGAAAAGGCAAAACTGAAAGACATTGTTGCCGCCGTCAAAAAAACCTATTGCGGCACGGTTGGTGCCGAATATATTTACATTTCGCAGACAGAACAGAAGCGGTGGATCCAGGGTCAGCTCGAATCGGTCCAGTCGCAGCCCGCGCTGAACAAGGAAGAAAAACAGTTCCTGCTTGACCGCCTGACCGCCGCCGAGACGCTGGAAAAATATCTGCACACGCGTTATGTCGGCCAGAAACGTTTCTCTCTTGAAGGTGGTGAAACGCTGATTCCATTGGTCGATGACATCATCCAGGTGGCCGGTGCCAAAGGTGTGAAAGAGGTTGTGCTGGGCATGGCCCACCGCGGCCGGTTGAATATTCTGGTGAATTCGCTGGGCAAGTTGCCGGCTGATTTGTTTGACGAGTTTGAAGGCAAGAAAAAAACCGACGTTGGTTCGGGGGACGTGAAATACCACCAAGGATTTTCGTCCGACATCCAAACCAATGGTGGCAGCGTCCACTTGACGCTGGCGTTCAACCCTTCGCATCTTGAAATTGTGAATCCGGTGGTTGAGGGTAGCGTGCGTGCGCGTCAGCAACGGCGCCATGATATTGAGGGCAATGAAGTCATCCCGTTGCTGATACACGGCGACGCGGCATTTGCCGGGCAGGGCGTCATCATGGAGACCATGGCCCTTTCACAAACGCGCGGCTTTAAAACCGGCGGAACGGTTCATATCGTGGTCAACAATCAGGTTGGGTTTACCACCTCCGATACAAGGGATTCGCGTTCCTCCCTGTATTGCACCGATATTGCCAAGATGATCGAGGCGCCGGTGTTTCACGTCAATGCCGATGATCCGGAGGCCGTCTTGATGGTCGGACGCATCGCGCTTGATTACCGCATGAAATTTCACAAGGATGTGGTGATTGATCTGGTGTGTTTTCGCAAGCTCGGCCACAACGAGCAGGACGAGCCGTTTGTCACGCAGCCGCTGATGTACAAGAAAATCGCCCAGCATCCGGGTACCCGCAAACTTTACGCCGACAAACTTGCCGCGGAAGGAACGGTCGGGGCGACTTATGGTGATGATTTGGTCACCAATATCCGCGCCCGGCTTGATGCCGGCAAGAGCACCAATACCAAAATTTTGTACGGTATCAAGCCGCCGCTCGCTGTCGATTGGGCGCCGTATCTAGGCAAAGACTGGCGCGCCGGTTTTGACGCGTCATTGCCAATGGCCAAGCTGAAGTCCTACGCCGTGCGGTTGACACAGATTCCGTCCGATGTTAAATGTCACATGTCGGTGGAGATGTTATTGGCGGCGCGTCGCAAGATGGGCAGGGGCGAATTGCCGCTTGACTGGGGCATGGCTGAAAATCTTGCCTATGCCTCGTTGGTGGCGGCGGGTACGCCGGTGCGGTTGAGCGGTCAGGATTGCGGGCGCGGGACGTTTGCGCACCG
>JANMNT010000347.1:0-6531 GCA_031368465.1 Burkholderiales bacterium
GGCGAGACTAAGAAAGAGGGCAGTGATGCCATTCCAGCACCAGCAGCGCCTGCAACACCATCCACTTCAGTGCCCGTATCCACAGCGCCAGCAACAACAGCGCCAACAACGCCAGCACCTACATCCACAGTCCCCGCGCCCGCCGCACCACAAATTCCCAAGTAATTCATATGTTGCGCCGCCGCAAAGGTGGTTTTTCGCAGTAAAATTTGAGCTGTAGTTAGAAATGCCGTCGTGGTGAAATTGGTAGACACGCTATCTTGAGGGGGTAGTGGCGAAAGCTGTGCGAGTTCGAGTCTCGCCGACGGCACCAAAAAATACGGCTTCTTACGCAATAAACTGCGTTGATGAGCCGGGTGGAACAAAGCGCAGGGTACGATAAATTGATGGTATTCATCGTCAGCACAAAAATGTCACACCACTCGAATGCTTGAAAATTATTTCCCGATCCTGCTGTTCCTCGTCATCGGCATAAGTGTCGGCGTGATGCCGGTCATCGGCACCAAGGTGCTGACCAAATTGCTCGGGCACGACAACCCCGACAGCGAAAAACTCTCCCCATATGAATGCGGCTTCGAGGCCTTCGAAGATGCGCGTATGAAATTCGACGTGCGTTATTACCTCATCGCCATCCTGTTTATTCTGTTTGATCTTGAAATTGCGTTTTTCTTTCCGTGGGCGATTGTCCTGCAGGAGCTCGGTTGGTTTGGCTTCTGGTCGATGATGGTGTTCCTGGGTATTCTCGTCATGGGATTCATCTACGAGTGGAAAAAGGGCGCGTTGGACTGGGAATAACGAACTGCCGAATTGGCTGCAGATGAGGCTCGCGTAGCCTGCGAAGCGACCTGACAATACGGGCGGTCGGTTTGTGATTGTTGTAGCAGTGTGTTGGTCTATTGGAGATTTAAGATGCCGGAAGGTGGCGTTTCAACGCAAGGATTTGTAACCACGTCGGTTGACTCGCTGCTTAATTGGGCGCGTACCGGCTCAATGTGGCCGATGACCTTTGGTCTGGCCTGTTGCGCGGTTGAGATGATGCACGCCGGTGCATCGCGCTATGATCTGGATCGTTTTGGTATCGTCTTTCGGCCGAGTCCGCGCCAGTCGGACGTAATGATTGTGGCCGGTACGTTGTGCAACAAAATGGCACCGGCCTTGCGCAAGGTTTACGACCAGATGTCAGAACCGCGTTGGGTCGTCTCGATGGGCTCATGTGCCAATGGCGGCGGTTATTACCACTATTCGTATTCAGTGGTGCGCGGCTGCGACCGTATTGTGCCAGTTGATATCTATGTACCGGGATGCCCGCCTACCGCCGAGGCACTCCTTTACGGTTTGATCCAGTTGCAAAACAAGATCAAACGTACCAACACCATTGCGAGGGCATAGATCGCAATGTCCGCAAAATTGCAACAACTCCAATCGGCGATCACCGCTGCGCTGGGAACGAAGGTCGCCAGTTCGATCGTAGACCATGATCAGGTTATCATCGAGGTTGCGGCCGCAGATTATGCCGCCGCTGCGCTGATACTTCGCGATGACCAGACGCTCGACTTCTCACAGTTGATCGACCTTTGTGGTGTTGACTACGCTGATTGGGGGGCCGGCAAATGGAACGGGCCGCGGTTTGCGGCGACCTCGCAATTGTTGTCGATCAACCACAATTGGCGCGTGCGATTGCGCGTGTTTTGCACCGAAGACGGTTTTCCGATTGTTGATTCGTTGATCCCGGTATGGTCATCGGCGAATTGGTACGAGCGTGAGGCATTTGATCTTTACGGGATTGTGTTTGACGGTCACCCCGATTTGCGCCGGATTCTCACGGACTACGGCTTTGTTGGGCATCCGTTCCGCAAGGATTTCCCCATTTCCGGCAATGTCGAAATGCGCTACGACGCGGCGCAAAAGCGTGTGATCTACCAGCCGGTAACTATTGAGCCGCGCGAGATCGTGCCGCGGGTGATTCGCGAAGAAAGTTATGCCAGCGGTATTGGCAGCGCAACAGGCGGGGCGAAGTAATGAACGAAATCAAGAACTACACCATGAATTTTAGTTTCGGCCGGCCGCAGTGCGGCCTTAACTTGTTTCACAAGTTAGCCTTCTCTGAAATTCATCGTTTGCAGCGTGTTGTCGGCAGCAGTCTTGGTTGCGTAGGAGTTGGTTCAGATGTCTGAGATCAAAAACTACACGATGAATTTTGGCCCGCAGCATCCGGCGGCTCATGGTGTGTTGCGTTTGGTGCTGGAGCTCGACGGTGAAGTGGTTCAACGTGCCGACCCGCACATTGGGTTATTGCACCGGGCGACTGAAAAACTTGCGGAAACGCGCACCTATATCCAAAGCGTGCCGTACATGGATCGGCTCGACTATGTGTCGATGATGGTCAATGAACACGCCTACGTGATGGCGATTGAAAAATTGCTGAACGTCGAGGTGCCAGAACGGGCGCAATACATTCGGGTGATGTTTGATGAAATCACGCGCATCCTGAACCATCTACTTTGGATTGGCGCGCACGCGCTCGACGTCGGTGCGATGACGGTATTTTTGTATGCGTTCCGTGAGCGCGAAGATCTGATGGATTGCTACGAGGCGGTGTCGGGTGCGCGATTGCACGCGGCTTACTACCGTCCGGGTGGTGTGTATCGCGATCTGCCGGATCGGATGCCGCAATACGAGGCAATGAACGGCCGTAACGCCGAGTCGATGAAAAAACTGAACGAGAACCGCACCGGTTCGCTGCTTGATTTTATTGAGGATTTCACCAATCGTTTTCCAAGATATGTTGACGAATACGAAACGCTGTTGACGGATAACCGCATTTGGAAACAGCGTCTGGTCGATATCGGAATCGTCACGCCGGAACGCGCATTGCAAATGGGCTTTACCGGGCCGATGTTGCGCGGCTCGGGTATTGCCTGGGATTTGCGCAAAAAACAGCCGTACGAAGTGTATGACCGTATGGATTTTGATATCCCGGTCGGTACCAATGGTGACTCGTACGATCGTTATCTGGTGCGGGTGCAGGAGTTTCGTGAGTCGAACCGGATCATCAAGCAATGTGTTGATTGGCTGCGCAAAAACCCCGGCCCTGTCATCTCGACCGACCACAAGGTCGCGCCGCCGTCGCGTGAAGGCATGAAAGCCAACATGGAGGAGTTGATTCATCATTTCAAACTCTTTACCGAAGGCTTCCACGTGCCGCCGGGTGAGGTGTATGCGGCGGTCGAACATCCAAAGGGCGAATTCGGTATTTATTTGATGTCGGACGGTGCCAACAAGCCCTACCGTCTAAAAATCCGTGCGCCGGGTTACGCGCATCTGGCGTCTCTTGACGAAATGTCGCGTGGTCACATGATCGCCGACGTGGTCACGATCATTGGCACGCAGGATATTGTGTTTGGCGAGATCGACAGGTAACCCGGCCATGAACATTATCGACAGCCGTGTGCGAAATATCGACGAACTCACCCTCGAGTCTTTTGAGCGCGGTGAAAAATTTGCCGGTGCCGGTACCCGGGTCGGTGCACTGTTGGGCGCAAAGGATTTGGGATATTCGTATGATGTGGTGCCGCCCGGCAAACGTTCGTGTCCATTCCACAGCCACCGCGCCGAAGAAGAAATGTTTTTCATCCTCAAGGGAGCAGGAACGCTGCGGTATGGCACCGAATCGCGCAAGATCCGAGCGGGCGACTTCATTTGTTGTCCGACCGGCGGGGAAGAGACAGCGCATCAAATTGTGAATGACTCGGATACCGACCTGGCGTATATCTCAGTCAGCACCATGATGCCGGCTGAAGTATGCGAGTACCCGGACTCGAAAAAAATTGGCTCATACGGCGTTGGTGCCCCTCGCCTGCGGCATCTCACCGACGTTTCTGCCAACGTTGATTACTGGAAAGGCGAATAGCCGTGTTGTCCGACTTGTGCAAACAAAAAATCGATCGTGAGCTTGCCAAATACCCTGCCGATCAACGCCAGTCGGCGGTGATGTCGGCGCTGGCGATTGTGCAGGATGAACGCGCCTGGTTATCTACCGAATCAATGGACGAGGTCGCGGCCTATATCGGCATGCCGCCCATTGCGGTCTATGAAGTAGCGACGTTCTACAACATGTACAACCTGAAGCCGATGGGGCAGTCGAAAATCACTGTTTGCACCAACCTGCCGTGCGCGCTGTCTGGCGGTGTTGCCGCGGCAGAGTATCTAAAGGCGAAGCTGGGTGTGGGCTGGAAAGAAATGACCCGCGACGGAAAATTCACGCTGGTCGAAGGTGAATGTATGGGGGCGTGCGGCGATGCGCCGGTGTTGACAGTCAACAACAAGCGCATGTGCGGTTCGATGTCGAATCAAAAACTCGACGCGCTGGTTGAGGAGCTGTCCAAATGACCAAGTTGATCGACTACGGTCCGGACGCGGTCATCATGGCCGGTATTACGGGCGACAACTGGCGGCTGAAGGACTACGAAACCCGCGACGGCTACGTTGCGTTGAAAAAGATTTTTGCCGAAGGCATCAAGTCGGAAGACGTGATTGCAGAAGTCAAAAAATCTGCATTGCGCGGGCGTGGCGGCGCGGGTTTTCCGACCGGCTTGAAATGGAGCTTCATGCCGCGTGCATTTCCGGGCGCCAAGTACCTTGTGTGTAATACCGACGAGGGCGAGCCGGGCACGTTTAAGGATCGCGACATCATCCGCTACAACCCGCATGCGTTGATTGAAGGCATGATCATTGCCGCATACGCAATGGGCATCCCGGTCGGATACAACTATATCCACGGCGAGATCTGGGCCGACTACGAGCGGTTTGAAGAGGCGTTGCAGGAAGCACGCGACCACGGATACCTCGGCAAGAATATTCTCGGCTCTGATTTTTCATTTGAGTTGCACGCCCACCACGGTTACGGCGCCTATATTTGCGGCGAAGAAACCGCGTTGCTCGAGTCGCTCGAGGGCAAAAAAGGCCAGCCCCGGTTTAAGCCGCCGTTTCCGGCATCGTTTGGTCTTTACGGCAAACCGACCACCATCAACAATACCGAGACGTTCGCGGCCGCACCGGCAATCATTCGTAATGGCGGCGAGTGGTTCCTGAATCTGGGCAAACCCAATAACGGCGGTACCAAGATTTTTTCCGTGTCGGGGCATGTCAACAGACCCGGCAACTACGAAGTCAAATTGGGCACGCCGTTTGCGAAGCTGCTCGAAATGGCGGGCGGTATGCGCGGCGGCAAAAAAATCAAAGGCGTGATTCCCGGCGGTTCATCGATGCCGATCATCAAGGGTGATGTGATGATGACGCTGGATATGGATTACGACACGATTCAAAAGAACGGGTCGTTTCTTGGTTCCGGCGCGGTCATTGTGATGGACGAAGACACCTGTATGGTGAAGGCGGCAGAACGGCTGGCTTATTTCTATTTTGAGGAATCGTGCGGTCAATGCACACCCTGCCGCGAAGGCACCGGCTGGCTGTACCGCATTATCAATCGCATCGAACACGGTCAGGGTCGGATGGAGGATCTTGATTTGTTGTTGAATCTTTCGGATCAAATCCAGGGCCGCACCATCTGCGCGCTGGGTGATGCCGCGGCGATGCCGGTGCGTGCGTTTGTGAAAAACTATCGTGAAGAATTTGAATATCACATTACCAACAAGCGTTGCATGGTTGCCGCGGGTGGATACTCCACACCCGTCCCCAACGACATGCTGGCAATGGCGGCTGAGTAACCAATATGATTAATCTGGAAATCGACGGCAAACAGGTGCAGGTTGAGAATGGCGCAACCGTGATGGAAGCGGCCAATAAACTCGGCGTGTTTGTGCCGCACTTTTGTTACCACAAGAAGTTATCCATTGCCGCCAATTGCCGCATGTGTCTGGTGCAGGTGGAAAAGGCGCCGAAGCCATTGCCTGCTTGCGCCACGCCCGCCACCGAAGGCATGAAAGTGCAAACCGCATCTGATTACGCCAAGGCGGCACAGCAGGGCGTGATGGAATTTTTGCTCATCAACCATCCGCTTGATTGTCCGATTTGTGACCAGGGCGGTGAATGCCAGCTGCAGGATCTGGCAGTCGGATATGGCGGCTCCGCGTCGCGCTACCAGGAAGAAAAACGTGTTGTTTTCCACAAAGACATTGGACCGTTGGTGTCAATGGAAGAAATGTCGCGGTGTATTCATTGCACGCGCTGCGTTCGTTTTGGTCAGGAAATTGCCGGCGTCATGGAGCTTGGCATGGCCGGGCGCGGTGAACATTCTGAAATTGTTTCGTTTGTCGGCAAATCGGTTGATTCAGAACTCTCCGGCAACATGATCGATCTATGCCCGGTCGGTGCGTTGACTTCAAAGCCGTTCCGCTACTCGGCGCGCACATGGGAATTGTCGCGCCGCAAATCGATTGCCCCACACGACGGCCTCGGCTCGAATTTGATCGTGCAGGTCAAGCAGGATCGGGTAATGCGCGTTTTGCCGATGGAAAACGACGCGATCAACGAATGTTGGATTTCAGATCGTGACCGGTTTTCTTACGAGGC
>JANMNT010000042.1:0-8304 GCA_031368465.1 Burkholderiales bacterium
GACTTCATCGACATGGACAATCAAGTGCATCGCAACGCGGTCATAACGGAGTTCAAGAAAGCCCTGCTGCCCGATCGTACGCGCATGACGATTAACGGCTTCACCCATCTCGGACTGGTCGAAATGACGCGCAAGCGCACCCGCGAAAGTTTGGCGCATATCTTGTGCGAGCCGTGCCCGACCTGCAGCGGGCGCGGTGAAATCAAAAGCGCACAGACGGTTTGTTATGAGATCCTGCGCGAGGTCACGCGCTCGGCAAAAAGTTTTGACGCCAAGGAATACCGGATTTTGGCCGCACAGTCGGTCATCGACCGCTTTCTCGACGAAGAATCACAATCGATGGCGATGCTCGAGGACTTTATCGGCAAACCCATCATGTTGTCCGTCGAGACAGCCTACACGCAGGAACAATACGACGTGATTCTGGTCTGACCCCGCCGGCGCGGGGAGTGGGCGGTGCGGTTACCGCAGCGAGCTCAGGTCAATTTGAATTGTCGCACCGGCATGTTCGTCCGGATCGGCCGGCCGGGTGAGGGTGGTTGTGCGTACTGTTTGTTCAAACTGGCCAGGCTGAACGGCGCCTGCATCCGGCGCGGGCTGTGCGGTACCGACGCGCATTGTTTCCAGATAATCGTTGCCTGCGGCCACAGCCGGCGGCGGTGCGGCGGCTTGGGACTCCGATGGCATCGCGCCTTCGCGCACTTTGCGGATCAGCCCTGAAATCGTCATGATCTGTTTTTGGGTATCAACGATTTGCGCGTTCAGCTTTGCCAACTCTTCGTTAATACTGGCACCGCGATCATTGATTTTTTGCAACGATGCCAGGCGCGCTTCAAGCTGAAGCTTGTGGTCGCGAATCTGCGTTTCGAGCGGCAGCGGCACTTCCATGATCCAACGCTCGGTATTGCGGCGCGCCTCGTTAAAGATGAGTCTGGATTGTTCGACCAGTTGTTTCCAGAAGCGCCGGACCATGTAGCGTTTTTCGGTCATGACGATGTTGACCGGGTCTTTGCAAAAGTGCTCGGTTTCGTGGATCAGTAATGCCAGTTTTGCGTGTGGCAACTCAAAATCAAGTTTCGGGAAATCCATTTCGGCAAAACCGAAGCGCGTGCGGAACGTGTTGTAGACACCCTCCATCAAACGCCGGATGTCCTCGCCGGACATTCTTACGCTCTCGAAATCGTCGCCAACCAACCGGATCAATTCACGCATGCCGCGGGTCAACCCCGGGGTGGTCCATGAGTCATCCATCGCCTGCCGGCTTTTTGCACACAACACGTCAAGGCGCGTCGGGTTAAAGGCATCCAAAACAAGGTTTTTCTTGTGGTTAAAGATGGTGCGTTGTGCCTTGTATTCGGTCAGCGCCGCGTTGTACGCCTCTTTTTCCTGACTGACCTTTTGCCACAGCTTGGCGACCAGATCCTTGCTCCTGCCGTGTAGTCCGGATAATTCCTGCAGCTGGGTCTGCAAATTTTCATATTTGCCGACCACACTCTTGTGGCTCGCCAACATCATGGTGCCGATTTCGTTGGTGACCGCCTTGGCGAGAAGTTGGCGTTTGATTGGAATGATCTCGCTTGCGAGATACCGCTCAAGTCGGGCGATGCCGGAGTGGTCAACCTGCGCCTGATCGCCCTTGATGCGACCGACCAGCGCCTCCTTGGCTGAAATGGCGAATATTTTCTCCATCGGCAGACCAAGCTGTTGGGAGGTGGTTTCCATCATACGTTGCATGCCCGCAACGATTTCCGGCTCGGTTTTTAACTCGTCCCACATCAGGTCGATCTTGTTCAACACGGCGATCTTGGCAGGCAGGCTCGCCCGGACATACCGATCCCAGATTTCGAGGTCGCTTTTTGTCACGCCGGTGTCAATGCCGAGCAGGAACAATACGGCATGCGCGCTCGGCACTGTTGACAGGGTTAATTCGGGCTCCAGACCAAGCGCATTGAGACCCGGCGTATCAAGAACTGACAGGCCGTTGGTCAGCAGTGGATGCGGGTAATTGATGATGGCATAGCGCCACGCCGGCACATCAACGATGTCGTCTTCATTCGGGCCGGTTCCGTCGTCGAACATCGGGATCAATCCCATCATGCGGGCGTCGAGCGCATACACGCGTTTGGTGTCGGCGAGCGCGGACAGCGCCTGTTTCATTTGTGCCGGGTCGTCGATATTCAGCCGGATTTTCGACCACTCAACGGGCATGTTTTTGAGCTGCGAAATCGACTCGTCGCGATAACGGGTTTCGACCGACAAGAGCTTGAGATACGGCTCTTCATTTGGGTCGTGGAACAATTCGGTGGGGCACATGGTCGTGCGGCCCACATCGGACGGCAGCAGCCGTTCTTTGAAGCTTGAAAAAAACAGTGCGTTAATCAGTTCCGACTTGCCACGCGAGAACTCGGCAAGAAATGCAAGCAACAGACGTCCGTTGTTGAGTGTTTCGAGCAGGTCGTAAAAACGGATCGACTGCTGCACATCAAGTTGATTGGTGCGCTCCAGCCAATCGTGATAATCATGCACCGCGCGCGCAACATCGGTTCGCCAGGCGTTATAACGTGCGGCTTCTGCCTCAAACTGGTTCTCGATGGTTTCAGCCATTTTGTTCGCTGGTTATTTTGTGGCTTTGGGGTGGCCTGGTTGTCGCGCGACAAAACCCAAAAAGGCGATTCTGCGGGCGTGACGTGCGTAAGTCCGATATCTTACCTTTGTTCGTCCGGTGATGCCATGCCCGCCCGGCCATGCGTCGGCCCGAATGCCCGCCTATACACTTGTTCATGCATCGGCGCGACACACTGTCAGGCACCCACACCGCCGGATCGAACCACCATGCGAATTGCCGCGCCGCCCAGATAGGCGACCGGTCCGATCAGCACCACCTGCAACAAAATGATGGCAAACAACGGCGCCAGATCAACACCGCCAATCAGCGGGATAAACCGTTGCAACGGCCGCAGCAATGGCCGCGTCAGCATGCTGAAAAACGGCTGCATCGGGTGATACGGATTCAACCAGGACAACAGCGCCTGAATGATCATCAGTCCGATGAACAAATAGATCGATAATTTTGCCACCTCAACGGCGCCATAAAACAGCAACGCCGGCCAAAACGCAGGATGGGCGAGATCCACCCCGCCGAGCAGCGCAAATATGGCGAGCGATAACAATGTTGCGGCAATCCAGGCCACCAGAAACGCCGCGAGATCGAACTTGCCGATACTCGGGATCAGACGCCGCGCCGGTAACACCGCCCAATCAGTCAGCGCCATGATGAAATCTGCCAGCGGATTGCCGGCGCGGGCGCGAAATGGCGCCCGCACAGCCTGCGAAAACAACCTTAACAACACCGCCAGAATCCACAGCTGGCCAAGCGTTTCGAGGATAAATTTGAGCACATTGACAACCATTTCAGTCACCCGCCCTTTTCAGTTGCACGTGGCGGGCTGCCGAGTTCATCACCCAGCTGTTTGGCGCGCGCGGCGGCGGCCCTGACGCCACTGATGAAGCGGGTCCGCACGCCGGTCTCGTCGAATACGGCAATCGCCGCCTCGGTGGTCCCGCCTTTGGAAGTCACGTTGGCACGTAACTGCGCTGGTGAGTCGGTTGATTGTGCGGCCAACAATGCGGCGCCACGAAACGTTTCAACGGCAAACTGCCGGGCGGCTTCTGCTGAAAAGCCGAGTTCGATAGCTGATGCCTCCAAGGCCTCAATGGCATAAAACACATAGGCCGGCCCGCTGCCGGACACGGCGGTCACGGCATCGAGCATCGACTCGTCGTCGAACCAGGCGGTTTTACCAATAGCCGTCAGCAACGATTCCGCCGTTGCGCGCCCTTCAACATCAACATCGATCGGCGCATAAAGACCGGTCATACCGGCCTGGATCAGCGCGGGTGTGTTCGGCATGGCCCGCACGATCCGTGCATAACCCAGCCAACGTGCGATTTCCATGATGCGCACGCCGGCGGCAATGCTCAACACCAGCTGGTGCGTCAGCCGATTGGCGAGCGGTGCGATGGCCGCGGTCATTACCTGCGGTTTGACCGCCAGGATCACCACGTCGATGGCGGCAATATTGGCGCGGCTGTCGTCCATCGACGCTGCAACCTGCACACCCAGCCCGGCAAC
Source organism: Burkholderiales bacterium (assembly GCA_031368465.1). GTDB lineage: Bacteria > Pseudomonadota > Gammaproteobacteria > Burkholderiales > Usitatibacteraceae > UKL13-2. Next base: position 4,133 of record JANMNT010000042.1, read on the forward strand.
GGCAAGCCGTGTGGTGTCATCGGGTTCGATGGCAAACAAGTTTGCCGCAGGCAGTCCGCGCACCATCAATCCTCCGGCAATGGCCTGCATCATCTTGCCGCCACCGATAAACAGAATCTTCATATTGCTTGTTGAATTCGCCGTCATGTTGTCTGCTGTTTCGCTTCACGCGCCCCGAATATTGCACTGCCGACCCGCACCATCGTCGCGCCCTCTTCGACGGCGACAGCGTAGTCCTGTGACATGCCCATCGAGAGTGTATCGATTTGTGGATACAAAGTTTTGATTTGTTCAAACAGCGCCCGCATTTGCCGGAACCGGGTGCGCAGAATTGCCTCATCGGTAACGTTTTCGACAATCGCCATCAATCCGCGCAACCTGAGGTTCGGCAGCGACATGACATGTTTTGCCAGTTGCGCCACCGCATCCGGCGCGGTGCCGCTCTTGCTCGTTTCGGCGGAAATGTTGACCTGCACCAGCACGTTAAGCGGCCCCAGATTGGCAGGCCGGTGCTGATTCAATGCGTCGGCAATTTTTGTCCGATCGACGCTTTGCACCCAGTCAAAATGGCGTGCCGCCAGGCCCGCCTTGTTACTTTGCAACGGACCGATAAGATGCCAATGTATTCCGCCTGCTTGAGTGACATCACGCAATTCGTCAAGGTCGGCAATTTTTTCGACTGCCTCCTGTACGTAATTTTCACCAAAATGCCGCAGACCGTCGGCAAAGGCCTGACGAATATCGCTGATTGGGCGGGTTTTTGACACCGCCACCAACAAAACATCAGTGCGGGCATCCGCCGGGCGTCCCGCGATTGCGGCAGCAAGTCTTGACTTGACGCCGGCCAAGCCTGTTGCGCCTTGCAAGTTTGCGTCAATTGGGGACATAATCAGCCACACTTCAAGATGTCATTTTGAGAGAGAAAAGTATAAATGGAAATCGCTGAACTCCTGGCCTTCGGGGTCAAAAACAAGGCCTCTGATTTGCATTTGTCGGCCGGGCTGCCGCCAATGATCCGCGTACATGGTGACGTTCGCCGCATCAACGTTCCCGCTCTTTCCCACGATGATGTCCATGGCATGGTCTATGACATCATGAATGACGGCCAGCGCAAACAATACGAAGAGAATCTCGAATGTGACTTTTCCTTCGAAATCCCGAATCTGGCCCGCTTTCGGGTGAATGCGTTTAATCATCACCGTGGATCGGGTGCGGTGATGCGGACCATCCCGTCGAAGATCCTGTCGCTTGAGGATCTGAATGCGCCGAAGATTTTTGCCGAGATCGCCAATCAGCCGCGCGGCATGGTGCTGGTGACGGGTCCGACCGGTTCGGGCAAGTCGACCACACTTGCGGCGATGGTCAACAATATCAATGAAAACGATTACGGCCTTATCTTGACGGTGGAGGACCCGATCGAATTTGTGCACGAGTCCAAAAAATGCCTGATCAACCAGCGTGAGGTCGGGCCGCACACCCTGTCATTCACCAACGCGTTGAAATCGGCGCTGCGCGAAGATCCGGACATCATCTTGGTCGGCGAGATGCGCGATCTGGAAACCATCAAGCTGGCCATGACGGCGGCCGAAACCGGTCATCTGGTGTTCGGCACCTTGCACACATCGTCGGCGGCAAAGACGGTCGACCGGATCATTGACGTGTTCCCGGCGGCGGAAAAAGAAATGGTTCGTGCGATGCTTTCTGAATCGCTGCGCGCGGTGATCTCACAAACGCTTTGCAAGACCAAGGACGGCCAGGGTCGGGCCGCCGCCCACGAAATCATGATCGGCACACCGGCCATCCGCAACCTGATCCGCGAGGCAAAGATTCCGCAAATGTACTCCGCCATTCAAACCGGCCAGTCGCTCGGCATGCAAACCATGGACCAGAATCTGGCGGATCTGGTGCGGCGCAATGTGATTTCGGTCGCCGAGGCGCGCAACAAAGCTGCAAACAAGGAAGCGTTTAATTAGAGCGCGCCTCAACGGCGGCTAAAGGAATCATCATGGAACGGGAACAGGCGCTAAAGTTTGTGCACGAATTATTGCGTGCAATGATCGCCAAAAAGGGGTCGGATCTGTTTATCACCGCGGGCTTTCCGCCGGCGATGAAAATCGACGGCAAGATGACACCGGTCTCGCAATCGAGTCTTTCACCGGTTCACACCGGCGAAATTGCACGATCAATCATGACCGACAAACAAACCGCCGAGTTTGAAGCGACCAAGGAATGCAACTTTGCAGTTGCCCCAACCGGCATCGGCCGCTTCCGCGTCAACGCGTTTGTGCAGCAGGGCCGGATCGGCCTGGTGATGCGGACCATCACCACCGCGATTCCGAAAATGGAAGATTTGAATCTGCCGCCGGTGTTAAAAGACGTGGTGATGACCAAGCGCGGACTGGTGATTTTGGTTGGCGGGACCGGCTCGGGCAAATCGACCACGCTTGCAGCAATGATTGGCTACCGCAACGAGAACAGCTATGGTCACATCATCACGATTGAAGACCCGGTCGAATACGTCCATGATCATAAAAATTGTATTGTCACGCAGCGTGAAATCGGTGTTGATACCGACAATTGGTTTGCCGCCCTGAAAAACACCCTGCGGCAGGCGCCCGACGTCATTCTCATCGGCGAAATCCGTGACCGCGAGACGATGGATTATGCGATTGCATTCGCCGAGACGGGCCATTTGTGTATGTCAACCTTGCACGCCAATTCGACCAACCAGGCGTTGGATCGGATCATCAACTTCTTCCCGGAGGAGCGTCGTCACCAATTGCTGATGGATTTGTCGCTTAACCTGAAAGCGTTTGTGTCGCAGCGGCTGATCCCGAAAAAAGAGGGCAAGGGACGGGTGGCGGCAATTGAGATCCTGCTCAATTCACCGTTGATCCAGGATCTGATCTTCAAGGGTGAGGTGCATGAAATCAAGGAGATCATGAAACGCTCACGCGAAATCGGCATGCAGACGTTTGACCAGGCGTTGTTTGATCTTTACGAGGCGGATTTTATTTCGTACGAAGACGCGCTGCGCAACGCCGATTCGCTCAACGATTTGCGTTTGAATATCAAACTGAATGGAAAATCCGCCAAAGACCGCGACCTCGCATCCGGGTTGGAACATCTGGAGATCGTCAAGTAGCCGGTCGGGAGGACGAACCAGTCCGGCGAACCGGCATTAAAATGTGGCCGTCAGCCGGCCCGCGCGGCAATCAGCGCCGAGACATAAAGTACGGTTGAAACGGCGATGCTGCGAAACGGCACGCTGAACCAATAACGCGCACCCAGCCAAAGGTACGCCGTCAGCAAGATCAACCCCTGTGACAACAAAAACCCGGACTGCATCAGCAATTGCGGATGATTTGTGGCCAGAAAAACATAGGTCGCGCCAAACAACATTGCGCCGAGACTGTGACTTGCGTTGAATCCCAACCATGCACACCACATGCTGGTATGGGTGGTGATGTTGGGCGAAACCTGTTTCATTTGCGCAGTCAGCGCAATATCACGCGGGTGAAGCCTGGGCCCGACAAACGTATACACAAGATGTATCACCCCAAGCAGAAAAATGATGCCCGCGCTGGCGGCAATCAGTGTCGCTGCCACGGTTAGATCAGCTGACCGAACGCCGACAAAAGTGAAATGGCCACGCCGACGACCAAAACCACCAGCGTCACGCCGAGGCTGGCACCGTACTTCACTGTGTTGTTCAATATTGCATTCATGATTGACTCCTGTTGACCGCCATTGGTGCCCGTTTGAGCACAATGAAAGTATGGGAGCACGGTCGCGCGGCAACTTGAATAAAGCTGCCGAGTTGTTGAACAAACCGGCTATTGTGTTGAATAAACCGGTTACTGCTCGTGCTTCGGTTATTCTTTGCGCCTATGAACATCGTTCCGCCCAAAATTCATATCTACGCCTGGCCCGAACGATTTTTGTATTTGGGGCCCAGCGCGCGCACCACCCAACACCGCAACCATGCGGCAACGTGGCTGGTCGCGCATGAAGGCACGCTGCGGGTGAGCCTTGCCTCGGGAACGATTCTTGAAAACGAGGTCATTTATGTGCCGTCCGAGACAGTGTTCGCGACCGAGCAGGCCGCATCGCTGATTGCAGCGCTTTATTGGGAGCCGGAAAGCGCCAGTTTTCAGCGGGCGGCGGCGCAG
>JANMNT010000382.1:0-4480 GCA_031368465.1 Burkholderiales bacterium
TCAAGATTGACGGTTTCGATCAGCGCCCGAATATTGTGTGTGCCGTCGCCGACTACATGGCCCGGTGTGCGCTTGGTGGCGGCCACCAGTTCACCGTTGACCACCAGCAATCGGTGGTCGTCGCCGGTCACAAACGACTCCACGATCACCGAGCGTGAATGCTCCTTGGCGGCCTCAAAGCCGGCCCGCACATCGTCTTCGGTTTGCAAGTGGATTGAAATGCCGCGGCCGTGGTTACCGTTATAAGGCTTGGTCACCACCGGATAGCCGATGCGTTTTGCCGCACGCACGGCGCTATCAGCCGATTGCACCAGCATTTGTTTGGGCACCGGCAGCCCCAGTGTCGCCAAAATCTTGTTGGTTTCTTCCTTGTCTGATGCCAGCTCCACCGCGATATGACTGGTGCGACCGGTGATGGTCGCTTGAATACGTTGCTGATATTTGCCATAGCCAAGTTGGACCAGCGATTGCTCGTTCATGCGCAGCCACGGGATATCGCGTTTTTCAGCCGCATGCACAATCGACGCCGTCGACGGCCCGAGCGCGCGACGCTGTGCATAACGAATATATTCGTCACGCGCGCTCGGCCAATCCCAATCATCCGGCACCGTGTTGGACGGTCGCAAATTTGCCGGCAATAGCGAACACAATAACTTGAGTGCGAGTTCGCCGGCTTCGATACCTTCATCGCGCTGGGCATATTCATAAACGACCGTATAAACACCGTCACGGCCGGCGCCGCGGGTTTTGCCAAAGGTGACATCTTCGCCTGCAACGTTTTGCAATTCAATCGCAACGTGTTCGAGCACATGGCCAAGCCAGGTACCCTCGTCCTCGCGCATGCGGCGGATAAAGCCGCCGGGCTCACCGTAGGAGCAGCCGTGCTCGTTTAGACCCGGCAACGCGGCGACCAGCGCATCGATGTAGGCATTACCCAACCTGGCGGTCGGCCAGTTCTCCAGTTCACCGAGATCAAGTTCAAACTTGATGACCGGGAAATGCGCATAAACCGACGGGCCAACATAAACGGAACGATCCAGAATGCGCATAGCTCGCACTTCCTATTGTGGGGTTGGGGTCGTTATTCTTTCCGGGTGTTTAACGCGTTTGCAGCAGCCTGTCGCGTGTGCAGATTAAACGTCGAACCGGCCACCAGGACGTGCAATTTTAGTCCGAGCATGCAAACCGGTTTGCCCTCTGCCACCTGATCCATCGACGAAAACTGCATTTCACTCGCGTCAATCACGGTCACCGCACCCGAGCCTTCGACTTCCAGAGTATTGTCCGGGCCGATAAACGCCGCCGTGTCTTCATCAAGACCGATGCCGACTGCAAACGGGTTGTAGGCCAGCGCTGCGAGCAGGCGGCCGATGCGATCACGCTGCCGAAAGTGTTGATCGATGATAAAACGGTTGGTCAGCCCGAGACCCGGTGCCAGACGCACCGCACCGGCAATCGGTGAGGCACCCTCCTCGCCAAAGGCAATCATGTGTTCGGAGATAAACGACGCACCGGCACTGGTGCCGGCGACGTGCATGCCGGCCGCATTGCGTTTTCGCAGTGTTTTGGCGACCATTGTGCCGCCGAGCAGGGTTGACAGCCGTAATTGATTGCCGCCGGTGAAAAACACACCGTTGGCGCGCTCGATTCGTTCAATGCGGCCGGATTCATCGCAATCACGGCGCGTATCAAAATCCATCGATTCGACATTGCCGGCGCCCAGCTGCGAAAAGATCTGTTCGTAACGCGCACCGGTATCCATCAATCGACTGGCGGTCGGAATGACGACAATGTCGGCGGCATTCACATCGCCGTGACCACACAGCTCAACAAATCGCCGCAGGATTTCCGGTTTATTTTCTTTTTCTTCCGCACCGCCGATGGGGATGATCCATCCGCGGTTTTGGCCCTCAATGACCTGACTCGGCATGCCGTGACTCCGTAAGACAACTTTGTATTGCCAGATTATGCGGCACTCGACGGTGAAATTGCCGGCTGCCGAAAATGGGGACGAGGGGGAGAATAGGTGACGCCAATAAACACGGCGTGTTTCAGCCACTTTTGCTCGAAACTCCCCGCTTCTATTTGGCTTTCAAAACAAAAACGTGACCCGCACTTTGCAACCCACAGGCGATGCTGCGCCGCGCTAAAGCGTCACGTTTGTTGTGATCATCTCGTCAATCTCAGCGTCTGAATAACCCACCTCTGCCAGCACTTCCCGGCTGTGCTGACCTAGCGTGGCAGGCAAACTGCGGATTGAAGGCGGTGTCGCACTCCATTCGCCCACCGGTGCGGTGGCGCGGATGCGACCTTCGGTGGGGTGGTCAAATTCGGGGAAAAAGCCGATCGCCAGCATGTGTTCGTCTTCCAGCAACGAGTCGATCGAATGCATGGTGGCAAACGGGATATCCGCCTTGTCCAGCAACGCACGCCAGTACGCAGTGGTATTTGACGCAATGGTGCTGGCGACGAACTCGTAAACCTCGGCGATGTTGGCGGCGCGCTGTGTGTGTTCGCTGAATTTGGCGTTATTTTTCAGATCAGCGCGACCGATGGCATCAAAAAACGTCATCCAGTGCTTGTCGTTATAAATCAGCACACACAGATAACCATCCGACGTTGCGTACGGCCGGCGGTGCGGCGCGATCAATCGCGCATAGGCGGTGTCGCCCAATGGTGGTTCAAACGTCTTGCCCGCCATGTGATCGCCGAGCACGAACTGCGACATCGCTTCGAACATGGTGATTTCAATCGCCTGCCCCTCGCCGCTACGCTCACGATGAAACAGTGCCGCCAACACCGCGTTTACGGTGTGCAATCCGACGCTGCGGTCGCCAATGGTCACCGGTGCATAACGCGGGACGTCACCCGTTTGGCGTTGACTCAACGATGGAATGCCGGCAATGCCCTGAATCAAATCGTCGTATGCGGGCCGTCCAGCGTACGGCCCCTTTTCGGAATATCCAAACGCACCGACATAGACAATTTTTGGATTGATCTTTTTGACAGCGTCATAACCCAATCCAAGTCGCGCCATCGACTGCGGGCGCACGTTGTAAACCAGCACGTCGGCTTCGGCGGCGAGTCTGAGGCACGCCTCGAGGCCTTTTTGTTGTTTTAAATCCAGCACCAGCGAACGTTTGTTGCGGTTCAGGTGCAAATGGATGTGTCCCATGCCGGGATTTTTCATCGGTCCCACCCAGCGCATATTGTCGCCCGCATGAGACTCAACCTTAATCACATCGGCCCCCATGTCGCCGAGGATTTGTGTGCAGTAAGGTCCCATGATGACGGTGGTCAGATCGAGGACTTTTATTCCATCAAGTGCGCCGGGCATGTGGCTCCCATGTGACGAGGGTTGATTGTCTAAATGAATTGCATTGAATGCCGATAACTTTACAGCAGCCGTTAAACTGCGCGGACGATGTGCAACATTGCTCCGCTTAAACCCACCGCGACACGCAATCCAAAAATGAAAAATCAATTCTTCCTGCCCGTACTGACGCTGATTGTCGCGCTCACAGCGGCGCCTTGCCTGGCGGGTCGCCCACTCGGCACCGACGACGCCGGCACGGCTGACAAAGGCACTTGTCAGGTCGAAGGTTGGCAGGAACGCGCAAAGGACGCCCGTGCGCTGATCGTTGCGCCCGCCTGTGGCGTGGCTGACGGCATTGAACTGGGCATGGATTTCACGCGACCATCCCCGCGCGATCCGGTCAGACAGGCCGCCGGCATGGCGCTGAAATGGGTGCCATCGTCCTGGCACGCAGAAACGGCGCTCGGCGAATGGCAACTCGGCCTGAAGCTGTCGGCCGCCTATGAACAACCAACCGACGCCGGATGGAAACGGACAAACGCGGTTGCGCTGGGACTGGTCACATTAAAAATCAGTCCATCAATGACGGTTCACACCAATGTCGGACACCTGCGGGATCGTGCGGCACAACCAAACACACAACAAACGGCAACGTTGCTCAATCTGGCGCTGGTGGCGACACCATCAGAACAACTACTGGTGTTTGCCGAGACGCAAACCAATGACCGCCGGTCTATTTTTGGCGGCACCGCCAATACCATCGGCGGGCGTTGGTGGTTGATCAAGGATCGGCTGGGGCTCGACCTGACCGCCAGCCGCACGGCAGGTAGCGAAAGTGGAACAACGTGGACAGCCGGATTCGGCTGGTATGGCATCGGGTTTTGATGGCGTAATCGCCCCACGCCAAAGCAATATGAACTAGCGCCGCGTCACACTTTCGACACCCGCCACGCCGCCAACGGCGCGCAACACCCGCACCATTTGCGCCGCGCCACGCACTTCAACCGTGAAGCGCATCGACGCCAGCGTGCCTTTTGACAAGGTGTTGACGCCGACCACATTGATACGTTCGTGCGAAAGCGCTTCGGAAATGTCGCGCAAAAGACCCTGACGATCGACCGCCGACACTTCAATATCGGCGGCAAACGGCTGCTCCCCGGTATT
>JANMNT010000392.1:0-13735 GCA_031368465.1 Burkholderiales bacterium
CCTGCACTCGATGCATCCACCAATGCGCTCATGGACGATTTCACCAAGCGGGCGCAAGAGCGCCTGTTGATGTTTCAAGTCGGGCAGGAGATACAGGTCAACCTTTCGACGATCGAAAGCACGCTTGATGGATTTTTCCGCGACCCGGTCAAGACGGCCGAACTCGCGTCGTTACCCGCCCTGTTTGCGCAAGTTCATGGTGCACTCGCGATTTTGGAACTGAATGAGGCTGCGGCATTGAACCAGATGCTGCGCGATCGTGTGCTTCAGTTCTCGTCTGGCGCGATAAAGGGTGCTGGCGGTGATGCCGAGGCGGTCGCAGAGGGTGTCTCCGCATTGGGACTATTTATCGCCGCGTTGCAACAAAGCGCCACCGACCCGCGCGCCGTTTTGCTGCCGGCATTGATCCGATTTGGCTTGGCTGACAGCCCTGCCGCAAGCGAGGCAAGCCTCATCAAGTCGCCGGTGTCAAACGCCGATGTCGATGTCGACAAACAGAAAGTGCAGGCGTTGTATTCCGACTGGAAACAGCAGCCCGACGATACCGCCTCGCGGGATCATTTGCGCGACGCCGTAAAGGAGCTCAAACAAAGCGCCGAAATCGCCGGCGATGCCGCGGTTGTGCGATCGTCTGAAGCATCGCTTGAGGCGATCGACGCATCGTTTGATCCGATGAAAACCGGCGTCACCGACGCACTTGCCGATATTGCGCCTGCCAAACCTGCTGATGCCCCCGCGCCGCAGGTCGTTCAACTCATGGATGCACCCGCTGCGGAAGTCGATCAGGAGTTGCTCGATATCTTTTTGGAAGAAGCCACAGAAGTGGTCGCCAGCATCCGTGAAAATCTGACGTCAGTCAGGCAATCGCCGCATGATAAAGAGCCGCTAATCACCATTCGCCGCGGATTTCATACGCTCAAGGGATCCGGCAGGATGGTCGGCCTGAACGATCTTGGCGAGGTCGCCTGGAGTTGCGAACAGGTGATGAATAAGTGGTTGAAGGATGAAAAGGCGTTGTCGCCGGGGTTGTTGCTGCTACTGACGGAGTCGTCGGACAGCTTCAGCCAATGGGTGACGTCGTTGCAAGGCAATGGTAACGCGATTATCGATGGCACCAGCATCAATGCCATTTGTGATTTGCTCAAAAACGACAAAGAACCGGTTCTTGAGGCCCAGGCGGTCTCGTCGGTCTCGGCGGGCACACAAGCAGTTATCGACACAACAACCGATACAACGGATACGCTTCGATCGCCGGTGACATCGCCATCAGAACCTGTCTTCGAAGCGTTTGTGGACGAGACTGATTCGGGGGCGAACGCTGCCGATGTCATACGATTTACCGACCGGCCGTCGGACGATGCCGACCTGCCGGTTCCGGTAGTCGGGGAGAATCCGTCGGCTGATGCAACGCAACCCGATATCCCAGTTGTCGCGACGTTTGCAGTGACCGGCTCGATGGTACCGACCATCGAAGGCATCGATATTTTTGATGAGCTGCCCGCGCTCAGTCCGCCATCTTCCGTCCCGCCTGTCGACGAGCGATTGACTGCGGCCGCGGATGCACACGAGTCGGCAGTGGATCCCGACGAAATTACGCTTGGCCATGTGCGGCTGTCGCAACCGCTTTACGAAATTTACCTTGGCGAATCGCGGCTGCATATTGAAGTTCTTGAAGGGGAAATGGCTGTCATCGAAGCCAACCCGCGCTCGCCGGTTTCGCATGAATTTATGCGTGCGGCGCACACATTGACCAGTTCTTCGCGTACCACCGGTTTCGAGTCGATTGCCGCTGTTGCATTTGCATTGGAGAAATGGCTGACCGGCGCAATCGAACTCGTGCCAGAGTTCAATGCAGAACGATTGCATGCAACCCGGCAGGCAATCGATACGCTTGCCGGCATGGTGCTTTCGTTGCACACGCGCGAATATCCGGCAGCCCGGCCGGATATTGTGTCGGCATTGATGCAATTGCGGGACAATCTCAAATCCGGCGCACTCGGTGGCGAGGGCACTTATTTGAAGGCGCCGCAAACGCCAGCCGGCATCCCGGTAACCGCGTTTCCGGCTGCAGACCCATCGGCAAAACAAACCGATCAACCGCCTTTGGCGGTTATTGCGGCTGTCGCGCCAGCGGGGATCACAGAAACACAGGCGGAAAGTCTTGTCGATCCTGCGACGATTTTCGGCGTCACCCCGGTCGGCGAACTGGCGGTCGAGCCGCGATCAACAGACGCAAAGCCGGTCGAGGATGCCGTACCTTCCCCTGCGCCCGGGGCGGAACAGATTTTTGAATCAGGCCGCGACCGCCGCGCTGTCAAAGACGACATTGACAACGATTTGCTGCCCATCTTTTTGGAAGAAGCGCGCGAGATTGCCCCACAGGTCGGTGATGCATTGCGCCGATGGCGGGCAACGCCGGTCAATCACGGGCCGGTAAGCGAACTAGCCCGCCACTTGCATACCTTGAAGGGCTCTGCACGTATGGCTGGCTTGATGCGGCTGGGCGAACTCGCGCATGCGATGGAAACCCGCATCATTGACATGGATCGCGTCGAAGCCCCTGCTGTCACCGCCTTTGACGCGATTGATGATCGCCTTGACCGCTTCAACAATGTACTTGAAAGCCTAAGCGCTGGTGATCTTGCGCCGATCATTGAGATTCCGGTTGAGTCCGCCGTTGCTGCGGAAGTACCGAGCCAGTTACCCGCACCAATGGCGGCAATTGCCGCTGTACGCGCCGAAATTGTTGCCGAAGGTGAAAAACTGGAAGGTCGCGAACGTCAGGCCCTGTTACGGGTCAATGCCGACCTGATCGACCGCTTTGTAAATGAAGCCGGCGAGCTGGCAATCGCGCGCTCACGGGTTGACCTTGAATTGCAGGCCTTTAAAAAGGCTCTGCTGGACCTGAACGACAACGTCGCGCGTATGAAGGTGCAATTGCGCGAAATTGAAATTGGTGCCGAATCACAAATCCAGTCACGCATCAAAGAAGCTGAAACGCTGGGCGAACAGTTTGACCCGCTGGAATTTGACCGTTTTTCGCGAATGCAGGAACTCACCCGATTCATGGCGGAGAGCCTGAATGACGTGGTAACCCTGCAACAATCGCTGGCAAAAAATATTGATGAGGCTGACTCGGCGCTGTTACAGCAAAGTCGTCTGAACCGTGATCTGCAGCAGGGGTTGATGGGTGTCCGGCTGGTTCCGCTTGGCAATCTGCAGGATCGTTTTTATCGCCTGGTCCGCCAGACGGCAAAGGAAATCGATAAAAAGGCGAATCTTGAGTTCCGCGGCGTGCGGGTTGAAATCGACCGCTCGGTGCTTGAAAAAATCACGGCACCGTTTGAGCATTTGCTGCGTAACGCTGTCGCCCACGGGTTGGAATCGCCGGCCGAGAGGCTGGCCGCCGGCAAGTCCGAGATCGGTGAAATTTCGATTGATGCACGCCAGATCAGCAATGAGGTGGTGTTGACACTTGCGGACGATGGCGCCGGATTAAATTTCCCGCGCATACGTGAAAAGGCAATTGAAAAAGGAATGATGGACGCGAACGCGGACGTCACCGATGCCCAGTTGACCCAGTTTATTTTTGCCGCCGGTTTTTCCACCGCGACAACAGTTTCCCAAGTGTCCGGGCGGGGCGTCGGCATGGACGTTGTTCGCAACGAAATCGTTTCGCTCGGTGGTCGGATTGATATATCTTCCAACGCCGGACGCGGTACCACCTTTACCATTGCGCTGCCGCTGACTCTCGCGGTGACACAAGCCGTCATGGTCACAGTCGGTGATACAACATACGCCATTCCGTCGGTGATGATCGAACAGGTCCAGGAATTCAAGGGCAAACGATACGAACCGTTGCTTGCACTGAATGAGATTGAATGGAAGGGGCACAAGTATCCGCTGCGCTCGATGGAAGTCATCCTCGGCGGCAAGCCAAAAGTTTCCGCGCAGCGCCACGCATTTGTAATTTTGGCAAAAAGCGCGCAGCAGCGTGCCGCGGTGCAGGTTGACGACATCATTGGTAATCGGGAAATCGTGGTCAAATCAATCGGGCCGCAACTGGCGCGAATTCCCGGTATTGCAGGCGCCACCGTTCTGGGCTCGGGACAAGTCGTGTTGATCATGAATCCCGTGCAATTGGTGTTTCGGGAGGCGGCAACGATCACGCTGGATCAGGGCTTGGTCGCTGCAGCGCCGGAGAAGTCGAATATCAAACCGACGCTCACGAGTGTGGGTATTGATACGCCCTCGATGCAATCGTCAAGCAGGATGGATGCCGATCGGGAGCAGATTGTGCCGGTCGGGTTGTCACTTGCCGATGCATTTGCAGCCGGCACAGACAGCACCTTCATGGCGGGCGAGGTGGCGCGTACAAGGGTAAATCCGCTGGTGATGGTGGTCGACGACTCGCTGACTGTGCGCAAGATAACCAGCCGCATGTTGACGCGCGAAAATTTCGAAGTGGCGACCGCCAAAGACGGGGTGGATGGCCTGCAACAACTGCAGGATATCGAGCCGGATTTGATTTTGCTGGACATTGAAATGCCGCGCATGGATGGTTTTGAATTTGCCCGCAATGTGCGTGCTGACGCAAGAACCAAACACATCCCGATCATCATGATCACTTCGCGAACCGCCGACAAGCACCGCAACCGTGCGATAGAGCTCGGGGTAAATGAATACATGGGCAAGCCATATCAGGAGGAGCAGTTGCTCGCCTTGATACGTCAGTACACAAAGCGCCAAGCTGCCGCTTAGTCACTTTGCGGTTGGACAAAATTGTAGAGTCGTTGCCAGACGCCGATTTTCAGCCGTTTATGCCGGGAAACGCCCGTAAATAAACGACCTCTTGGTTACGCCGACGTCCACTCCACCACGTCGGTATATGCCGTCGCCAGTACCACCAGCCCAAATCCAATCCGGTACCAGGCAAAAACCGTGAAGTCATGGGTCGACACAAAACGGATCAGCCAACGTACGACAATCAGCGCCGAGACGAACGCGGCAATGAAGCCAACGGTGAACATCGGCATGTCGGCAAATGACAACAATGCGCGCGCCTTCCACAATGAGTAAATGGTCGCGGCAAACAGCGTTGGAATGGCGAGGAAGAAGGTGAATTCGGTGACACATTGGCGCGAGAAGCCAAAGAACATGCCGCCGATAATGGTCGAACCCGAGCGTGACATTCCAGGTATCAGCGCGGCACATTGCGCCACACCGATTTTCAAGGCATCTTTCCAGGTCATCTGATCAATGCTGGTGATACGGGGCTGAATGCCACGCGCGGCGCGCGCCCTTGTCCAGCGCTCGGCAAACAGGATAATGATTCCGCCGCCGATAAATGCAAGCGCAACCGGCACGGGCTTGAATAACACCACCTTGATTTCATGGTTGAACCGATAGGCCAGCGCCGCCAGCGGGAGAAATGCGATGAACACTGTCAACGCAAATTGCTGCGCCACTCTGTCGTTGGTGATGCCGCTGACGGTCGCCATCAGTTTGATACGGTATTCCCAGCAAACTGCAAGAATTGCACCGGCTTGGATGACAATTTCAAAAACCTTGCCTTTTTCATCGTTGAAATCCAACAGGTCACCAACCAGAATCAGGTGGCCGGTTGACGACACCGGCAGGAATTCAGTCAAGCCCTCAACAATCCCCAGAATCAATGCCTTGATCAGCAGTGCGATTTCCATTCCGGCCTTGTCAACAAAACGATCGCTCATTATACGAAGCAATCGCCAATTCATAGATCGGCTGAATGCCGACTGGTCGCGGAATTAATTCAGCACCAGCACCAGCTGGTCCTTACGCAGTTCGATTCTTTCGGGATTGAGCGGCAATCCGATGCGTTTGAGGTCGGCAGCATCAAAACTGTAGATGGCCTTGTCTTCAAAAGACTCCCTGGCGACTTGCGTGGCGGTCTTAACCAATGCCGCGGACAGCGCGTCAGGCATGTTGTCGACCCGAACCCGATCGAGCTTGGCGTCGCGCAGATAAATTGCCCGTGTTGCCGGATCATAGCGGGGAATTCCGGACAGGGTCATTTGCCCAAACAACGATCTGCTACTCAACGGCAGCCGCACATCCAGATCCACGCCGACCACGAGGCGACGCGCCATATCGGAACGTTCAGGGTCTGGAAATGACAGCCTGGGTCGCGTTAGTTTGATATTCACCAGATCGGCAATATTGCGTTCGATTGGGAACCGTTTGGCAAGTCGCTCGGTCATTTCCTGCTGGGTAAAAATGATTTCACGGGTGAAAAGCGGCCGCAACGCACAGCCGCCGTCTACGACTACGATCGCAATCAACAAAACCGCTCGCAACACCTGGCGTAACAATCGCGGGAACGAGATTGGAGTCGGTATGGCGGTCGCTTCGGCGCGACGATAACGGTTGGATTCGGGTGCACGTCTTTTTGCAAGACCCGCGGCGTATCTAGGCATTCAGCTTGGCCAGTAACGAGCGTGTCAGATCCGGATCATCCGAGCGCATGATCTTTGCGACCGTGGCATTTAACTCCCCCACATTGCTCATCAGCACCCTTTGTTTTACGCTCAGCAGGTTTGCCGGATGCATCGAAAAGTCACGCAGGCCGAATCCAAGCAGCAAACGGGTAAGGGCAACGTCACCCGCCATTTCGCCACAAACAGCGATTGGCACCTTGGCCAGGTTTGCCTGCCGGATGACGCTGGCAATCAAATGCAGTACCGCCGGATGCAGCGGGTCGTACAGGTGGGCAACATTGTCGTCGGTACGATCGATTGCGAGCGTGTACTGAATCAGATCATTGGTACCAATGGAAAGAAAGTCGAGTTTCTTCAGAAACATCGGCAATGCAATGGCGGCGGCCGGGATTTCAATCATTCCGCCAACCAAAATTTTGTCGTTGAATTTCTTACCCTCGGCGGTCAACTGGGCTTTGGCGAGTTCGATGGCGGCCAGCGTTTGTTTGATTTCGACGGCGGAAACCAGCATTGGAATCAAAATACGCACATCGCCAAATTTGGAGGCACGCAGAATTGCCCGAAGCTGGGCATTAAATATGGCCGGTTCAGCGAGGCAATAACGTATCGCGCGCAGACCGAGCGCCGAATGTCCCTGACCGGCGTCGTCCGTGTCGAGCGTCTTGTCTGCCCCGATATCCAGGGTACGGATCACGACGGGCTTGCCCTTCATGCCTTCGGCGACCGTTTTATAGGCCTGAAACTGCTCATCTTCGGTCGGTGAGTCGCGCCGGTTCATGAACAAAAATTCACTTCTGAACAAACCCACCCCGGTTGCGCCGGATTGTTTTACGGCGTCGAGATCGCCGGGCAGCTCAATATTGGCGTGCAAAGTGACTTCAACGCCGTCGAGTGTTTCCGCAACCGCCGTTTTTAGCCGGCTCAGCTTTTGTTTTTCCAGCTTCCACTGATTCTGCTTAATGCGATATTCGGCGAGCACGGTCTGGTCTGGCTCGACGATAACGGCGCCCTGCGCACCATCAACAATGATCAACTCATCTTCGCGGATGAGTTCCCGCGATGTGTGCAGCGCAACAATTGCCGGGATTCCCAAACTTCGGGCGAGAATGGCCGTGTGCGACGTGCGTCCGCCTAAATCTGTGATGAATGCCGCGACCTGATGATCTTTGAACAAGATGACATCGGCCGGCGATAGGTCATGTGCGACCAGAATCGTGTCTTCGGCGCGTGCGCGAAGCTTTTCGGGTACGACGCCACCCTGCCCGGACAACGCCGCAATAACCCTCTCCGCCACCTGCCGGACGTCGGTTTTCCGTTCTCGCAGGTAATCATCCTGAACATCGGCGAATTGGACAAGCAGATCATCAACCTGCAGTTTCAGTGCCCATTCAGCGTTACATGCCTCCCGCGCAATGATTGCGCAAGGCTCTTCGGCGAGCAGGGGATCCTCAAGCAACATGCGGTGAATGGTGACGAATGCAGCGATGTCGCTCGAATGACCGCCCTGATTTGTGCCGGCCGATGTGTCGGCGCGGTGGCTCGATTTGATGTCTTTTTCAAGTTGGTCGAGCTCGGCCCGCACCGACTTGACGGCACGCTCGAACCGCTTGATTTCCCTTGCAATAAACTCCTGCGGGATCGAATAGTGATCGACCTCCAATGATGCCGACGTGACCAAATGTGCATGGCCGATGGCGATCCCACCGGATACCCCCAGGCCATGCATGGTGAAACTCATGTCGGCCTCGCAAAAACCGGCGGAACCGGACCTTGCCGTCCGTATTGATCGACCACCCACCGGAATTGATACTGTCGCCCGGCGTCGCACGCCTGTCTATGTTCACCGGTACCCGTCGTCTGGCGGGTACATTCAGGCGTCGAATGGGCGATGTTTCTCATTCGCCCTCGCCGAACATGTTGTTGACCAGCGCAAGAATGGCCTGCATCGCCTCGCCTTCATCCGGCCCACTGGTTTCGACCTCAATGGTCGTGCCTTTTCCTGCCGCGAGCATCATTACACCCATTATTGATTTTGCATTTACCCTGCGCGCAGCCTTGGCGACAAAAACATCGCATTGAAATTGGGCTGCTGTTTGCGTGAGCTTTGCCGACGCCCGGGCGTGGAGGCCGAGTTTGTTGATGATTTCGATCGACTGTTTTAGCATCAGCCGTCGCCTTGCACGCAGTCTTCAGGCGGCATGTTGATGATGCCCTCCTTGCCCCCTTCAAGCGCTTTTTCGATCAGCTCGGGTAGAGATTGCTCGCGATATGTCAGGGCACGGATGAGCATCGGCAAATTTACGCCGGAAACCCCTTCGACCCGTCCCGCCTCAAGTAGCCGACACGCGATATTGGACGGCGTTGCGCCGAATACGTCCGTCATGACCAAAACACCTTCGCCCTGATCCAAGAACCGTAAAAGGTCGCGTCCTTGCGGCAGAAGTGCATCCGGATCGTCATGTATGGTTACGCCAAGCTGTCGCAAAAAAAGGGGTCGTTTCCCCATCACGTGGGACGCGCAATGAATGAGGCTTTCGCCCAACGTTCCGTGAGCAACAATCAATAGACCAATCATGGAGTGATTCTAACGGAATCGCACGCGCGATCGATCGGCCGGTGTCCGGCGGCCGCCGAACTATTCCAGTTCTTCATCATCCACCGTCCCCCCCTTCATTTCATACAGCCAACATAACTTGCGGGTTTCCGGGCCCGAAAGCCTGTCGCCCATCATTCCGCAGCGATAGGCCCGGGCGGAAAGTCGCTCGAAGTGGCGGCAGCTCGGGCAGGTTCCAAACGGCTGACCGTCGTTGTCGGCCTGAAACGTGGTGAGGGATTCGCGCAGCGCAGAGACGGCATTTCGAATCCGGTTGGGACTGATATCGCGGGTCGCCTGGATCCAGGCCATTTGCGGCTGCGCATCATATAAGAATTGTTCGCCGGTGGACGACAAGCGCAAGCGAACCACGCGCCGGTCAATGTCATCCTGATATCGTTCGATCAGCCCGCGTCGGTCCAATAACAACAGGCTTTGCGAAATCGTCCCCTTGGTCAATCCAAGGTAAGCCCCCAGGGCCTGCGGCGTGTTGGAATATCGGTTGGCACCCGCAAGATACACCAGGGCGGCGACATGCACCGGCGCAAGCTGTTCGTCTGCACCGACTCGGCGCGCCTCGGCGCGCATCAGATTCCCCAAGCGTTCAACCAGCTCGAGCAATACCAGCGGATGTTTATCCATTAGCGGCCGTCCGCCAGCTTGTTGATGAAGTTGATCATGTTTTGATCATTGCGATCCGGACGGGTCGGCAACGATCGGATGAAGTTGCGTGCCGGCGCCGCAGAAACTGTGTCTCGCATCACTTTTTCGCCTCCTCCTGCCTCTGCTATTGGCGCCCACTTTTTTTTGCCTTGTAGACCCGTCAAACGGCGCGCCGGAAATATCGTATCGACTCGCTACCAATGCGGTATGGATTTTTCGTACAATTCGTTGGTGTTGAATCGATACTAAATCAAAGGCGCGCCTTTTGCAAGCGGTCTTGCGCGCGCCACAAACAAACTATTTTCTTGCGCGCATTGCCGTCGATCTGCTATGCACCATCAATCAAGAAAGCGCGATTGTAATCTGGCTCCCGCATTGGCTTGATACGACCCGTGACAGCAGGGACTCAAGCTGCTCATTGGTACGCGTGTCACGCCACGACGCGCCGTCGAACCGGAAATGAAAGCCCCCCGACCTGGCCGCAACCCATATTTCCCGATTAGGCGTTTGCCTGTTAACGATAACCTTGCTGTTGTTTTCAAACGTCAGCGTCAGAATGCCTGCCGAAAGCGCGGCATCGATATCAGCATCGACATCGTCAAATGACGCCTCAAGTTCCGCCAACAGCTTGTCCACCCGGCGGTGAAATTCTGTTTCCGCCATTGATTCGGCCGTGCTCATTGGCGGCTTTCTAATGCCAGTATTTCGCGTGTTACCATCATTGTTGATTCCGGAGATTTGTCTATGAAAATACGTTCGATTGTACTCACTTTGCTGGGCGTCTCATTGGTTTTGCAAATTGCCGGCTGCGGACAGAAGGGTCCGCTGCGACTACCCGGCCCGTCCAGTCCCGCGACCAGCAGCCCGGTTAGTCCCGCCCCGACAACCACTTTCCCAAGAATTGCAACACCATGACGCCGATGAACGATAAACGACTGGAAACATTCGGGGTCAGCCGTTCTGGGGGTGAGCTATATGTGGAAGGGGTTTCACTCGCCGCGGTTGCGAATGCCCACGGCACGCCGACGTTTGTTTACTCACGCAAGGCGCTCACATCTGCCTATTGTCGGCTTGATGACGCCCTTAAGTGCGCGCGTGGGACAGGGCCTGACGGCCGGCCTTACACAATTTGCTTCGCTGTCAAGGCAAACTCCAATCTCGCCGTGCTTGGTGTGCTCGCCGAGCTTGGCGCGGGCTTTGATATTGTTTCCGGCGGCGAACTAAAGCGCGTGCTGAAGGCGGGTGGAAAAGCGGATCGCGTGGTTTTCTCGGGGCTTGGCAAAACTGCCGGAGAGATGGTGCTTGCGCTGACGGCCGGCATCAAGTGTTTTAACGTTGAGTCTGAGCAGGAGCTGATGCGTTTAAATGACGTGGCGGTCTCAATGGGCGTTCGTGCGCCGATCAGCCTTCGTGTCAACCCTGACGTCGATGCAAAAACCCACCCCTATATTTCTACCGGCCTTAAAAACAACAAGTTCGGTATCGCTTTCGATCGGGCGCGTGACGTTTACCGGAGGGCGGCGACGATGTCCGGCATTTCGATCGTCGGCGTGGATTGCCATATCGGCTCGCAGCTCGTCGACGCAGCGCCGCTGATCGAGGCGATGCAAAAAATCGTCGGCCTAGCTGATTCGCTGGCCGGTGACGGCATACAGATACACCATATTTGCCCGGGTGGCGGGGTCGGCATTACCTACAATGACGAGAAAGAAATCAATCTGAACGAGTATGCCGAGGCGCTGCATCGGATACTTGGCGGCAGGGAGGTGGAGCTTCTGCTAGAGCCGGGACGCGCGATTGTCGGAAATGCCGGCCTGCTTCTGACCCGGGTTGAGTACGTCAAGCCTGGCGAGCACAAGAGTTTCCTGATTGTTGATGCGGCGATGAACGACTTGATTCGCCCGGCCCTTTATCAGGCACACCACGAGATTGTTGAAGTCAGGTCAAGCGACACGCCTGTTGTAGAGTACGACGTGGTTGGGCCGGTCTGTGAAAGCGCAGACGTGCTGGGATATGCGCGAACACTGGCGGCCAAGGCCGACGATCTGCTCGCCGTTCTATCTGCCGGCGCATATGGATTTGTCATGGCGTCCAATTACAACTCCCGTCCGCGTGCTGCAGAAGTAATGATTGACGGCGACAAGATTGTTGTCGTGCGTGATCGCGAGTCATTTGAATCGTTGGTTGCAAACGAGCACATGCTCCCGTAGTTCGTGTTGTTGCCCGTCCCTTTTTCGCCGTTTGAATTTGTTGTGCGGGAAAAAGCGCGTATAAAATCCCCGGCCGTCTTCGCATTGGTAGCGAATCGATACCATTTTATAAAATACGATTGCAAATAACCGCTATTGACATCAATAAAAACTGGTGTTCAAAAAAGAAGTTACATAGAATCCGATTCACCAAGTGCTCGCGGCGAATGATTACAAGATTCCTCGCATTTGGTTTCATGTAGGCAGGCAACCGCGAGTGGAGTGAGGTTGTTTCGCCGTCCCTAGCATTTTCGGCAAATGCCAGCACTCAATCGTTCGTATGAACTGACGTCTTGGTGATTCGGCTCGAAGGAGTCGGATCCAAACAAGCAATTCGGTCCAACCATCGAAAGGAGTTGATCATGGCAACAGCCAAGAAAAAGCCGGCAGCGAAAAAAGCGGCTAAGAAACCAGCAGCAAAGAAGCCAGCAGCAAAAAAAGTAGCGAAGAAGCCAGCTGCTAAAAAGAAGCCCGCAGCAAAAAAGAAGCCAGCAGCAAAAAAAGCAGCTAAAAAGCCAGCTGCTAAAAAGAAGCCCGCAGCAAAAAAGGCAGCTAAGAAGCCTGCAGCAAAAAAAGCGGCTAAAAAGCCAGCCGCAAAAAAAAAAGTAAGTAAGCCTGTAAAGAAGCCTGCTGCGAAGAAAAAGGCTGCTCCAAAAAAGGCAGCCCCCGCAGCAAAGCCTGCGCCAATGGTAACTCCGGTTATCACGCCGCTCATCAAGCCGATGGGCTAAGCAGACTAACTGCTTCAGACTCTCTCAATCCGGCGAGTGATCGCGATGTTTATACATACGCTCACTTCCCGGGTTGAGACATTTATCATGCCCCCCTTGCCGGCCAACAACGCGTCCCGCAACCACATTCCGCCCGCCCGCCGCTCAACGTCGCGGCCACGGACACCACATCGCACCCGCCGCGATCGACCGGTTAAGTAGTTTCCTGACCCAGATTGTTTTGACAGTAGCGCTGAATTGGTTGCGTGTCTGGTGCCAGAGTGCGGCTCTAAGCGTTTGTTGACGCTAGAGCGACTGACTTGGGACGCACCTCTAACGAGATTTTTGCAACAGCCCGTACACCGCAACGCCGGTCATGACATATAGGATTGGCGTCAGGACGATCAGATCCAATCGTAATAGCACGCCGGCATTTGCCAGGGCGGACCCCAACACGGCGGCGAGCTGCAATTCGTAGAGGTTAAAAATTGCCCAAAGCAGACCTGTGAAAACGGACGCCCTGCGAAACCACGCTCGGCTAAACCCCGTGCCTGACGCCAACGTCCGAATAACCTCCACCGAAATCAGCGCGGCACTGATCAATAGTCCCGCATACGGCGCGTGACTGATCAGTTTTGCCGGGCCGAAAAATATCCAACCGATTAAATCCATGTTTGATCGCCAGTTCTTGTCTTGTTCCTGGAACCTACGGTACCTGGGCCTGCGGCATACGCGCCTGAATGGTCTGCGTACGCTGCAGCAGATATTCTGAACTTCGATTGCGGTCATAAAAACGCGGCCGCGGCACCATTGCGGCGAGTCTTGCCGCCTGTGCCTCGGAAAGTTGGCCGGCGGTGACGCCAAAGTAGTGCTTGGCGGCAGCCTCGGCGCCGAATACACCGTCTCCCCACTCGATCACATTCAGATAAATTTCAAGAATTCTCTCTTTGTCCAGCACGCTCTCCATCATGATGGTAATAATCGCCTCCTGCCCTTTGCGCAGGAAGGACCGCTCTCCGGAAAGAAACAAATTTTTGGCCAGCT
>JANMNT010000004.1:0-15537 GCA_031368465.1 Burkholderiales bacterium
CGGGTACCTTCTGAATTTTTTGGGTTTTTTGGTGAATTTTTGGCTATTTTGCGAATTTCGCGTGAAACGCCTGCAATACCTGTTGTCTGATCATTGAATGCCGCAAAGGTTTTACGTGAATGCCCTAAATTTTGATTTGCACAACCACACGACCGCCTCGGATGGAATGCTTTCGGCAGGCGCGCTGGTAGCATTGGCGGTAAAAAACGGCTGTGATGCGTTGGCCCTTACCGACCATGACACGGTAATGAATGTTGATGCGGCCGCACAAGCCGCCAATGCCGCAGGTTTGCGCTTTGTCGCAGGCGTCGAAATCTCGGTTTCGTGGGTGGCTCCGGGTGACATTGATTCGCTGCCAATCACGATTCACATTGTCGGACTGGGCATTGATCCAACCAATCCGGCACTGCTCGACGGACTGGCCAGCGTCCGCGGCGGACGAATCATACGCGGGAAAGCCATCGCCCGCCAACTGGTCGAGGCTGGGATCCCGGATATCTTCCCCGAGGCCTATGCGCTTGCCGAAAACAAAGAGATGCTGGGCAGAACACATTTTGCCCGTGCCCTGGTTGCCCGCGGCGTGGTTAACAACGTCGGCAGCGTATTCAAACGATTCCTGACCCCGGGTAACCCGGGATTTGTCCCCCATCAATGGGCGAATCTCGACGATGCGATGTCGTGGATTCAATTGGCGGGCGGCGTTGCTGTTATCGCCCATCCGGGCCGCTATGGTTTGGACAAAAACCGGCTCGGCACCTTGTTTCGGGAGTTTCAACAGCTTGGGGGCAAGTCGATTGAGGTTGTCACCGGCAGCCACTCCCCCGCTGAATATGCGTCGTTCGCCGCGCATTGCAAGGTTTTTGATTTTTTTGCCTCTCGCGGTGCTGATTTTCACGGCTTTGATGATTCATCTGCGCAGCCGGGTACGCTTCCCAGACTCAATGCCATTGACCGTGATTTGCGGCCGGTTTGGCAATTGCTTGATTAGGCCCTGATTAACAATGAGCCAATTCTTCAAACTGCACCCCGCCAATCCGGAAGCGCGCTTGATCAAGCGGGCGGTTGAGATCGTTCGCCAGGGCGGCCTGATCGCCTATCCCACGGATTCGTGTTATGCCCTTGGCTGCCATATCGGCGACAAGGCTGCCATGGAGCGAATTCGCCGTGTTCGCGATGTTGACGAGCGGCACCATTTCACATTGGTTTGTCGCGATTTATCCGAGATTGGCACTTTTGCAAAAGTTGATAACGCACAATATCGCCTGTTGAAAATGCATACGCCGGGTCCATATACCTTTATCCTAAAGGCAACCCGCGAACTGCCGAGGCGTCTGGCGCACCATAAGCGGGCAACAATTGGTGTACGCGTACCAGAACACGTTGTGGCAACGGCATTGTTGGGCGAACTCAATGAGCCAATATTGTCCTCGACTTTGATTTTGCCCGGCGAAGACCGGCCGCTGAATGATGCCAATGAAATTCGCGACGCGCTTGAGCACCAACTGGACGTTATTCTGGATGGCGGTGCGTGTGGAATTTCGCCGACAACGATTATCGACCTGTCTGCCGACGAACCGGTGTTGGTCAGACAAGGAAAAGGCGACGTGTCCGGTTTTGGATTTGAAAATCAATAGGGAATGCAATACGCAAATCGATGGAAAATATCATCCAAAATGTTACGGTTTATGCCATTCCGCTGTTATTTGCCATCACTGTTCACGAGGCTGCTCATGCCTACGCCGCCAAGTACTTCGGGGATAACACGGCCTTCATGCTCGGCCGGATGACGTTGAACCCGATCAAGCACATCGATCCGGTCTGGACGATTGCCATGCCAATCGTCATATTGATTCTGTCATCGTTCACATTTGTCTTTGGCGGCGCAAAGCCGGTGCCGGTCAATTTTGGTGCATTGCGCAATCCGAAGCGGGACATGATTTGGGTCGCGGCGGCGGGTCCCGGGGCGAATTTGGCGATGATGATCGGTTGGGCCGTCATCGGCAAAGTTGCCTTGATGTTTCCATTGCTAGTGCCGACAATGTTTGTCGTCTTGGTCGCAAAGGCGGGTATTTTTGTCAATGCATTACTGATGGTATTTAACCTGTTTCCGCTGCTACCACTGGACGGCGGACGGATTCTGGCCGGAATCCTGCCAAACCGGGCTGCATATGCGTTTTCGAGACTTGAACCCTACGGCTTGTTTATATTGGTTGCCCTGATACTAACCGGCGTTATTGGCATTTTTCTCGGCCCATTAGTCGAATTTTCGATGAACGCGGTATACTCGCTTATTGGTTTGAAATAGTTCAAAATAGTAAGAATAGCCAAGCAGCAGTGTTCGCCAATCCGCCTCCCGGTGTTGAGAAAATCGCGAATTAGATTTTGTTTGGACAACTGCCCGACTGGTTTTTGGGAATCAACCCCGTGAGAGGGTTGATCATAATTTGACGTCAGACCGCAAATACCCCACCCGCGCTACCAACAGCATTGCCCATAGACACACCTTTTGAAGTCCAAACGCCAACCTAACCTGGGTTATCTGCCCGCATATGTTTCCTGATCGAGTGTTATCCGGCATGCGCCCGACCGGCCGCCTGCATCTTGGCCATTACCACGGCGCGCTCAAAAATTGGGCGAAGCTGCAAAATGAGTTCCCGTGTTTTTTCTTCGTTGCCGATTGGCATGCGTTGACAACGCATTACGAATCCCCCGAGGTGATTGAGCAATACACCCACGATACGGTGATCGACTGGATTGCGGCGGGTGTGGATCCGTCACAAGCGACGATGTTTGTGCAGTCGCGTGTGCCGCAGCACGCCGAGTTGACCGTGCTCATGTCTTTTTTTACGCCGATTTCCTGGCTTGAGCGGGTGCCAACCTACAAAGATCAGGTGGAGAAACAGAGTCATTTCGGCCGCGATTTGACCACCTATGGGTTTCTTGGGTACCCGCTCATGCAAGCAGCCGATATTCTGATTTACCGCGCCAATCACGTTCCGGTGGGCGAAGATCAGGTGTCACACATTGAATTGACCCGCGAAATTGCGCGCCGTTTTAATCATTTGTTCGGTCGCGAAAAGGGCTTTGAAGAAAAGGCCGAGGCCGCAATCAAGAAACTCGGTTCAAAAAAGGCAAAGCTGTACACCCAGCTGCGAAAACAGTTTCAGCAGGAAGGCAACGAGCAAGCCCTGTTGCAGGCGCGTGAATTGCTGGGTGACGTGCAAAACCTGTCGATGGGCGACCGCGAGCGTTTGTTCGGGTTTCTCGAGGGGGGCGGCAAGGTGATTTTGCCGGAGCCGGAGGCGCTGCTAACACCGGTTTCAAAAATGGTCGGGCTGGACGGGCAAAAGATGTCCAAGAGTTATGGCAACACCATCGATATTCGGGACGACGAAAAAGCCGTAACCGAGAAGGTTCGAAAGATGCCCACCGACCCTGCAAGGGTGCGGCGCACCGATCCGGGCGACCCGGAAAAATGCCCGGTTTGGGAACTGCATCAGGTGTATTCGACAGAAGACACAAAAAAATGGGTGGTTGAGGGTTGTAAAACAGCAGGGATCGGCTGCCTCGAGTGTAAACAGCCCGTGATCGACGGAATTGTCCACGAGCTTCGGCCAATGCGTGAGCGCGCCGCCCCGTTTGAGGACGATCCAATGCTCATCAAGAATATTCTCGCCGATGGCTGCGACAAGGCGCGTGAGGCGGCGGAAGAGACCATGCGCGATGTGCGTGGCGCAATGGGGCTCGACTACAAATGAATGTACATGCATTGATTGGCGGACTGATTTTGGTTGTGCCCTTGTTGGCATCGGGGCAGTCAAATATTGGCCACGCTATTTTGCCTGCGGGCAAATCACATTTTGAATTTATCGACAAGAAAGGTGATGCCACGCGGCCGGTGACGGTTTGGATGTACGTGCCGGCTGGATGTGACCGAGGCTGTCCATTGCAATTTGTGATGCACGGTGTACAACGTAATGCCGAAACCTATCTCGACCATTGGGTTCCATTTTCTGCCGGTTTCAATCCCAGCGGCAAGCCGGCGGGCGCGGGCAAATTCATCGTGATCGCCCCGGAATTCAAACGGCAGTATTTTCCAGACGACGATGACTACAGCCTTGGGCGTTCAACGGTTGAAGCCGACCCGGAAAAGTGGGCCTTTGCCGTACCGGAACATTTATTCGACGAGCTGGTGTTGCGTTATGGTTTGAAGGCCACGGGTTATCGCCTGTTCGGACATTCTGCGGGAGGTCAGTTTGTACACCGCCTGCATTTGTTTTATCCGCAACACCGCGCAAATCCAATCATCGCCGCGAACCCGGGCTGGTACACACAATTGGAATGGGGCAACACAGATACGAATTTCCGTTTTCCGTACAACACCATTGGCTCGCGGGTTGACCCGACCCGCGCGCGCGCGGCGCTTTCGCGCCCTTTTATTCTGATGCTTGGTGACGCCGATGTTGACCCGAACGACAAGAGTCTGAACAAGGGCCGCGGTGCCAATACGCAGGGTGCGTTCCGTTTTGCGCGGGGTAATGCGTTTTTCGACAATGCGCGCGCGGCCGCGGTGGCGCTGAATTGCAAATTTGTATGGCAAAAAGTTGTTGTTACGGGTGTCGCACACGACGGTGCACGGATGTCCGAGGCAGCAATTTCGTTGATGAATGGGATGGAAAAATGAGCGTCGAACTTGTTGTCGACAACGGATCGCCGGGCAATGCCGGTGCCATGTTGCCGCAGGGTACATTGGGCATGGAATTGCCGGTGGCAAAAATTCGCGGTGAGTTCATTACCGAAATGCCGCTGGATTTGTTCATTCCACCCGACGCGCTTTCGGTTGTACTTGAGCAGTTTGAAGGCCCGCTTGATTTGTTGCTTTACCTGATTCGCCGGCACTCGCTCGACATTCTTGACATACCAATGGCGGATTTGACGCGCCAATACATGACCTACGTTGAAGCGATGCGGGATGGCCAACTCGAACTCGCCGCTGACTATTTGTTGATGGCGGCATTGCTCATTGAAATCAAATCGAGGATGCTGCTGCCGCGTCCGCCGCGTGACGCGGAAGTCGAGGCGGAAGACCCGCGCGCAGAATTGGTGCGCCGGCTGCTGGAGTATGAACAAATGAAGTCGGCGTCGCACGCCATTGAAATATTGCCGAGAATGGGGCGCGATTTTTCATTGGTCGACGTGCTGGTCGAACAGAGCCTGGTCAGACGGGTGCCGACGGTTCTTGCGGCCGATCTGACGGATGCATGGCGGGTCATTCTCGGCCGCGCCAAAGCAACACAGCGGCACCGTGTGTCGCGCGAGGGCCTTTCTGTCCGCTCGCACATGAGCCGCATTCTTCGTCAGCTGGGTGAGCGGCTCAATGCACAGGGCGGCAAGGAATTTGTCCTGTTTGAGGATTTGTTTCAAATCGAACAGGGCGTTTCGGTGGTGGTGGTGAGCTTCCTCGCCGTGTTGGAACTGGCCCGCGAGTCGCTGATTGAAATCAGCCAGTCCGCCCCGCTTGAGCCGATCTACGTCAAGATTCGCACGCACGAAATGCCGCCGCTCGAATAATGATCCGGCGTTGAATAAGAGAGCCCGATTGCAGTTGCCATGGAACAAAATGAAATGAACCAACAAGAACACGCCGAACCGGCAACGTTTGAAAACAATGCGTCCAACGATAACGTTGTAGCCCCGACGAAGCCGGCGGCGCCAAATGCCGCACCAGGCGCTTTGGCCGGCGCCGCATTTTCGTCCGACGATACAGGTGGCGGGGACGATGAACAAGTCGCCGAGACGATCGATATCGATGAGGCGAAGCGTGCGCTGGAGGCGGCATTGCTCGCCGCGTCGGAACCGATGGCGCTGAATGAACTTCGGCGATTGTTTGACGGGCAGCTCAATCTTGACACCATTCGCAATCTTCTTGAGGTGCTAAAAGCCGAATGGGACGGGCGCAGCGTCGAACTGGTTGTTGTTGCAAGCGGATACCGTTTTCGTGTGAAACCGGTGTACCAAAAGTACCTCGACAAATTGTCCAACGACAAGCCGCTGAAATACTCGCGTGCCGTGCTCGAGACACTTGCGATCATTGCCTACCGACAGCCGGTCACACGTGGTGATATCGAAGATATTCGCGGTGTTGCGGTCAGCCCGCATATCTTGAAAACGCTTGAAGACAGGGGCTGGATAGACGAAATTGGCAATCGCGAGACCGTCGGGCGTCCGGCGTTGTTTGCAACCACCAAACATTTTTTGGATGACTTGAACCTGCGTACATTGGAAGAGTTACCGCCGTTGCATGAACTGCAGGCGACTTTGGACATGTCGCAATTTGGTGTCAGCGCCCCGTCATCCGCACAAACGGGCACGCTTTCACTCGGGCTTGATGCAATCGAAAGTGGCGATGGTGATTCGGTTGTAACGCCGGCGATCGAATCGGTTGAGTCGAACGGTCCGTTGGAAACAACCAGCGAACCGGTCAGTCCGGTTGCTGATGAAGGACATGCAAAATGACCAAGCGAGTGGTAGTCCGCGTTGCAGCGCGGGGTTATGTTGACGGACGCTACATCGGCGAAGAAAAGGAAGTCATTGAGGCGGTCGACCCATCTGGTCGCGGCAAACGCGGGCGGGGCAAGGCATCAACGAAGAATGACAATGCCGGCAATGACAATCGCGGCAATCGCGTCGCCGGACGTGGCGGCAAGCGTGGCGAAGGCCGGGCCGGCCCAAGAAGTGCAGGTGGTGGCGCCGGCGTTGCCAGGGATGGTGGACGCCGGCGTCAGCCGCGCAGTTCCGGCACTGCGCCGGGACCAGGCGCGCGCGATGGCAATGTGCTGTCCGGCGCGTCAGGTACGCAAGTACCCCGCCAACCTCGTCAGCCGCGCCAGGCAGGCGAACGCAGTAGTCGCGGCGGTCGCGGCGGCAATCCCCGCATACCGGGTGCGGCCGGCAATACGAATTTGCCCGGCGGCGATGTTGCCGGCAATACCGGCCCGCGCGCAAGACGCGGCCGCAGCGGCAAAAAAACACCGTTCCGTGTTGGTGCGGGTGGACCACATGCCAGACCGGGACCGACTAATCCGGACGGTCCGCGTGCGCTGATTTCAGAAGTTGCAGAAACCCGGCGTTGGGGTGACGAGTCAAAATCGGGTCAGTTTGCGGAGGCGCTGGCAAAGGAAGAAACGGTCAAACGTGAACGACTGCACAAGGTTCTGGCTCAATCCGGCCACGGTTCCCGGCGCGATATGGAAATCATGATTTCGTCGGGCCGCGTGATGGTCAATGGCATTGTGGCGACCACCGGAACCAGCGTATCGGCGAGTGACGCAATCATGATTGACCGCCACTTGGTAAAGCTCAAATTTGATGAGGAGCTGCCGCGCGTTCTGCTTTATCACAAACCAGAAGGCGAAATTGTCACCACTAATGATCCGGGTAACAGGATCACCGTTTTTGATAATTTACCGCGTGTTGAAAACGGCAAGTGGATGTCGATTGGTCGGCTTGACATCAACACATCCGGACTGCTGATTTTTACAACCAGCGGCGAACTTGCGAACCGGTTGATGCATCCGCGTTATGAAGTTGAACGTGAATACGCCGTACGCGTATTGGGTGAATTGACAGAAGAACAAACGGCACGTCTGCTTGCCGGGGTTTCGATTGCAGCCGAACCCGATGACGATGAAGATGAGGCACCAGACGCGCTGCCGGCAAAGTTTGATTCGATCGACAAGCGCGGGGGTGAGGGTGTAAACCAGTGGTACCACGTTGTGCTGCGCGAAGGGCGCAACCGTGAGGTGCGAAAGATGTTTGAGGCCGTCGGTCTGACGGTTTCACGCCTGATTCGCGTCCGATTCGGCAAGATCGGCCTGCCACCCCGCCTGACGCGCGGCCGCATGGTTGAGCTCGACGCGTCCCAGGTGCGCGCGGTGCTGAAATGGGTTGGGATGGAAGTCGAGGGGCACATCGGTGCGTTGCCAACCAACACCCAACCGAATCGCGGACAACGCAAAAATAACGATCAACAGGGTGGCGGGGCCGCCGGCCAGCGCGATCCAAACCAACCAAGAGGTCGTGGGCGGCGCAACCGCGGTCGGGAAAATCCCGTCCTGGCCGCAGGCGGGGAAAATGATTTTGTCGCCGGTGATGTTGCGGTCCAGGATTTTCAGGCGAGTCATTCAACCACTGGCGGCGATGATGGTCAACCGATGCAGCCACTAATGCCGGACAGCCCTGCGCCGGGTGCGGAAAGGCGTCCACCGTCAAATGTGCGACCGCCCGGTCAGGCCAAAGGGCGCGGGCGCAATGCACGCCGCTCACGCAGTGGCCGGGATGGCGGGCAGATGGCGGGGGCGGGGTTTCCGGCCGCCGGAAATCAGCGAGGCACCGGAGCGTTTGACGATCCTGCTTCAGCAAATGCTGCCAATGACAATATTGGCAATCAAGTCCGCAATGATGCCTTTGGTGGACACGACGATGGCCCTGACGACTCGATTGGTAACCGCATTACACCGTCCGGTGGTAATGCGGGCCAGCGTGGCAATCAATCAACCGGTCGCGGCGGTCGGGGGCCGGTTTCCGGTGGCCGAGGTCAGGGTCAGGGTCAAGGCCGCCGCCCGTCGGGTACAGCGGGTGGTCAGGTGCCGGCGGAGGGTGGGCGGCGACATTCACGCGGACGCCGCAAACCACCCAATGGTACTGACAACTCGGGAAATCGATAGTCCGCGCCGCCTCGCCCTAGATTGACATTAATTATTTGGCCGCCAGCAGCGTTTCACGGTCGACGACAAACACCACCTCGTCACCAATGCTGGTTTCGGGCCAAATAAACGGCGTTTTCGGGAACGCTTTTTCAACACCATCACGATTAAAGCCCACTTCAACCACCAGCACGCCGTTGGCGTAAAGGTGGTTGGTTGCGGCGGCCATGATGGTACGAACGTGATCGAGGCCGTCCTCACCCGACGCCAGCGCCATTTCAGGTTCACGACGGTATTCTTCGGGTAGTTTTGACATCGATTCCGAAGAAACATACGGCGGATTACTAATGATCACATCGTAGTGTTTTGCGCCCAGCGATTCAAACATGTCCGACGCGACAAGATTGATGCGGTCGTCCAAACCGTAATCACGAATGTTTTTTCGGGCAACCTCTAAGGCATCGTGCGAAGCGTCAACTGCGTCGACGGTCGCGTGTGGAAACGACAGCGCAGCAAGGATGGCAAGGCATCCAGAACCGGTGCAAAGGTCAAGTACGCGTCCGACACCGCGGGGATTTTCCACCCAGGGGGCGAGATCATCGCGCAACAATTCCGCGATAAATGAACGGGGAACAATCACGCGCTTATCAACATAAAACTTGTATTCACCAAGCCACGCTTCGTGGGTCAAATAGGCGACTGGAATTCGTTCCCTTACCCGTCGCTCGATCACGCCCAACACAGCGTCACGTTCGGCGCCGGTCAACTGTGCATCCAGGAACGGTTCGAGCCGGTCCAACGGCAAATGCAATGTATGCAGGATTAGGTAAACCGCCTCGTCATAGGCCGACGCGGAGCCATGACCGAAGAACAGCTTTTGTTCGATGAATTGGCTGACGGCGAACCGAAGCAGATCGCGCACGCTGGAAAGTTCACGACGGGCGGCGTCGTATATGCCGATGTCACTGGCGCCTTCGGCAGAACCGCCGGATGGCAGGGGCGCTAATTTTGTCGATGAAGCAGACGACGCTTTGCTGGGCATTGTTGTGGGCCTTTTCAATTAACGCGATCGACTGATTCTGTCATGCTGCTATCTGCTTGCATCGGCAATAATCGTCCATCACGCGCCGCGACGGTGGGACCAACCCGGTCCTCGATATATTTGCGCAATCCTGGTTTGCTGCCCGCCATGAAAAATGCCTCCGCCATGACAAATAACGGTCCAATGGCGAGTCCCATCAAATCATCTGTAAACGCCGGCTTCACACCTTCATATCGGTGGCCGACAAACTGGATGATCCAGCCAACCACAAATAATGCCAGCGCAAGTCCGAGCGCAACCGTCCAGACGGTCTGGGATGAAATCAACGACGTGGCCAGACCACAAATCACCAGAAACACCAACATCGCCAATCCAATCGAACGATCCAGCCAGAGGTAATATGCGCCGGCCAGTCCGATACCAATCCAGCCGGCATGGAGCGGCCCGACGGATACTTGCGCGAGTGCCAGCAACACTGAAAAAACGATGACGGGCACGCCGATAAAATGGGTGGCGATATTGCGCTGGTCGCGGTGGTAAGCGGCGTATTGTGTCAGGTGTTGTTCGATGTTTTTCACGGTGCTGGGCAGGGCTAGATGCGGCCGCCACAATTTTGTGGCTGGCGAATGAGTTTATCAGTTAGTGCCGACTGCTGAAATGTGACCAGCACCCGGCTTCAAAGCAGTGATGTCTGCGCAATGGTCGGCACCGGCGGGAACCCTTGTTATTCAAATGCAACTGACTAACCGCCAATATAAAACACATTGTATGGCGGCTGTTTTCAGGCAAAAATATCCCGAAACGCCCGCCAATAAAGGACTTTCATTTGCGGGTGACGAGCGCCACGCCGCAGGCAGATACCGCCAAGCCGCCGATCGCAAGCGCAGACAACGACTCCTGAAAAAGGACGAACGCCATGATTGCCGTGACCGAGGGGGTCAGAAAAAACAGGCTCACCACTTTTGACGCGGCGCCATGTCGGATCATGAGATACAACAGCGAGATCGCGCCAATCGATAACACGACTGCAAGCCAAAAGATGGCAAACACAAATTGTGGCGCCCAAACCACCTCGCGGGTTTCAAAGATCAGGGAAAGTGCAAATAGAAAAACACCGGTCGCGGTGAATTGGATGACGCCGCCGGTCCGTAAATCCATCGTCTGGCAAAACCGCTTTTGGTACAACGTGCCGAGGGTAATGCCCAGCAATGCCACGATTGCGGCGATAAGTGCATCGACGCGCACCTCGTCCAGTATATATTTGCTGGCGATAACCATCAACACGCCGGTGAATCCCAGCCCCATTCCGAGCCATTGAATGCGGCTGAGGCGTTCGTTGAGCAACATGCCGGAAAGAAATGCGGTCAATAGCGGCTGCAGTCCGGCGATCAACGCAATAAACCCGAGCGGAAGCTTGAGATTGATGGCGTACAACACGCCTGAAAGATAAGTGGCGTGCACCAGTAAACCGGCCACCGCAATATGTCCGGCGGCTTTCCAGTCGCGCGGCCACGCCGCCCGCGTCGCCACCGCAATGCCCAGCAAAATCGACACAACAATCACCATCCTGATTGAAGTGAGCGTGAAAGGCTCGGCAAACGGTAGGGCGTATCGCGACCCGATAAAGCCGGTACTCCAGAGCAGCACAAACATTGCCGGTGCGGCGTCGAGCCAGGCCGGCTTGGGGGGAACAGTGTTAGGCAAGGGTCGGGACCGGTCGTCGATATGAATGATTATCGCATTGGCCGGCTTCCACGGGCGTTTGCACGACCCAGATCAAGTGCCCGATTTCCAGAATCATCATCGGGTGTCATACAATGCGCTACCGCCGGTCGAAAAGGTACAATCAAAAATGTATCACGGTCGGCAGAATTGCCCAAAAGAACTAATCCGTTGCATTCGACAGGGGGGAGCCATGCATTTACGCAATCCGAAGGACTTCTGGGCCGGCGTGTTGTTTGCCGCCATTGGTTTTGCTTTTGCCATTGTCGTCAAGGTGGCTGAATACCCGATGGGCACAGCGAGCCGCATGGGTGCGGGTTATTTTCCGTTTGTGCTGGGCACAATTCTCGGCGTACTTGGCTTGATTATTATCGCGATGTCGCTGGTATCAGACGGTGAACGCGTTCCAAAGTTTGCGTGGCGACCGATCGTGTGGATTTTAGGCGCGGTGATTATTTTTGGACTGACCGCCAAAATCCTTGGGTTGGCCCTTGCAATTGTGGTGCTGGTCATGATTTCTGCGTTTGGTGGCCATGAGTTCAAATTCAAGGAGCAATTGATCGCCGGTGTGATTTTGTCCATCGGCTCGATCGGGGTTTTTGTTTACGGCCTGAAGCTACCGTTTCCAATTTGGCCTTCGTTCTTGGGTTAGGGAGAGAACTTAATGGACGCGCTAATTGCAAATCTTGGTCTCGGCTTCAGTGTGGCGTTTCAGCCTGAAGCGCTGATGTACTGTTTGATAGGCTGTTTGCTGGGCACATTGATTGGTGTCTTGCCCGGAATTGGCCCGGTCGCCACCATCGCGATGTTGCTGCCGGCAACGTTTGCATTAAAGCCGGAATTTTCGCTCATCATGCTGGCGGGTATTTACTACAGCGCACAATATGGCGGCTCAACAACGGCCATTCTGGTTAACATTCCCGGCGAATCATCATCCGTGGTGACGGCGCTGGATGGTTACCAAATGGCGCGCAACGGGCGCGCCGGGGCGGCGTTGTCTATTGCTGCGCTGGGTTCTTTTTTTGCCGGGTGCGTGGCGACTGTGTTGCTCGCGGTTGCCGCGCCACCCCTGGCGGAAATTGCCTTCAAGTTTGGGCCGGCGGAATATTTTTCATTGATGACCCTGGGCCTGATTGCCGCAGTTGTGCTGGCGCATGGTTCGGTGGTCAAGGCCATCGCGATGATCATCCTCGGGCTGCTGCTCGGCTTGGTTGGAACGGACGTGAACTCTGGCATGGCGCGATTCAATTTTTCGATTCCTGAATTGTCGGACGGCATCGGTTTTGTCGTCGTCGCGATGGGCGTGTTTGGTTTTGCCGAGATCATCAAAAATTTGGAGCAGGGTGAAGAGAGCGAAGTGTTTGTACACAAGGTGGGCAGTCTGTTGCCGACTATGCAGGATTTCAAGGACGCTTGGCCGGCTGTTTTGCGCGGAACTGGATTGGGCTCCTTATTGGGAATCCTGCCGGGCGGCGGCGCAGTGTTGGCGTCGTTTTCAGCGTACACGCTCGAGAAAAAAATTGCCAAAGACGCTTCACAGTTTGGTAAAGGTGATATTCGTGGCGTGGCCGCACCGGAGTCGGCAAATAACGCAGCGGCACAGACGTCGTTTATTCCACTGCTGACGCTGGGTATCCCGCCGAATCCGGTGATGGCGCTGATGGTCGGTGCGATGATCATCCAGGGGATTCAACCCGGCCCACAGGTGATGACGGAGAAGCCGCAACTGTTCTGGGGCATGATTGTTTCGATGTGGGTCGGCAACCTGATGCTGGTGATTCTGAATCTGCCACTCATCGGTATGTGGATCAAATTGCTGACCGTGCCATACCGCCTGTTGTACCCGGCGATTCTGGTGTTTTGTTGCATCGGTGTTTATTCGCTGTCCAACAGTCCGTTCGATGTGGTATTCACCGCAATTTTTGGCTTCCTCGGATATCTTTTCCTGAAGCTTGGCTGTGAACCGGCGCCGTTGCTGTTGGGTTTCATCCTTGGCCCGATGATGGAGGAAAATCTGCGCCGGGCAATGTTGTTATCGCGGGGCGACGCGACGGTATTTTTCACAAGACCGCTGTCGGCAACGTTACTGGGAATTGCCGCGCTGTTGTTGGTCATCATTGCCTTGCCCGCCATCCGTGCCAAACGCGAAGAGGCATTTGTCGAGGATTAGCCGCACGGTATGGATTTATTGATTCAAAAAGGCCCCGCGTTTGCGGGGCTTTTTTTGCCGGTCAAAGCCGCTTCTCTTTTTATGTGTCGCAGGCTGCTGATGCGCTGACGTAAAATAGCGGCTTATTCGCCGAGATTAAACATGGAAAGTAACGTTTTTGTTTCTTCGTCAGACGGGGTCGACGCTTCAATAGTGCCGCAACCACCTCGCAAGCCCGAACCCTACGAGTGTTGTGGCACAGGCTGCATTCCGTGTGTGATGGATATCTATGAAGAAGAGCTGTGGCAATACGAAAAAGATCTGAAGGCATGGCAGGCCAAAAACGATGTCGCACAGTTGATCGACGCACCTTTGAAAGCAACATGAAATGAGTTCCCCGCCCTTTTCGTTTGACACGCCGTACGCGTCACAACGCATGCCGGTGATGGCAAGAAATATTGTCGCCACATCGCAGCCTCTCGCCGCACAGGCGGGAATCACCATGCTGCAACGTGGCGGAAACGCGGTTGACGCGGCAATCGCCGCGGCAATCACACTGACTGTGGTTGAGCCGACCTCCAACGGTATTGGTTCGGATGGTTTTGCCATCGTTTGGGACGGCACATCGTTGCACGGCCTGAATGCGTCCGGACGCGCGCCGACAGCATGGACGCCGGATTATTTTGCAAAAAAATATCCCGGGAAAGATGTCATGCCCGAACGTGGCATTGACACGGTCACCATTCCAGGCGCCGTCTCGCAATGGGTCGCGCTCTCCAAAAAATTTGGCAAATTGCCGTTTGAAGATTTGTTTGTGCCGGCGGTTAATTACGCCCGCAACGGTCATTTGGTCTCGCCGATCACGGCGACCAGCTGGGCGCGGCAGGCCGGTATGATTCAAGAGCCGGATTTTCAACGTGACTTTGTGGTCAACGGCCATGCGCCACGCGCCGGTGAAAAGTGGGCGTTTGGTGTCCAGGCGAATACGCTCGAAGAAATTGCCGCAACGGGCGGTGAGAGTTTTTACCGCGGCGCGTTGGCAGAAAAGATGGTTGCACATGCAGGGTCGCTGGGTGGCGTGCATTCGGCCGACGACTTTGCCAATCATCGCGCCGATTGGGTCGGCACAATTCACCAGGATTATCGCGACGTTCGCTTGCATGAAATTCCGCCGAATGGTCAGGGCTTGGCGGCATTGATTTGCCTCGGCATTCTTGAGAACTTTGATTTGACGGCCAACGAAGTTAATTCGCTGGCGGGTGTGCATTTGCAGATTGAGGCAATGAAGCTGGCGTTCGCCGATGCATACCACTACATCGCCGATATTCGATTCATGGATATGCCGGTGAGTGCGTTACTTGACAAAAATTATTTGAAGTCACGTGCCGCACTCATCGATTTGAAGCGTGCCGGCAAGCCAACCTTTGGTGTACCGCAACAAGGTGGCACCATCTACCTGACGACAGCGGATGCCAGCGGCATGATGGTCAGTCTGATTCAATCAAATTACATGGGCTTTGGTTCAGGAGTGGTGGTGCCGGGAACCGGCATATCGATGCAAAATCGCGGTCATGGCTTTACGCTCGCCGCCGGTCATCCCAACCAGGTTGCGCCTGGGAAACGACCGTACCAAACCATTATCCCGGCGTTCCTGACGACGCCGGACAACCAGCCACTGATGTCGTTTGGCGTGATGGGCGGGCATATGCAACCGCAAGGTCACGTTCAGATGGTGACGCGAATTTGTGATTACGGCCAGAACCCGCAGGCGGCATCTGATGCGCCACGCTGTATCGTCAACGCCGACGGCACCATCGGTCTGGAAGATGCACTCAAGGCGGCGATTGGTGCCGGCCTTCAGGCAATGGGGCACTCACTTGCGCGCGCCGAGGCGGTCAATTTTGCATTCGGCGGCGCCC